>DATEPX010000205.1:0-4761 GCA_035272945.1 Terriglobales bacterium
CATCGCAATTTGCTGAAAGCGAGAATGAAAATCACAGCCTATAATCAACATGCTCGGCTCCTTTCCTCCCGAGTCTTGGTCAGAACAGCACTGCCAAGTCTACTCGGCTCGGGGAGGAGCCGACGTTGTTATCCAATCAGATCTCGCCTAGTAAATTGTGTCGACCAGGGAGACTGGAATGATCGTGAAAAAGGGTTGCCGAGCAGGTGGCCTTCGGGTAAGAGAGAGGGATGCCACAACTGCAACTCTCCATATTTCCTGCCGGAATAACCGAGATCAATAGCCAGATTGCGGTGGAAAAGAAAGCGAGCACTGTCTATTACATCTACGGTCACCTGCCGGTGTTTCACCACCCCGAGGACGATGTGGATGGCTTCCGCATGTTCACCAGCCAAATGATCGTCAACGGCACGATGAAGCCGAAGGAGATCGTGCAAGCCTTCGGAGTACCGATGATCACCGTGAAGAGGTATGTGAAGGTTTTCCGAGAACGAGGAGCGCAAGGATTCTACGTGGCCAAGCCGCGCCACAGTTCGGCGTCGGTGCTGAAGGGAGAAGTTTTGGAGCGAGCGCAGCAGTTACTGGAGGAAGGACGAAGGGTTCCGGAAGTAGCCCGGGAACTGGAGATTTTGGCCAACACGCTGCACAAGGCCATTCGTGCCGGGCGTTTGTCGCAGCCAAAAAAAACGAACCCGCGGGCAGCGCGCTAAGCAGCAAGAGCGAGCGCAGCCAAGTCGACAGTCAAGCGCCCATGGGGAACGCCACCACGCGCTCGTTGGAACGAGTGGCAGCTGCGATGGGAGCGCTGGAGTCGGCGCCGGTTCAGTTCCAACCCACCTGCGACGTAACCCGGGGCGGAGTGCTGCTGGCCTTACCGGCCCTGTTGGCGGTGGGGCTGCTGCACTACACCCCGGAGATGTACCAATTTACCCAAGGGATTTTATGGGATCGACAGCATCTTCCTCTTGCTGGGATTGATGGCGTTGGCTCGCATTCAGTCGCTGGAGCAGCTGCGGTATCAAGCTCCGGGAGAATGGGGCAAACTCCTGGGTCTGGACCGAATCCCGGAAGTGCGCACCCTGCGGGCGAAGCTGAAGGTGTTGTGCGAGGACTTGGGCCGAGCCTTGCGCTGGAACGCGGCGTTGGCCAAGGAATGGATCGCCCGGCAAACGGCGACGGAACTGTTTTTCTACTGCGACGGTCACGTGCGCGTCTATCACGGAGAACAGACGCCGCTGCCCCGCCATTATGTGGCCCGCGAACGCTTGTGTCTGCGGGCCACCACCGATTATTGGATCAATGCCATGGATGGCCACCCCTTCCTATACGTGAATAAGGAAAGGAAGTGGATCCTGGGCTGATCGCCACTCTCAAACAGGATGTGATTCCGTGGCTAGAAGCTAACCTGGTTAAGACCCCGGAGCAACAGCGACGTCGGGACCAAGATCCCCGGGCGCATTGGTTCACCCTGGTGTTCGATCGGAAGGCTACAGCCCAGAGCTGTTCGAGGAACTGTGGCAGAAACGGATCGCCGTTCTGACCTATCGCAAGTTCCCCCAGCCAGCCTGGCGAGAGGAAGAGTTCCAGTCCTATCGCGTCAGCCTGGCGGGAGGGGAAACGGTGAGCATGAAACTGGCCGAGCGCGGGAGCCAGTTGTCGAATCGGTTCTGGGTCCGCGAGATCCGCAAACTGAGTGACAGCGGGCATCAGACGTCGATTCTGACCACGAACTTTGAGGCGCCGCTGGCCACGCTGGCGACTGCGTTGTTCGCCCGATGGTGTCAGGAAAACTTCTTCCGTTATATGCGCGAACACTATGGTTTGGACCGTCTGGTCGAGTATGGAACCGAGCCGATTCCTGATGCTATTTCGGTGGTAAATCCGGAGTGGCGCAAGCTCGATAGCCAGATTCGCTCCCAGGCCGGCCAGCGCCACCGCCGGGCTGCTCAGTTTGGGGCCCTGGCTTTATCGGAGGATCCCAGCCAATCCGAACTGGAGGGATTTCAGCAGCGCAAGGGCGAGCTACGGGAAGCGATCGAGAACTTGGACTTGGAGATCGAGAAGTTGAAACAAGTTCGCAAGAACACGGAGCATCACATTCCCGTGAAATCGTTGCCCGAGGCAGACCGCTTTACTCGTCTGCGCACCGAGCGCAAGCACTTCATCGATACCATCAAAATGATCGCCTATCGCGCCGAATCCAGCTTGGCTTCGCTGCTGCGCGAGCATCTGGCTCGCACCGAGGATGCGCGTACCTTGCTGCGCCAGATTTTCGATACTGAGGTGGATCTCCTCCCGGACTTGGCCACCAACACCTTGACGGTCCGCCTGCATCATCTCACCCAGGCGGCTCACGATCAGGCCATCGAACAACTGTTGGCGGAACTCAACGCGACGCAGACCATTTTTCCAGGCACCCGCCTCGCTCTCGTCTTCAAAATCGGGTCATCCTGATTTCGCGGAGCTCAGGAGGTCTGATCATAGTGTGCGCTGATCGCTCACCTGTTTACTTAGTAGGCGATGCGGCCATCTTTGAGGCGAAGTCTTCATCGGCGTTCTGATGAAGCTGCTGAACCTTCTTGAATTCCTGCTGGGCTGCGGCCCGGTTGCCTATTGCCTGGTAGATACGTCCGAGCCGGTAATGAGCATCCGGCTGAGTGGGGTCCAGCTCCAGTGCACGCTTCAACGGAGCTATGGCTTCCTTATATTGCTTCTGGCGGACTAAGACGGCACCCATGTCGATATAGGCAATGCGTAGGTCGTTTCGAGCTTGCACTGCCTGATGCAAATACGAGAGGGCCTTCTCGGGATTGTTTTTCCTCATCTCGATGTCGCCAAGATAGGCCAGGGCCTGGGCATTGCCGGGATCGATAGACAATTGGTTCTGAAACTCACGGACGGCTTCGTCATATTGATTTGATTTCCAGTGGAGATAACCGAGCCCGAAGTAGACATTCGGTTCGCGAGGAGAGATTTTGGCAGCGGCTTCGAATTCGGTTATTGCTTCCGGGGTTCGGTGTACGCCGTCCAAGGCCTCTCCCATTAAGATGTGGGCGGCGGCGGAATCAGGCGCCTTCTGCAGAATGTGGCGGAATTCTTCGAGCGCGCAGTCATATTGTTTGGCGGACAGGCAACTCTGCGCTAAGGTCTGATGAAGTTCCGTATTGTCTGGATCGGCCTTAGCAACTGGCGCGAGATATTTGACGGCCTCGGCAAACTTCTTTGCCCCATAGCAACTGATGCCCAGCAATGTGCGGGACTGGGTGCTGGACGGCTGTGAGGCTAGGGCGGCTTTCAGCGGAGCGATCGCCTCATTGAAATGTCCTTGTTTGAATTCCGCCAGCCCGAGGTTGAGTTGCACCCCCGGCAATTTGGGATCGAAGGCAAGAGCTTGCCGGTAGACCGAGGCAGCTTCCGCGTACTTCTGCTGTTTGGAGAGAACTGCCCCCAGGCTGGCGAATGCGGCAGCATCGTTGGGATTCTGTCTTGTGATGGCGCGCCATGCCTGGGCAGCTTCCGCTAACTTTCCTTGCTGCTCCAGCCTCTGCGCGTCAGCGGGATCGACCGATTGCGCAAGCGCCAACTTCGACGAACACAACGCCAGGATCACCAGCAGGAACTTCCAGTGTTTCATGCTCGAAACCAAGTGCCGAAAGCCCATTGTAGAAGAGAGAAATAAGCCGGGAGCGCTATTCTATAACCGGGCAAAAAGAAAGAGGCCCCGCTGGTATGGGTATCGACGGGGCCGAGGGAGTTATCCTGAACCGCTTCAGAGAGTTAGTTTCTTCCCGAGTTGGAAGACTCTAGGATCGTAAGCTTGCGTGATCACGCCGAAGTTGCTGCCGGTGAGAGCCGCACCGTAGTTGCCGCTCGTTGCCGCTTATAACGTCCGCTCTAAGCTGGGTGTGGTTCCACATGTTGTACGCCTCGGCCCGGAACTCCAAGCTACTGCCGCGGTTTTCGCTGAAAACAAATATCTTATGTGAGTGCCATGTTCCAGTTGTCGCGGGCCACGCAAAGCGTTGTGGGGAAGCGTGCCGAAGGTCCCGGGAGCGGGAGCGGCGAACGCGCCCGGCGTGGGGAAAATGCTGCCGACATCGTTGCTGCACCCACGGTGACATTCATCGGAGCCGCCTGATTGCATAGTGATAATTCCCGACAATTGCCATACACCCAAGCTTGTCTTGAGGAGACGGTTGTTGGCGCTTCTGAAACCGGAATGTCATAGACGAAGTTGACGGAAGCGACGCTGGAGCGGTCGAAAACCGAGGGTCCACTGTCATATTGCCAGCCTGCGTAGGGGTTAGTGATGACATTTGAATGCGGGAGATCGTTAGGGGGTGCTAGTCGATGTGAAGAATATCAGCCAGCGCGAAGGCGACGGAGTCGTTGAACTGTACTTGGACTTTGGTAATGCGCCCGTGGCACCAACTCGTGCGCTTCGTGCGTTCACTCGCGTTCACCTTGGGGGCCGGGGGTATCGCGCCCAGTGAGTTTTGATCTGCCACCACGAGAGCTCAGCCACGTCAACGAAGCCGGCGATCGCGTCATTACAGCGGCGCCTATCGCGTGAGAGTAGGTAGTGGACAGAGGAGTACCGGAGCGCCTACTGCCGAGGACTCGTTCAGCATTCGCGGTGAAGAGAAATTGAACACACTTGCTGGCGTCATGCGATAACACTGGGAACGATCCGCTGGGAATGCCTGGGTTACGAAACAGGCCAGGGGCGGGTGATCTACCCCCGTTGGGTAGCGAGATCGG
>DATEPX010000206.1:0-5333 GCA_035272945.1 Terriglobales bacterium
GACCACTGAGCCAGCGCGTCGGTCATGAGGTAAAAGGCGTCGCCTGACCCAAACGTCCCCGAAACCCGTCGAATAGCGCTGATGGCCTGGTCATTTCGAGCCGGGTTGCTCGCAATGAGCACCGGACGGCTGTTGAAGTCAGAAGAGCGTTCCACGGGGAATTTCTCCACCAGGGTGCTGCCCCTGACTTGGAACAGGCAACTATCCCCTATGGCGACGGCTGTCCACTGTCCAGCCTGCTCATTCGAGGACCCCGTCAGCGTGAGGCCGAGAAGAGTCGAAAATGCTCCTGCCTGAAGCCCCGGCTCTTCATACCATTGAACTGGATGATTCCGCTCTTTCCGGTCGCGGAGGTACTCTGACTTGAACGACCGCCAGTCTTGGTATGCCCTCTCAAGAAATTGCTCAAGCGAGCTGCATGTCCACTCAAACCGGCAGTGCAATTCCACCAAGATTCTTGCCCAGGCGCCGCTCAACATTCCTTCGCTTGCGCCATCGGCAATTGCAAAGCGTAACGCTGCACCTTCCACCTTGCCATTTCCCGGCGGGTGGAAGGCATCTTCATATTCCCCTTCCGCATTTCCCCCCTTCTGGACCCGGAGCGGGACAAGAAAGGCCTCCATGTCAACGATTAGGTCGTCTCCTATCGCAAGTTGCTCGGTCGTGTTCCGATATCAAGGAATTTGATCAGTGTCACCAGGTCCGCCTGGAACGCGAACCCTCGGGTGTTCTCGGATACGTTAATACCTTCTTGTTGCACGAAGGTGCGCAGGAACTCGGGAAGCTGACTTGACATGCTGAACAGCAGACGCGCGTGATCATCTGGCAGAGTCTCCTGGCTGTCAGGGAATATGATGGGCGCCCCGCTCTGCGAGGAGATGTGAATATTGAAGAGCAAAACGTTCCCATCACTCGTGGCGAGTTGAATCACGGATTGGGCTGGCACGCTAGGATCACCGTCAGTGGGTTCTCCGTCGCTGATATTAATCACCAGCGGTGGGAAACCGTGGGCATGCTGGCTCGTCCACCCCTGCATGATCGATTGCGCTCGTGTCAATGCCTGACACATGGGCGTGCCACCGGTAGCCACTGGATCAAACCAAATAGGGAACCGAACGGTTTGATCCGCGAGACCGCCTGCTCCGTCATCAACTTTCTTTTCGCGCGCTTCTATTCTGGCGGGGTTATTGGCCACTTCACCGATGGGCACCAATTCTCTGCCGGCGAGCGCCCCCGCGAATGCGGGACCTACTTGCGTCCCGTAGCCGATCACCCCGATGTGGTAGTAGTCTCGCACTCCCTCTTGCTTGGCACACTTGATAATGAGGTTCTGCAAGAGTCGATTAATGACGTCTGCCACCTGATCCGCTTTCCTTCTCCCTGATTCCTCACCTCCAAAGGGATCCACCATGGATCCGGACTGGTCGATCAAGAACAAAAAGCACGACGGATTCCTTCGACTGATTTCAGCTGTGTACGACATCTTCGCCGCACTCCTCTCATCTGATGCAGATGTGTTGGTGATGAAACGCCCTGCCGCTGCCTGACTGCCTACTCAATAATGCCCCTCGGCGGTTCTGCCAAGTCGAGTTTATGCAGGACCACCCTCTTAGCCACATCCTCCAACAACAGCACTCAGTGGACCGCGTTCACGAATGCCCAGATCCCCCAAATGGCCCAGCCAATGACCCCCAGCACAACCGCAGCGACGATGCCAACCAACGTGCTTGATACCCTTTCGCCAGTTTGACCTGCATGAGGCACTTGAGCGGGCTGAGCAGGACGCCGCGTGGGAACCTGTGCAGATGCCGAGGTGGCAGGGCTCGGCGCGGGAAGGTGAGTGGGCAGCGTTCGTGGGACAGCCTTTGGTATGGCTGGCGGGACAACCCTTGAGATGACCGGCGGCACGACCTTTGGTATGACCGGGGGAACAACCTTTAGGATCACCGGCGGAACAGCTTGCGATGATGTGGACGGGGGGGCGGTCACCTGGGAGACTGCCGCCTTGGGATAGCGAAACCCGCCTGAGATGAAGGTCTCAAGGTCCGGGACGTCATCGATAGGCAGCTTACAAACGCCTTGGAACCTCTCAACTTCTGAGGAGAGAGCGGGAAGAGCAGCAAGCTCACGAACCAAGGGCGAACCCGCCGCATTGGCAAAATCCCCTGCGCGGAAGAGGACATTCTCGCTGTCATCGTATTTGGTCCACAGCCCCGGCGACTCCGAAATCGCTCGCAGCCCCAAATAAATCACAATAGACGAAAACCGGTCAATGGAAGGCCCATAGTGACTCGCATTTCGCCCCGGATGCTGGTAATTCACATGGCCAATCTCATTTGTCTTGAGGCGAGAGAGCTTGGGAAGAAACATGCCGTCGTAGTCAATGAGAAACAATTTCCCATCCCTGACCAAGATGTTTCCGTGTTGTAAATCGCCGTGAGCGATCGTGAGTTGCTGAAGGCGACGTACCAGAGACACGAACTCGGGGATCAGCTTCTTGAGTCGTCCGGCATTCCCGATGTTCTTTTCGATAAAGCTGTTCAGGGTATCACCCTTCACCCATTGCATCTTGATAATCGGATACCATTGCCCCGAAATCCGAATGCCTTGCGAAAGGTAAAATGTTCCCACGAGGAAGCTTTCGGTGTTTCTCGCGAGAAAGCGATCGATAGCCGCATATCGCTGCTGTAGATCAGAAATGGATCTCGTAAAGCACCGCACGGCCCATTCCCGGGATTGATTGAGGAGATGGAACGTGGCCGTGAAGCCGCCAGAGTAGGGCTTCGGGATTGCAAACCGGTCGACTTCAGCGCTGCAGCCTTTTAGCTCAGCGTCGCCAAAGGCGGTGCGCGGATTTTGGACCGCGATAATGTATTCGTCGCCCCGGGGAAGAAGCATGACCTCAACTCGGAATTGCCGTGAAGGTGCTATCAACAAGCATCGCGATGAATCCTCCTGCAAGAACTGATCCGAATCTCTCCGGCCTCCTGCGATCAGCCACGATGTTGGCTGGTCCCTGACTGAGTCGTTACCGAGGCCAGGGAAGCGCCAGAAGGCTAGGGGCGCTGTGAGAACCCCATCCTGGTTGGTTTCATGCCCAAACTACGCGAGGATGGGACTAGGGAGCATGGTTACTAGGCTTCGCCCCCTTGGACGGCAGCAAAATGCGCTGCCATGTCCCCTCCCCGCGGCGGATGCCCGGCACCGCCGACCACATCGGTGGCAGGAAGGTTCACTCGACCAGGGCACGAATGCAATGCGCATCCTGATCGAGGGGTAGCGGCGTGCACCTGATCGACCTGACGATCCCGTGGGGGCCAGAGGTCGAGCCGGTCCCGGGACATCCGCACATCTACGACGTCCCAATCCACCACCATGAACTGCACGGGCTCTCCACCTCGTACGCCACGTTCAGCATCCACACCGGCACCCACATTGACGCCCCGTACCACTTCATCAAAAACGGGCTGACAATCGACCGTGTGCCGCTGGAGTGGCTGAACGGACCTGCGGTGCTCGTGGACTTACGATCCCAGGCACGGCCGGGCCAGCCGTTCACGGTTGACGCGGTCCAGGCAGCAGCCGGCGACGCGGACCTGCGCGATCGGCGCGCTGTCCTCTGGAGCGGGTGGGCACAGGCGAAGTGGAACGATCGGGCCTTCTACCGCGACAATCCCTACCTGTCGAACGAGGCGGCGCAGTGGCTCGTCAGAACCGGGGTGCGCGCGTTGGGTGTGGACTTCGCCGTGGACGGCGGGCCACCGAAGCCGCCAGGACAGCCCAAATACCCGGTGCACCTGATCACGCTGGGTGCCGACGTGTGCCTGATTGAAAATCTGATCAACCTGAACCAGATCGGCCGGCGCCACTTCACCCTGCTTGCCATGCCCGTGCCGGTAAAAAATGGCAACGGCGGGCCCGCCCGCGTGGCCGCCTGGGTCGACGAATGACCGGCGCAGTCCCCCCTAAATTCCATGGCCTGCATCACATTGGTGTGGTGGTGCGGGACGCGCGCGCGGCCGCCGAGCGTCTACGTCCCCTCGGGCTGGAGGTCTTCGCCTGGGAGGACTACGGCCCGGGATTGCTGCGGATCGCCTTCGTCCATCTCGGCGGCGTGCTGCTGGAACTGATCGAGCCGCTCACTACAGACGGGTTTAACGCGGAATGGCTGCGGCGGCGCGGCGAAGGGATCCAGCACATCGCCCTCCTTGTCGACGACATTTACGCGGCTCTCGCCGCGCTCAAAGCACGCGGGGTGGCGTTGCGGGACGAAACGCCGCAACCAGGCGCGGGGAACACGCTGATTGCCTTCCTGGCCCACGACCCCTCCGACGGTTTTCTTGTCGAGCTGACGCAGCCGCGGGACGGGGCGGGATGACGACCCTCGCCGACCGGCGCCCGGAACTGCACGGAGACTTGACGAGACCGGTCACCCTGACAAAACCTACACGCTGAGGCAGGTCGACATGGATCTCGGACTGCGCCACAAAGTGGTGTTCATCACCGGCGGGTCAAAGGGCATCGGCCGAGCCTGCGCGCTGGAGTTTGCCCGCGAGGAGGCCCGCGTTGCAATCTGCGCACGGCGCGAGGATGAATTGCGGCGGGCCGCAGAGGCCATCCGTCAGGCCACGGGTGCGGACGTCTTCCCTGTTGCTGGCGACATGACGCGCTGGGAAGACGTCCAACGCTGTGTGGATGCGGCGGCGGCGCACTTCGGCGGGCTCGACATCCTGGTCAACTGCGCCGGAGCTTCGCCGGGCGGCCTGATCCTCAACCTTGCGGAAGAAGACTGGACACTGAGCTTGCAGCTGAAATTCATGGGCTATGTCCGGTGCGCGAAGGCGGTGATCCCCTATCTGCTGCGGCGTGGCCGCGGGCGCATTGTGAACGTCGTGGGCAACGACGGGATCAAGCCTGCGTATTGGGAACTTACGGCCAGCGCGGCCAACGCCGCGGACCTGGCCATGACCTCCGCGCTGGCGGAGCAGTACGGGCCGCAGGGGATTTTGGTGAACGCCGTCAACCCCGGCCCAGTGTCAACCGAGCGCTGGGACGGTTTGGTGCGAGCGTACGCCCGCGACAAGGGTCTTTCTGTTGATGAAGCTGGCGCCAAGGTCCTGCGCAGCTTGCCGCTCGGCCGCATCTGCACGCCTGAAGAGGTGGCCTCCGTCGTGGTCTTCATCGCGTCAGACCGCGCCAGTTACATGAACGGAGCCTGGATCACGCTCGACGGCGGCCAGCGTAAGGCCATCATGGACATCTGATCCCGGGGCGGATGATATGTTCAACGAGGCATGCACTGCCTGTCGCGGCCGATGGCGGAGGCTCATCCC
>DATEPX010000207.1:0-32732 GCA_035272945.1 Terriglobales bacterium
TGCCTTCTCACCCCTTTGCGGTGGCGGGACCTGCGTTCCCCAGCCTGGCACAACCAACCGGTTGGATTCGCTTGCCGACCGGCTCATGTACCGCCTGGCTTATCGCAACCTGGGGACGCATGAATCTTTGGTAGTGAACCACTCGGTGACGGCTGGCTCCGGCGGCGGCGTTCGCTGGTATGAAATTCAAAATCCCAGCGGCACTCCCGTTCTCGCGCAACAGGGAACCTTTGCTCCGGATTCCAATTATCGCTGGATGGGCAGCATCGCGATGGACAAGTCTGGTGACATTGCCCTGGGCTACAGCATCTCCAGCGGCGCACTAGATCCCTCAATTGCGTTTACGGGACGTATTCCAACCGATCCGGCGAATACTCTGCAAGCGGAGACGCGTGTGGTGACCGGTACCGGCGTTCAGACCGGCAATCTCACCCGCTGGGGCGACTATAGCGAAATGACTATCGACCCGGTGGATGACTGCACCTTCTGGTTCACGACCGAGTACATGAAGACGACGGGCAGTTTCAACTGGAACACGCGGATCGCCAACTTTAAGTTCCCCAACTGCGGCAGCACCGGCACCGGTCCCTCGGCATCGCTCAGTCCAACCAGCTTAACCTTCGCCAGTCAGAACCTGGGAACGACCAGCGCGGCGCAAGCAGTGACGCTAACCAATAGTGGTCCGGGCACTCTCGGTATCACCAGTATTGCTGCGAGTGGCGATTACGCGCAGACCAACAATTGCGGAACATCGCTTGCGGTAAACGCCAGCTGCACCATCAACGTCACATTCACGCCTACGGTGGCCGGCACACGTACCGGCACGCTGACCGTCACGGACAATGCCAGCAACGGTTCGCAAACCGCGAGCCTCACGGGCACCGGCGTGACCCCTGGCGGCGGCTGTACGCCCAACACGCTATCCAATGGTGGCTTCGAAACCGGCGACGTGGGTTGCTGGACGACTGGTGGAGTCATGGTCCCCACGGCGTCGACCGTGCAGAAGCACACAGGCAGTTACAGTGCTCTGCTGGGGGGATCGGCCGCGCCGGAGCCCAACGGTGACTCGTCGATCTACCAAACGGTGAGCATTCCGGCCAATGTCACCAAGGCCACTTTGACCTACTGGTATTGGCCGTTCTCGACGGACACGATTACTTACGACTGGCAGGAGGCGCAGATCCGCAACAGCAGCGGGACACTGCTGGCGCAGATCATGAAAATTTGTTCCAACACCCGGGCCTGGACGCAGGTGACCTTCGATCTGACTCCCTATAAGGGTCAGACTGTGCAGCTTTACTTCAACGCGCACGGCGATGGATACGGCGATCTCACCTACATGTACCTGGACGACGTGGCCGTAACTACCAGCACCGACAGCACAGCTCCGACCACCCAAGTCACCGCCCCTGCCAATGGCGTGACCGTGACGGGCACAACCACCATTGTGGCTACGGGCTCGGACGTGGATAATCCGACACTGAGCAGGATGGAAATCTACATCGACAACGCGCTTAAGTCTTCGAACACGAATGCGAATTCCATCAGCTACGCGTGGGATTCGACCACGGTAGCGAACGGGTCGCATACTATCTATTCCAAGGCCTATGACGCGGCCGGCAATGTGGGTACCTCAGCGACTGTCACCGTGACTGTCAGCAATACCACGACGCAGTTGATCCAGAATGGCGGATTCGAATCCGGGAGTTTGGCCAGCTGGACTGCCGGCGGCGTGTTTCCGCCGACTGCGGTGACCGGTCACGCCCATACCGGAAGCTGGAGCGCGCAAGTGGGTGCCAGCTCAGGCGCTGAGCCGAATGGCGACTCGCCGCTCTACCAGACGATCACGATACCGAGTACAGCGACCACTGCCACGTTAAGCTTCTGGTACTGGCCGTTCACGACTGACACGATCACTTACGACTGGCAGGAGGCGCAGGTGCGGAACAGCTCCGGCGGCCTGTTGGCGCAGATCATGAGAGTCTGCTCCAACTCGCGCGCATGGACGCAGGTGACCTACGACTTGATTGCCTACAAGGGGCAGACTATCCGCATCTACTTCAACACGCACCAGGACGGCTATGGCGACCTGACTTACATGTACTTGGACGACGTCACCGTGACGATAAGGTAGCCGAAGTCAAACCTGAAGTTAAACCTCTGGATACCGGCGCTGCACCCGTTGTGGCGCCGGTTTTTCTTTGTATCTGGTACATATGCTTGGGGAAAGCGACGGTGTCCAAATTCGAAACGGGGGTCTCTGGGGCATCTGCAGTGACTTCCGACTATACCGTCGTAAGTGGCAAAGTGACCGCAGAACACCTTCGTAATTTGAAGGGGACCAGTACGGGAACTAAGATTCGAGGCAACACGCGCCACTAGGGTGGACAACATGCCTCCCCATCAGAAAACTCGCCGCTGGAGGCGACTCCAAGTCGACCTTCCCATCCAACTCTACGTTCGAAACGGCAGCTCGCAGATCGTGGTCCCGGGGCGCGCCATGGAAATCAGCGAAGGCGGCATGGGCTTCTGCGCCGGGATTGACCTCAAGCCCGGCGATCTGTTGGAAGTGCAGTTCGAGGAGCCCGGTACTCGCGTGATGGGCGTGATCCGCAGCCGTACCGCGTACTCGTTTGGGTTGGAATTTCTCTCGCCGCTAGCGGTTTGAGGAAAGTTTATTGAGTGTGGAGCTAGGCGGGTCAGAGACCCCGCCTCCACACCAGCTTCAGAGACCCGCTGCCACCCAAGCTAGAATGCACTCCCCCCTCCGCCGCCGAATCCGCCACCTGAGAAACCACCACCACCGCCGCTCCAACCTGAGCCTGCCGAACTTGCCCGCGGAGCGGACACGAATACCTGATGCATGTCGTTCGACATACTATGCATGTTGTTCGAGAACAGAATGGGATTGAACATCATTCCATTTGGCGACACATACCACTGCGGCGGATTCTGCATAATCCCGGCGAATTTTTGCGCCCACGTGTGCTCGACACCCAAGGCCATCGCATAGGGCAGGTATTTTTCGAAAGTATCCGGCGGCATGCGTTTGAGCCGGTCGGCATCGACGCGGTTCATGAATTCCTGGAAGCCGAGCAACGCAACCCGGGTGCGGCCGCCGCGAATTGTCTTCGCAGTCATCTGGCGGGCAAAGAGCCACCAGATCGCCGCCGAAATAAGCACGGCTCCGATCAGGGTAGGGATGGAATTGAAGAAGTCGGCATAGCCGGTGAACTGGGCGATCGCGAATGGAAGGAGAGTCAGCACCGCTGCGACGATACTGTAACCATTGGCGGATTCAGGATCGAGCAGATACATGCCTTTGCTGCGCAGTTGCGAGAAGATGTCATTCCGGATTACGGGGATGGCAGTGTAGAAATGGTTCTTCAGGCTTGATAGGCGGGTCACTGTCCCGCCATCTGCGTAAATGTTTTCCAACATGACGCGTTCATGCGGCTGCAAGTCCTTCCATTGCTCGCGCGGCTTCAATAGATGGAAAAGATAATCTTTGTGGTGAAAAATCAGTCCCTGGTCGACCGTCTCCTCAATCTTCACGTAGCCACGCACCGCGAGGTCCACGAGCGTGCAGGTGATATCTCGCGGGTGAATCGTGTCATCGATCAAAGTACCGGCTTCCGCGGGTGAAATCTCCTTGGGCGGCTCGTACATGGGCGCGACGGACTGGCCGGGATCGGGGTCGCGGCCTTTGTACCACCAAAAAGCGAACATCACGCCAAAGGTCACGAAGGGCAGAAAGATGATGGGATTGTTGCCGATAAACCATCCAAAACGCGTAAGGGCAGAGGGTTCTTGGAGAATCCCTTTCGGAATGTAAACATCAATCGTCAGGCCGCCACGCATGGGCAAAGGATTGGTCGTTTCGAAGGAAATGTCCGAGCCTTTAACTTCCGCGGTTGCTTCATGACCTGTCGACCCGTAGGCCCCCGTGAAGGCCTGCGCGCGCAGGGAGCCGGCAGCATTGTCGGGGAAGTGCACGAACGCGCCGGCATGATCGATAGGAACCGGCCAGTCGTTGCCGGTTACGTTCCAATAGAATTCGTCGTAGCTGTCGAAGTAACGAATGCCGTTGCGCACCGCGTAGCCGATCTGGACGGTCTTAGTCGTGTCAACCGCATCGGGAATATAGATCTTCAGATCCCGGTAACCGCGGGAAGTGTGCGACTCGTACTTCAACTTGTTGCCATTGCCGTCGGTGATGCTGGTGACGTCAACAAACAAGGTGTAGTTCGTGCCGTGCGGGCCGGGGTATTCGATAGGGATGGTGCGATGGATGCCGTGCCATTCGCCTATGAACACCAAGGTGATGCGCTCGCTGACAGCCGCCTTTCCATTCTGGCTGATGCCGATCGTGTCCTGGTACTCAGCAATGCGCCAGCTCTTGGCATGCGAAGGAACAGCCAGCAGCAGGACGGAAAACAGCAACCCAGCGTGGTAGAGACGCGGCGCACGGCACAGATACGGGGCAAGCCACGTCTCTACCGAGGACTTTGGGACCTGCGCCATTTTCAGAACTTCACGGCGACTGGTTCGCGATCAGCAGCTTGCACCTCGAAGAATTGACGCTGCTGGAAACCGAACATTCCGGCGATGAGATTGGTCGGGAAGGACTGAATCTTCGTGTTCAGGTCGCGCACGACCGCGTTGTAATAGCGGCGCGAATTCTGGATCGTGTCTTCAACCTCGCTCAATGAGCCCTGTAACTGCGTGAACTCTTCGGAGGCCTTCAATTGAGGATAGTTCTCCGCAACTGCGAACAGGCTCTTGAGCGCGCCTGTTAGCTGGTTCTCTGCGGCAGCTTTGTCGGTCGGAGACGTTGCCTGCATCGCCTGCGAACGGAACTTGGCGATGTTTTCAAACGTGCCCTTCTCGTGGGCAGCATACCCTTTGACAGTTTCCACGAGGTTAGGGATGAGGTCGTGACGGCGCTTCAACTGGACATCAATATCGGACCAGGACGAATCACAGCGCACGCGCAGTTGCACCAGGCTGTTGTACATCCCAATCAGAAAAATCACGATCAGGACAAGAAGAACGAGGACAATTATTCCTGTCATGAGCAGCTCCGCATTGTGGAGTGGGATTCAATCGGACGGTAACACAGCATAGCCGCGGGTGCAACCGCCGGCCAACAAGAGGTGAGCGGCAGCTTGGGAAAAAATGCGACGTGAGGCGGCTCGAATTAATCTGCATTTTATACAGGAGGAAAATATGGAAGAGCGGATTCACTATTCGAAGATCTCTCCCGGCGCCTACCATGCCATGCTCGGTCTCGAACACTACCTTCATGAGTGCGGACTCGAAGAATCGCTGATTCATCTTATCAAACTGCGAACTTCACAAATCAATGGCTGCGCTTATTGCCTGGACATGCACTGGAAGGACCTGAGGGCCATCGGCGACAGTGAGCAGCGGCTGTATTCTCTAGACGCCTGGAAGGAAAGCCCGTTCTACAGCGATCGGGAGCGCGCCGCCCTGGCTTGGACCGAGGCGGTGACCCGGGTTGCAGATACGCACGTGCCGGATGACGTCTACGAACTGGCCCGAAAACAATTCAGCGAAAAAGAATTGGCCGACCTGACCCTGGCTATTGCGACCATCAATGCCTGGAACCGCTTGAGCATTGCCGCCCGGACCACGCCGGGCACATATCAGCCGGTCAAACGTGAATTGAAAAAGCCAGCGTAAGCTTGAGGTATGGCGCCTACTGGCGGGGCGCGTAGTAGCCTTTGCGGGCGCGGACTTGCAGGTCTTTCTTAAGAGCCGTGATTTCTATGCTGCGGTAGCGGCCGTCAGCGTCGAAATCAGATGGCTTGTAGGAAACAACGTACTGGCTGCGCAATTCGTCCTCGATGGCTGAAAACGAGTGCGTGATGTCTTTCATCTTGTATGGGAAGAAAGCGCGACCGCCAGTAGCGTCGGCCAGTTGTTCAAGGATCTTGTCGCCGCGCAGAATCAGGCCGCTATCGTCGGTAGAGATTGCATAAATCAGAACCTGTGCGCGCTGGGCCATTTCGATGGCCTGTGTCTTGGTCACTTCGCTTTGGTTATCCTCACCATCGCTCAGCACGATCAGCGCCTTGCGAATGGGGCGATCCGAGTTCTCCTTCATCAGTTTGTCTTTACAGGCGTGATAGATCGCATCGTACAACGCAGTACCCCCGCCATTATGCAGCCGCCTGACACCTGCTGAGAGCAGCGAGACTTTGTCGGTGAAATCCTGAGTGACTTGTCCATGAGCGTTGAAGCCAAGCACAAACGCCTTATCGTAACCGGGGCGAATCACATGCTGCAGAAAACCAGTGGCGGCTTCCTGCTCGAAATCGAAACGGCTATGCACCGATCCGCTAACGTCGACGAGCAGTCCCATTTCCAAAGGAAGATCGGTCTGCCCTTTGAAAGCAAGGATCGTCTGCGGCGGCTTGTGATCGTCAAGAATATGGAAGTCGCGCTCGTTCAGATTGCGCACAAACTTGCCATGCCTGTCCGTGGCAATAAAAAGGACGTTGACCTCGTCCACTCGTTTCTTGATAGTGAGGACAGAATTTTGGTCGTCGATCGGGACCAAGGTGCTGCCGCCAACGTCAGAGTAAAGAGAACTGCTGGAAGCAGTTACGAGGGGGTAGTGCGCCTGTGCAGAGGCCAGCGTGGCAGCCAAAATCAGCGCCGCCAGACCGAAAACCGACTTCGTGTACTTCATTCCAAAGGAGTCCAATATTTTCACTGCCAACCACGGCCAAAGGCCTTCCCAAGCATATAGATGCACGTTTAATGCCGAAAGACCCGGCGAGTTGCCCTATTCCGTGTCTTGCGCGACTGTAGGTCAGGCTGTGCCCAATGCCAAGTTACAAAAGGAGCACGCGTTTGGTTATGGCTGTTAACCGCTGAACCCATGACACTTATCTTTGCACGCTTGAAATGCCGTGAACGAAACCACGCAGCCGTGTTCCTCAATAGCGCCGGTAGTTTTCAAGGCACGCAGTCGGTAATGGAGATTCTGGACCGATTCGCCACCTTGTCCCACTGGGCCGTGCACATAAACAGTCCTATGCGCCACAATGAGTCCGCCTCGGTTAAGATGTTGGTGTTTTCTGGAGGACAGCGATGAAGAAACTGCTCGCACTAGGTTTGCTAGCGCTGCTGCCCCTCGTTGCCTGGGCCGAGGAGAAGGAAAAGAACGAGAAGGAAGAAGACCGGGTCAAAGAAGCCGGGGAAGTGCTCAAGGAAATCATTAATATTCCCGACGACATCCCTAAAGACCTAGTCGACAAAGCGGAATGCGTCATTGTCCTGCCCTCAGTGAAGAAATTGGCGTTTGGAATTGGCGCCAGTTATGGGCGCGGTGTTATGACGTGCCGCTCGGGCCAGCACTTCACGGGTTCCTGGACGGCGCCGGCTATGTACGCGCTCGAAGGCGGCAACATCGGATTTCAGCTTGGAGGTCAGGCCACAGACTTCGTAATTCTGGTAATGAATCCGCGGGGCGCCCAGTCCCTGATGGGCAGCAAGGTCAAACTGGGAGCTGATGCGTCGGCTGCGGCCGGACCGAAGGGCCGCAGCGCCGAGAGCGCCACTGACGTCGTGATGCGCGCTGAAATGCTTTCCTACTCGCGCTCGCGAGGTTTGTTTGCGGGGGTCTCGCTCGAGGGTTCTACCTTGCGGTCCGACAATCGCGCTAACCGCAAATTATACGGACGCGAGGTGAGCGCGAAGCAAATTCTGCGGGAAGGCAAGGTGGGAGCTCCTGCGGCTGCCCACGAACTGTTGGCCGAGTTGAACAAGTATTCGCCCAAGAACAAATCGGAGCCGAAGTCGCTGCAGTGATCCCCGTGACGGATGAAACAGCCGGATTTAGTGCCTTGTGCGTGGGCACGAAGTCCGTTGTCCATTCCCTATCACGACCGGGAATGGGGGGTGCCGCAGCACGATGATAAGCTCCTCTTTGAGTTCCTAATCCTGAAAGGAGCGCAGGCGGGCCTAAGTTGGGAGACGATCCTTGCCAAGCGTGAGAACTTCCGCGCTGCTTTTGCGCAGTTCGACCCCGCGGTGGTGGCGCAGTATGACAGGCGAAAAGTTCGAGGCCTTTTGAGCAATTCCGGCGCCTGAAGATCGAACCCGCGGTCCAGAACGCTAAGGCCTTTCTTGCCATGGAAGAGCAGTTCGGCACCTTCGACCACTACATCTGGCAGACTGTTGGAGGGCAACCACGTCTCAATTCTTGGCGCAGTTTGAAACAAGTTCCGGCTCGAAGCGCTGAGTCTGACGCCATGAGCAAGGACTTGAGACGGCGTGGCTTCAATTTTGTGGGATCCACGCTTTGCTATGCGTTTATGCAGCCGTGGCTGGTCAACGATCACCTGGTCAGTTGCTTCCGCTGGAAAACGGACGCGGACGACGGAGAAGGTGAACGCTCCCCCAAAGCGCCTCGCCAGTGCACGCGGGACTCTTCGGAACCTGGCGGCGGTTCCTCAGAATGACGCCATGTTACCAACCGATATCAGTCAGGCATCCATACCTGCAATGGCAGTATCATACGCGGGGACTGGCCAAGTGACATTCGATATCGGATGAGGAACTTATGTACTTCGAGCAGTTTTACCTCGGTTGTCTGGCACATGCGTCGTACATGCTAGGTTCTGGTGGCGAGGCGCTAGTTGTCGATCCGCAGCGCGACGTTGACCTCTACCTGAAGGCTGCCGACGAGCACGGGCTGAAAATCAGCCATATTTTTGAAACCCACCTGCACGCCGATTTCGTTTCTGGACATAAAGAACTCGCTGCCCGCACCGGTGCCCGCATCTACATCGGCGAAAAAGCAGGGGCGACTTATCCCCATGTGGACGCGCACGATGGATACGAGTTGCAGGTCGGACAGTGCCGGATCTCCGTACTCGAAACTCCCGGCCATACGCCGGAAAGCGTTTGTCTCGTCGTCACTGACTTGGAGAAATCCCAGAAGCCCTGGGCAGTGCTGACGGGCGATACCTTATTTATTGGGGATGTTGGCCGCCCCGATCTCTCCGAAAGTCATACTCCCGAAGAGCTCGCAGGCCTGCTTTATGACAGCCTGCACAAAAAGTTGATGAAGTTGCCGAATGAAGTGCTGGTCTATCCCGCCCACGGCGCGGGATCCCTGTGCGGACGCAACATGCGCGCCGAGCGCTCCTCAACCATTGGGACCGAACGCCTCACCAACTATGCCCTGCAAATCCGGAGCCGCAGCGAATTTGTGCACCAGCTGACGTCGAATCTTCCGGCGCGCCCTGATTATTTCCAGCAGGACGCCGAAATCAATCGCGAAGGCGCCGCTTCTTTGGATGAACTGCCAGAGCTACCGCTGATCCCCGCTGCGAAGCTGAGCGCGATGATGGACGACGGCACTCCCGCATTGGATGTGCGACCCCCGGAAGAATTTGCTGCGGGGCATGTCCCGGGTTCAATCAACATCGGGCTTTCTGGACAATTCGCTTCTTGGGCGGGCGCGCTCCTGGGTCTGGAATCGCGTCCGGTGTTGATTGCAGATTCACAAGCGAGAATCGATGAAGCGCGCATGCGGCTGGCGCGAGTCGGCATCGAGGAGTTGAGTGGCTATCTGGAAAGTGGGGTTTCTGGGTGGACGCAAGCGGGATTTTCCCTTGCGCACCTTCCGCAAATTACCGCCCAGGATCTGAACCAGCGCCGGCGTGATCCTGGTCTGCATGTGCTGGACGTGCGCCGTGCCGGAGAGTGGGAGGCGGGACACGTCGCAGAAGCGCACCTCTGGCCATTGGACAGATTCAAAGAGGCACTGCCGCTGGTGGATAAGACGATGCCCATGGCCGTCCACTGCAAGAGTGGATACCGCAGCACCATTGCCTGCAGTCTACTGATGCGGGCCGGGTATCGGAATGTAATTAATGTCGTGGGCGGATTTGATGCATGGCAGACTGCGCAGCTACTGGTCACGAAGGATGCGACAATTGCGGTTTAGATGGGGCGAGTCAGAGACTCGCCCCCGCACGAACTAACCTCTTTCTACGATCGAAACACACTCTTCGAGTACGTCCATAGCAACGTCGGCTTCCTCGCGTGTGACTATCAAGGGCGGCGACAGCCGGATTGAATTCGGTCCTGCGCCCAGAAACAAGATTCCACGCTCGAAAGCCAGTTGCACGATCTGGTCGCGCAGCTCCGGCGCCGGAGTCTTGGCTTCCTTATCTTTAACGATCTCGACACCAAGCATCAGGCCGCGCCCGCGGACATCACCGACGATCGCGTGTTTCTCCGGCCACGTGCTCAGCCGTTTCATCATGTAGGCGCCAACCTCCGCCGCATTCTTCATGCCTTCGCGCTGAATAACATCAAGCGTCGCCAGCGCGGCGGCTATGCAGACCGGGTTGCCACCAAAGGTGGAAGCATGCGAGCCCGGCACCCAATCCATGATTTCGGCTTTGGTGACGACCACGCTTAACGGCATGCCCGAAGCAATGCCCTTGGCGCTGCACACGATGTCCGGTTGAACGCCAGTGTGCTCGATGGCCCACCACTTGCCGGTGCGGCCCATCCCGGCCTGAACTTCATCGTCGACCAGCAGGATGCCATGCTGGTCACAAATCCGGCGGAGTTCTTGCACAAACTCGGCAGGAGCCACGATGTAGCCACCTTCGCCCTGTATCGGTTCGAGGAAGATCGCGGCAACTTCCTCGGGAGCCGTCGTTGACGTAAAGACCCTCTCCTCAATGAAGCGTGCGCAGTCGATCGCGTACTGCCTTGCATCCGAGCCTTTGGGTCGACGGTACAGATTGGGATACGGTACGTGCGTGACGCCAGGCACGAGCGGCGCGAAACGCCGCCGTTGTTGCGGTTTCGAAGCCGTCAGCGAAAGCGCGCCCATGGTGCGCCCGTGGAACGCGCCGTAAAACGCGATGACCTGCTGCCGCTCGGTGTGATAGCGGGAGAGCTTCAGCGCACATTCGACGGCTTCGGCGCCGGAATTGCCGTAGTAAAAACGATGGGGGCCCGGCATGGGCGCAATCTTGGTCAGGCGCTCTGCCAACTCCAGCATGTTCTCGTAATAAAAATCAGTGCCGGACATGTGAATGAGTTGTCCAGCCTGCTTCTGAATAGCAGCGACCACGTCTGGATGACAGTGTCCGGTGGAAACCACGGCTATGCCGGCGGAAAAATCAAAGAACTCATTGCCATCCACATCCTCGATGACGACGCCGTGACCGCGCTTGGCCACCAGTGGATACGAGCGAGTGTAAGACGGAGATATGAGGCGATTGTCAGCCTCGAGAATGCGCTGGGCATTAGGCCCGGGGAGCGCTGTTTTGATGTGCGGGCCGACTGCAGTCATGGTCTTATTCATGGGATCCTCCAAAATCAGTTTTGAGTTCTCGGTTCGCGGCTGTCAGGCGGATTGGGCCTGATGAGTCGATTGCGCTGGGAGGATCGGGAACTAGTCGCTGCCGAAGAGGCTGGGGCGCGCTTGCGACGGTAGCACTGCCAGATAGCGCCGCGGGCACACCAGGAACTGCAGCCAGCAGGCCGGGAGATGCAGGTTCGGATTTTGCAAGGCACACATTGCAGCAACTCTACTTACATTATAGCTTCGCCCGGCGTCGGCGTAACCCCTTATCTACTCATTCGTGGGTGGCCGTTGGTCATCAATTAAGGCAGTGACTACGTTTAATTTCAGAATCTTGTAGGGACTTTCGGCCGTCTGATCTTGTAGCTTCCAGCTAATCGAATGACCGACGCCCAGCGCCAGCACCGGTGGAGGGTGATTCTCAACTTCGGGCTGGTTTATCTGTTCTGGGGCTCGACTTATCTTGGAATCCGCATTGGCGTCGAGCACATTCCGCCAGCGTTGATGTGTGGCGCGCGATTCATCACGGCGGGGACTTTGCTCCTTCTCTACTGCGGGGTCAGCGGTCGGACCATCCGCTACAGCCCGCGGGAGCTTGGCCGCATGGCAATCATCGGGCTTCTACTACTGATGGGCGGTAATCTGACGCTCTCCTATGCAGAGCTGATTGTGCCCTCAGGACTGGCCGCGCTGCTGGTATCCGTGACGCCATTATGGTTTCTGGTCCTCGATTCGCTGCTACTCGGGCATCATCGCATTTCCAGGCGCGGACTGATCGGGTTGGCTCTGGGGATTGCGGGAATGGTTGTGCTGTTATGGCCTGATCTGAGGGCCACCGGTGCTTTGGGCCGCAGAGAATTGTGGGCAGCGTTGACGCTTCCCCTAGGCTCATTCAGCTGGGCACTCGGGTCCGTGCTCTCCAAGCGCTGGGAATCGGGGGCGGACCGCTTGAGTTCTACCGCCTGGCAAATGGCCTTTGCGGGCGTGGGCAATCTGCTGCTGGCCGTGGTCATCGGAGATTTTTCGCGGGCGGTGTGGACGACGCGAGGCATTGGCGCAGTGCTCTATTTAATCGTGTGCGGATCCTGGATCGGATACACCGCGTACATATGGCTGCTGGGACATGTGCCGACGTCAAAGGTGTCGACTTATGCCTATGTGAACCCTCTAGTGGCTGTATTTTTGGGGTGGGCCATCGAGCATGAGGTCGTGAATCAATTCATTCTTGCCGGCAGCGCGATCGTCATTGCTTCCGTGATCCTGGTCACGTCGGCCAAAGTCAAAGAGCGTGCTGAGGTGGAAGAGCTCGTCGAGACGGTGGGAGATTAGCGGCGAATGAAATTGTGTGGGCGCGGGTCTTTGACCCTTTGACCCGCGCTGGAAGGGTTGGAGACCCGTTCCCACGTGACCAGTCCCGCCACAAGCTTCACTTCTCCAGTTCCGCGTAAACCTCGCGCGCGGAGCTCAGCTCTTTCAGGACTGATTCCTTTTCCGCTGGCGTATTCCAATCGTTATTGGCTTGCACGGCGGAGATCAGACGCTCAATCCAGACAACAAAATATTCCGCGTCCTTCTTCGAATGCGACGGCGCGCCCGCAATCGCGATGTAGATGGGGCTGGTCGTGGCATAGGGATATGCGTCGAGAATGGGATCTTCGGCTTTATCGCTCCAGGCACGCAGCAAGCACCAGCCGCTCTCGGATACAGGCAAGGTCCCACTCACGTCGGCTTTGTCCCGGGCCCCATCTAAGCTTAACTCACGCACGACTTGTCCATTGCAGACGACTTGCAAATGGTCAACCGGCACGATCGAACGCAGCCATGCCGTGAATTTCAGTTGGTGTTTACCCGCAGGAATTTTGATTGCGTCTCCGACTTGATGCCCATCGAGAGTGAACCCCAGCAAGGGGCCGTTCGTGGCGACGGTTCTGCCTTTTTTCAGAGAATTGAGCCAAGGGGTAATGTCGAGCGGTCCAGAAGGTACTAGCGCGTACACGCGGTTCAATCCCACCGGTCCTCGCAGTGAGGCAAAGTTCGCCATAGCATCGGTGCCTGCGGCTGCAGGCAAGTGAAATCCTGAGTTGAGAAGCCGATACCAGACGTTGGCGGTTGACTTGTGATCGCTGAAACCAACCACCTCGATGTAGTCGACCTTGGCCAGGGCAACATCCACGGGCAACTCATCCGTGAGCAATTCATCTTTGGCGGGGTCAGGAATGACATCGAACGGGTGAGCGTAGCCCACGAGGGCATGCTGTTGGTGTGCCATATCGGCGACGTCGGCGTTGGTAGGCACCAGGCTAACAGCGGCAGTACCGGGATATGCGGCGTAATCGGGAAGAATGAAGTTGCGTGTCAGGTTCAGCAGTCCGAGATGACCCCAGTAGCTGGTGTGAAATTCCTGACTGTGCAGCAGCAAATTCGTAGAAGTTGAGGCCGGGTCAGGCGTGGTCCGGAAGTAGGCAATGTCTGGTATGCGTTGCTCCTTGTTAACGATGAGGTCCTCGACAATCGGGAGATTTTCTGCCGCGGCCTGCTCGATCATGTGTTTCGGTGTGTTCGAGTAGGAGCCACCGTAGTTCATGTGCACGTGAACATCGCCGCTGACCCAATGCGAGTTTGAGCTCTGCGGGATTTGCAGCGGCTCCAGACGAACGGTCACATCTGCCTTCTGATTGGGCACAACCTGCAAGGTTCGGCGTTCGATGCGATGTTCAAGGCCTTTCATCACTTCGATTTCGACGCGGCCTGCCGGAACCGCTATCTGAGATTTACCCTGTGAGTGGAAGTAATGCGCTTCAAAAGGATGTCTGGCACGATCGAAGCTGTCGTCGGCGTGCATCCAGGTGTCTTCCGGAGCGTAAGCCCGGCCATCTTCGCCCGTAACCGAAATGCGCGCGGCGGTTTGGTGACCGGCATCGTCGAGAACCGTTATGGCAACCGTGCCCATAGGTTTTTTGTAGCGCTTTTGCCTGTGCACAACCTGGGTCTGAGCTCCTCCAGGAAACTGCTGCACCCACAGAGAAGGGTTGCCGTGGCGATTGGAGATGAAGGCGATCTGCTTGCCGTCTGGCGACCAGCGAGGGTTCGTGTTGTCGAAGTCACCGTAAGAAATAGGCAACGCGTCGCCGCCAGCCGAAGGCATCATCCAGAGCTGATTCCAGGCCTGTCCCAGATATGAGCTGTACACGATGCGCTTGCCATCGGGAGTGAAATCGGGGCGAGCTCTCCAGGTAGTTTCTTCGTAGTGAATTTCGCGCGCTTGGGCTCCTGGTTCGGCTTTCATGCGCCAGAAGCCGCCGGTGCCATAAATGTGTCCCCGATTGGAAACGAAAATGATTTCAGTTCCGTCCGGCGACCATGCCGGACTGATCTCGTGATCGAATTGGCTGTAGTAATAGCGCGGCAAGGTGCTACGAGTCTCGCCTGTGAGTCGTTGCACGTCGCTGAGTTCGCCGTTTCGGAACTGCCCGACAAAAATATGAAAGCGTCGGTTGAAGGAGGTTGAGACGAACACGATGCGCCTGCCATCTGGCGAGAAGCGCGGTTCCAGGTTGACCGCACCTCCATGAGTGAGCTGCCGGACTTGGCCGCTCTGCAAATCGAGAGACCAGAGTTCCAAGGCGTCCTTGTAATAGGAGGCGTAGACGGTCCAGCGCCCGTCGGAGGAGCAGTCGGGCTGATAGTCGTAGCCCGGACCGGAAGTCAGTTGCTCTGCGATTTCCGAGTTCACCTTCTGGCGCCATAGAGACCCTGCCATTGAATAAACCAGCGACTGGGAATCGGATAGCCACGCGGCCGCACTCGGGCCAAGGGTCAGTTGAGGCAGATACATCTCGCGATAGTAATAAGGATGGGGCGCGTCGATCTGCTTGAGCACGGGTTCGCGCTGAGCAAACAAGGATGTGGCCGAGATCAGCAATCCCAGCCAGATTCGCGCCCAGTGATGGGTTCGCAAACGCGCCTCCCAATGAGGTCCGCCGTCTTGACCAGGCGGGAATTATACCGAACAGCCTAGGCGTCTGATTTTTGTCGTACTAACAGCCAGTTGAGAAATGCAACCACTACGGTTGTTATGAGGATGAGAGACTTTCCGAAATCCACTTGAGTTAAGAGTACGGCACAAACGATCACCCCGGCCACAGAAAACACTGGACCGCCAGGGAGTCGAAACAGGGCTGACCCCGGCCGCCTCCTGCGAAGCACCGGGAGTGCCGCGCATCCGACGCCGTAATAGACAAGCCGCGCTACTGCCGACAGGGTGAGGTTCCATCTGAAGCTCCCCAACTGAGCCAGCAACCAGGTCAGGACGGCAAACACCAGAATTGAGAAATACGGAGTGCGGTAGCGGGAGTGTACTGCAGCAAATATTTTTGGGAAGTCCCCTCGTTCTGCAAGGGCATAGGTTACTCGGGGGACACCAACGATTTTAGCGCTAAGGTATCCATAAAACGAAATCAAAGCGCCGACGGTTACGATCACAGCGCCGCTCTCGCCAATGGCGAGCCGAGCGACATCGGCCAGCGGGCGTTGAGAGTTGCTGGCATTGGGTAGCACTCCGACCGAAACCCACTGAATCAAGGTGTAGACCAAGGTGCAGATCACCAAAGCCGCGAGCAGTCCGAAAGCCGCATCGCGCTGAGGATTTTTCGCTTCGCTCATCGGAGTGAGCGCGCTCTCAAAACCGCCATAGGCGAAGACCAGCAACAAGATTGTTTTCAGCCATTCCCCTAGCCCGGCCGTGGGCATAGCAGCCGTTGCCGCGGCGCGCATTGTGAACATGCAGGCGGCGCCCATGATAATCACTAAGCCGAGCGGCAACAGCTTTGCGATTGTGAAGAAGTTGCTTACCTGGGTGCCGCTGCGCACGCCGCGGTAATTGATGACGGCCAGAATGCCCACAAGGAGTGTAAGTATGAGGAAACGCGGAACGGGGTCATTGGCACGAGGCCAGAATTCGGCCAGGTATATAACGAAAAGATTAGCGTTCGCCGCGGGGGCACTCAACTGCGAGAGCCACAACATCCAGCCCATCTCGATGCCCATCAGGCGGCCAAAGGCAACACGCGCGTAGAGATATGGGCCTCCTGCCTCGGTGAAATAGGAAGCCACTTCGGCAAAGCAGCACATGATGACCCCGATTACCGCCCCTGCCAGCAACACGGCCAACGGGCTGTATTTCCCGACAAGTCCTGCAAGTTGTGAGGGCAGGCCAAAAATTCCACTGCCGATGATGGAGTTCACCACCAGCGCCACCATGCTCCAGCGTCCGATAGCCCGCACCAGGGCAGTTGAGCTCGCTTCAGTCACAAAGACGCTTGTAACAGATAGGCGGAATCGTTCACAAAGAAAAAGTCCTTATTGCGGGAATGAGACTAACGCTTGGCTGCAAACTGGGCGGCATAATCGTCTACGGAGTGAAGGCGCACACCATAACGCGTCGCGTTATCCCGGCCCATGGGAATGACCTCACCAGCCGCGTAACCCAGCATCAGCGCACCAAACGTCTTCTGCAACGGATCGGTGGAACGATGTTGCTCCTGCAAAGCGTCCACTGGGACATGCTGCAAAGAAAATTTCTTGTGAAGTTCGTTTTCGAAGATGCGAACCGCTTGCAGCTGCGAGACCGGCTCCGGTCCGCCGAGTTCGAGAACTTGATTGCCCGTGTCGCTTGCCAAGGCAGTTGCCACGGCAAAATCTGCGACATCAAAAGCGGAGATGTAGCTCGCCGGCGCTTCTCCTGAACCATAGATCCGCGCGGTACCGTTAGCGGGATCAAAACCCAACATCGCGCTGAGCCACATTTCCATGAAGTAGGTTGGGCGAAGGATTATCGCTTGCATCTGGCTGGCCAGGAGGCGTCGCTCGCAGTCCCGCTTCGCCGTCTCCAGAGGCGAGTCGAACTTTTTGTTTCCTGAATAAGAGAGGTAAACGAACTTCTTGACCCCGGCTTGCTCGGCAGCGGCGATCAGGCCGAGCACGCCGTCACGGTCGACGCGCTTCAGTCCATCATCTTTAGCCTCGGGCATCGAGGTGGCGGTGCACACGATCGTTTGAACTCCGGCGCAGGCGCTGGCCAGAGTTTCCGGCCGGGTGAGATCTCCATCCACTACTTCCGCTTCCGCATCGAGAAGTGCCTTTGCTTCTGCGCGACTAGCACCACCGCGAACCAGCGCGCGTACCGCTGCCCCTTTCTTGCGCAGCCGCAGCGCAATCTGTTTGCCGACAAGTCCGGTTGCCCCTACTACCAGGAGCAAATTCGCCATGGATACCTCCCGGGTCGACCCGAGATTATAGAATGAAGCCGCTACTCGGCGTGCAATCCAGCACTACAGGAAAAGAGATGAAACGGACTTCTTGCCTACTGATCGTTCTTACCGTTTTGTTACCTCTTTGTGCACCGGCGCAGGTTCCCGAAGCATCGTGGCAGCCACTCGCAGCGCTCGCGCGAGTTGAAAAGCTGCCCAATGGCGTTGAATTAAGGACGGGGAAGTCGGCGGTGCGCGTGGTTGCAGTCAACGACGCAGTCGTGCGGGTCCGCGTGGCAAAGGACGGAACTTTCCCTGCCGATCATTCCTGGGCCGTTCTGCCGGAAGCAGTTCAGTCTGCGCCCAAAGTGCAGGTCTCCGATTCTTCCGCTGCCGTGGAATTCGCGATTGGCGCCGGGCGAGTCCGCGTGCAGAAATCGCCGCTACAAATCGTCTTCCTGGACGCAAGCGAAAAGGTTGTGCTGTCGGACGCACGCCCGATGGCCTTCAGCGGCAGCTCTTTCCTTGTCTGGAAGGCCATGCCCGACGATGAACATTTTTACGGGTTGGGTGATAAGCCAGGCTCCGTGGATCATCGCGGACAGGCCTACGGCATGTGGAATACCGATGCCTATGGCTGGCAGGAATCGACCGATCCTCTCTATAAGGACATCCCGTTCTTTCTCGCGCTACGCCAGGGTGTGTCTTACGGCATTTTTCTCGACAACACATATCGCAGCAGCTTCGACCTGGGTCGGGTCGAACGCAATGTGTATTCGTTTGGAGCGGAAGGCGGCGAACTGAATTACTACTTCCTGTTTGGTCCCGATCCTAAGAAAGTGCTCGAGTCCTACACGGCGCTGGTAGGGCATAGTCCGTTGCCGCCGCTGTGGGCGCTGGGATTCCAGCAATCCCGATACAGCTACTACCCCGAAGCGCGGGTACGCGAAATTGCTCGCACCTTCCGTGAGCACAAGATTCCTTGCGACGTGATTTACCTGGATATCGACTACCAGCAGGGCAATGCCCCATTCACCGTGGACCGCGAGAAGTTCCCGAATTTTGCAGGCATGATTCGTGATCTGGGCAAGCAAGGTTTCAAAGTCATTCTCATCACTGATCTGCACATCAAGAAGCAACCCGGTTACAAACCCTATGACGAAGGAATTGCGGGCGACAATTTCGTTAAGAACCCGGATGGCTCGGTCTACGTGGGAAAAGTGTGGCCCGGCGACAGCGTTTTCCCCGACTTCACGCTGGAGAGAGTTCGGCGCTGGTGGGGAAGTCTGTACAAGGACTTTGTGGATACGGGCGTGGCCGGCTTCTGGAACGATATGAATGAACCGTCGGTCTTCTTTCGTCCCGATAAGACTATGCCGCTGGACGTCGTCCATCGCGTGGATTGGGGTGGAACTGAAACTCATCGGGCCATTCACAATGTCTACGGCATGCAGAACGCTCGCGCCACCTATGAAGGTCTGCTTCGTTTACGTCCCGATCAGCGTCCATTTGTTTTGACGCGCGCGGCTTACGCGGGTGCGCAACGTTATGCCGCCTCCTGGACGGGCGACAACACCAGTTCATGGAATCACCTGCGCATGATGACGTCCTCATTGGAAAGCCTTGGCCTGTCAGGTTACCCCTTGGTCGGAGCCGATATCGGCGGTTTTGCCGGAACGCCAACACCTGATCTGCTCACCCGCTGGATCGAAGTTGGAACCTTCACGCCGATTTTTCGGGATCACACCACGAAGGGCACCGCTGACCAGGAGCCCTGGGTACACGGCCCTGAGCAGGAAGCCATTCGCCGCCGCTACATCGAACTGCGCTACCGGCTTCTGCCTTACATCTACACCAGCGTGGAAGAGACCGTGAGGACTGGTTTGCCGCTGGAACGGCCGTTGTTTCTCGAGTACCCGAATGACGAGAGATTCTACGAAGAAGTAGACAGCGGTTTCCTGCCTGAGTACCTATTCGGCCGCGACCTTCTTATTGCTCCGAAAGTAGTGGAGATGTTGGATCCCCTGCAGGTCGAATTGCCGCACGGCACATGGTACGACTTCTGGACTGGCCAGAAGCTGCAAGGGGGAACCGATATCCGCTTGGAGCCTCTGCTCGATGCGCTTCCGGTCTATGTTCGCGCTGGAGCCATCCTTCCCCAGCAGCCCCTGGTCCAGTACACAGGACAAAAGCCCGATGGCCCATTAACACTGCAGGTCTACCCCGGAGAGGACTGTCATGGGTCGCTTTATCTGGATGATGGCATCAGTTTCGCTTACCAGAAGGGTGAGTACTTGCGCGTGAACTATACCTGTGAAGTATCGCCCGGTTTGATTCGGGTGATGATCTCGCCGGCACAGGGGTCGTTTTCTCCCTGGTGGAACCAGGTGAAGCTGGAAGTCTTTGGCATTCTAAGACAACCCAGGCAGGTTTCGGCCAGCGGTACTCCCCTTACAGGGTGGAGCTACGATCCGGCGAGCGAGCAGGTGATTGCGACAATTCCCGACCCGGTGAAAGGCGCTGAGATCGTGGTGAGCTATACGCAAGAATAGTGAAAGACATTTCGATGGGTCGCACAGAATCGACGCAGGCGGTCCCGCGTCAGCCGGCACCTGGCGCGTGAAAAACCGTATGTGCTGGCCTTTCACACCAAGGTAATGTGAATTACCAAAGCTCATGCACAGCGGACATCTGTTCGCTTGCTCCTTCGAGTGAGATGTTGAAATGTCAGAATCGCACGCGAGATGAACACGAACGACTACATGGACGACATCGATCTGCGAATCCTGCGAGTCACGGAAGATCTGCGTGCCATTCAGCGAGAACTGAACTGCGCCGCCATGCAAGCGCCGGCCGATCCCGAGTTAATGGAATCGCTCAGCCAGCTAACTGAGATGGAATCGATTCAAACTCTCAAGTCGGCGCTTGACCAGATGCGGCACTTCCTGTGGTTCTATATGCAGATTGTCACCAGTGAATCCGAGATGGATGAAAAGCTGCGACAGACTCTGCGTCAGAATGTCTCTGAAGATACACTGCCCGCTCGCGAAGTAAGCCTGTTCGACAAGATCAAGCAGGCTACAGATACCGCCATGATGCGGTATCTGATGGACGGAAAAGTTCGCAAGCCGAATTAGTTTCTTCACTACTCTATTCCACCGTCACTGACTTAGTCAGATTCCTGGGCCGATCGACATCCAGCCCGCGGTGTACTGCCATGTAGTAAGCGAACAATTGCAAGGGCACGATCTCCAGGATTGGAGAAAGCAATTCTGGAGCGGCAGGCACAAAAATCGTGTGGTCGGCGAGGCTGGAGACCTCTGTGTCTCCTTCAGATGCAACAGCGATAACTTGGCCGCCCTGCTTCTTGAACCCTCTTATGTTGGCCAGCGTCTTTCCGTAACGCAACCGCGAGCCGGGATCGCTAGGATCACAAGCGGCAAGAGTGACAACCGGCAGATTCTCGTCGATCAGTGCATTGGGACCGTGCTTGGTTTCTCCGGTGGGATAACCCTCGGCATGAACATACGACACTTCTTTCAACTTTAACGCGCCGTCCATGGCGATCGGATAATGCACCGCACGGCCTAAGAAGAGAAAATCCTCCACCTTGTGATATTTGTCCGCCAGAGCTTCGCACTGGCTCGCTCCTTCCAGCACCCGCTCGGTCTTGGTGGGAAGATCGAGAAGTTCCCGGATGTGCTGCCGCATTTTCTCTTGATTCAACCTGCCACGAGCGTGGGCGAGGTAAAGCGCGAACAGATACAAGACGGCCATCTGAGCGCTGAACGCCTTGGTGGAGGCAATACTGATCTCCGGCCCGGCAAGCGTGTAGATAACGCCATCTGCCTCGCGGGCAATGGTGGAGCCAATCACGTTGGAGATGGCGATCGTGCGCGCACCTTTGGCCTTTGCCTCACGCAAAGCGCCGGTAGTGTCGGCGGTTTCGCCCGACTGCGTGATGAGAATAGCTAATTCACCCGGGCCGGTCAGCGGATTGCGGTATTCAAACTCACTGGCATAATCCACGTCCACCGGGACACCGCTTAGTTCCTGGATCATGAATTGCCCCGTCATTCCAGCGTGACGGCTGGTTCCCGAAGCGACAATGTTGATGCGGTGCAGCCCGCGCAACTCGTCGACGCTGAGATGAACGTTCTCCAGCCGTACCAGCCCATCGGCGAGCGACACCCGAGGCGCAATGGTGTCGCGCAGGCTGCGAGGCTGCTCGAATATCTCCTTGATCATGTGATGGCGGAATTGGCGCTCACCACTCATGCCGTTTCTCCCCGTTGTTCGATTTTAGACACCCAGCCCGCGCACGATCGTTCGGATAACTTCATGTCGCTGATTCAACACGACGAAATCAGCGTCAGCACCGGGAGCCAGACCCCCCTGCTGCCCGGAGATCCCCACAACGTACGCAGGATTCAGAGTTGCGGTGCGCAAAGCTTGTTGCAGATTCAGATTGGCAAATTTCATGACATTGCGCAGCGCGCGATCCATGGTCAGCACGCTGCCCGCCAGCTTGTCGCCCAGAATACACTTGCCGTTCTTCACCTCAAGCTCGAAGGCGCCCAGGCGATAGCGTCCGTCGGGCATGCCGGTCGCGGAGGTGGCATCGGTTATCAGGACCGCCCGCTCGGGCCCCTTCAACTTGACAAAAAGCTCAACTACCGCGGGATCTACATGGATCCCGTCAGCGATGATATCTGCGCTCATATTCGTATTCGCCAGCACGAGGCCGAGAATACCGGGATCACGATGGCTGAGCGGGCGCATCGCGTTAAAGGTGTGAGTTGCATGACGCGCACCTGCCGCCATCGCCGCACGGGCAGTACCTAGATCCGCGTCGGAGTGTCCAAGACTCACACATACTCCTCGCTGGCTGGCCTCCCGGATGATTTCCTGTGCACCTTCCACTTCGGGCGCGATGGTTATCATTTTGAGGTGCCCGCGAGAAGCCTGCCAAAAACGCTCGAACAGAGGGAGCGTCGGCTTCAGCAGGTGTTCCGGGGGATGCACGCCGCGGCGCGTGTGGCTGATGAAGGGCCCCTCAAGGTGAATGCCAAGCGGACGCGCCCGCCGGCAGTCTCCATTCGTCTTCCTTTCGATCGTCCGGGCAAGCCGGTCCAAGGCACCGAATGTGACCTCGAGAGGAGCGGTAACCGTAGTTGGAAAATAGCTGGTTACGCCATGTTTGAGTAGGAGCGCTTCGACGCAGGGCAGGGCTTCGGGATCAGATTCCATCACATCGTGCCCCGCTCCGCCGTGAATGTGAATATCAATGAACCCGGGCGCTAAAACAGAATCGCCAAAATCCACTAGCCGGGCTTTGGAAGGAACCGGGCGCCGGGCGCGGGATGTCACATCCACGATCACACCATCGTCGATCACCAACAGGGGCCGCTCAATGCGCTCCAGTGGCGTGTACAGCATGGCGGCAGTGCAAGCTAACATGGTGACGGAAAGGGAAAGAAGATCATTCTATCGGAAACAGCGAGCCTGTCGAATTAATTGAGAAAGTGATCCTTGCCTTGCTCAGCGGAGGTCACATCCTGGTGGCGGATGTGTCCGGGGGTACACTTGCCAGGGCCGCCGACAGCCAGGCGCTCCGGCTGTGCCCAAGCGAACTCTTCGCGTTTAGCGGAGGATGTCGATGCGTGTCACGGGATGAATTTCATTCCATCCGCGATCACGGTCGGTGACGTAGGCGCCCGTCACGCGGACACGATCGCCGGCATTGGGAATCCTGATCTGCGGATGAAAAGCGCCGCATGCGTCTTTGTTGGCGGCATCGGCTGGAGTGTGCTCGCAGATTACTTCCACCACAAGCTTGCCACCTGCGTGCATCACATTCATCAGATTTAGTATCGATTGGTGTTCGGGATCGAGGGCGATATGCAGATCGCCGTCCGATGCTGGGTGCAGCGAGACCACTCGACCCTCGACCGCGGTACACGCCTCAACTATCTCCAGCCTTTCTTTGTCATGGACATGCTTCCACAGGCCAGGATCACAGTTTTCAGCCGCCAACTTGACGAGCGCCTTTCCTGCATAGCGAAGTCTCGCAAACACAAGTAAAGCGGTCAGCGCTATCAGCACGGCCAGCGTGATTCGTACGGTTCGGCTCAAAGCAGGCTTCCTGCGGGTTCTCTCCTGTGTTTCTCTTCTCTCCTAGGCGAAAAGTGCCTCGGCGCTGAATGCTAGTCAAAGACCACGGTCTTGTTCCGGTAGAGCAGGACGCGGTTCTCGATGTGCCAGCGGACAGCGCGGGAGAGGACCATCTTTTCCAAGTCGCGGCCTTTCTGCAACAGGTCGTCGAGGGCATCGCGGTGGGAGATGCGCACGACATCCTGCTCAATGATGGGACCGTCATCGAGGACTTCGGTGACGTAATGGCTGGTGGCGCCGATGAGCTTTACGCCTCGCTGAAATGCCTGGTGGTACGGCTTGGCGCCTACGAAGGCCGGCAGGAAAGAGTGGTGGATGTTGATGATGCGGTGCGGGTACCGGTTGACGAATTCCTCGGAAAGGATCTGCATGTAGCGAGCGAGCACGATCAAGTCAGGACGGTGCTGTCCGAGTAAAGCGAGGATCTCCTGCTCGGCTGCTTGCTTGTTGTCCTTAGGAACGGGAATAAGCTCATACGGAATGCGATAAAAATCTGCGATCGGTTTGTTGTCCGGATGATTGGAAATGATAATTGGGATTTCGCAGTGGAGTTCTCCACTGTGTTGCCGGTAGAGCAAGTCCGCCAGGCAGTGATCGTATTTTGAGACCAGAATCGCCATCTTGGGGCGGTAGGCGGAGCGGGCCAGGCGCCATGTCATCTCGAACTTTTCAGCGACTGGCGCGAAATGCTCGGCAAAGCTAAGGAGATCGAAGTCGAAGTCGGCGGGATCAAATTCGACTCGGGTCAGGAACAGACTGGATTCTTCGTCGAAATGCTCATCGGCGTGCAGGATGTTGCCGTTGTGTTGGAAGACGAAGTTAGCAATGCTGGCGACGATTCCTTTGCGGTCGGGACAGCTGACGAGGAGAATGGCGGTATTTTTCATGAGCGTCAAATCCTCATGCCAGCACTGACCTTCTGCAGCGCCACGCAATCCGTCCGTGAAACCAGATCCCGCTCCCGCAAGTGAACCACCGACACCGGCGTCAAGACGCTGGCGCGGCGCTTTGCCTATCATGGCCGGCGAGCGTGAATGCGGCCGCGCCAATGTACAGAATCGCGCCGAGCGGAACCGAAAAAGCAACCTGCGTTGAACCGGACCAGTCGGCGACCAATCCCATGATCGGCGGAACAAAAGCGCCGCCCACAATCGCCGTCACCATCAAGCCCGAAACCGCGTTTGCCTGCTCCGGTATACGATCAACGACCATCGAAAAAATCAGTGGGAAGATGTTGGCAAAGCCCAATCCAACCAGAAAGAAGCTGGCCGTGGCTGCGGTGCGGCTGGGCACCAGCACGCCCAAAATGCCGAGAACCGAGAGAGCGCATGTGACTCGGAAAAACGTCGGTGCCTTGATCCAGTTCAGGATCACACCACCCGAAAAACGGCCAATCGTCAGCCCGAGGAAGAATAGGCCGGTCCTAAGGAGCCCGACGCGAGTGATATCCAGTCCGAAGCGGTCTTTCAAAAACAGAGCAATACCAGAGCTGACGGAAACCTCCGCGCCGACATACAGGAAAATCCCCAATACCAGGCTTGCAACATATCTGGTGTGCAGCAGTGCGAAGGCAGAACGAAAGGTCGCGGGTTTCTGAGTGGGCAATCTGTGCTCTTCTATCCGTAGCGGCCAAAGCGCCAAAACGGTGATCAGGATGAACCTGCTGTAAATAGGAAAAATGACGGACCAACCCCCGTCCAGCGCGCGCGCTGCAATAACCGGGATGAGCGGACCGGACAGTGAACCAATGGCTTTGACAAACTGCCCGAACGAGAGATTGCGAGAATACGTTCCTTCTGGCGAGACATCGCGCATGATCGGGTTTCCGGCGACCTGAAGCGTCGTCGCGCCGGCGCCGAGCAAGAGAATGGTGACCAGGAACACAGGAAACGTCGACAGGCCCGCCAGTGCCGGGACCAGGAGGCCTATCAACATGATCAACAGGCCGAGCACCAGAACGAACTTCTTCCCCTTTTTGTCCTGGAAAATACCCATCGGAATCGCCAGAATCCCAAACATTGCGAATCCGACGAAAGGAATCAACTGGGCGGTGAGGTTCGACACCTGGAACTTCTCCCCGGCCAGTCCGACGAACGGGCCGACCGCATCGCCGAAACCCATTGCGAGAAACGCCAGGAAGACCGGTACTGTCGACCGGTAGTTCATTTGGTCTGGGTGAGAGTCGCGACCGCGGAGGACGCCGCCTGAGCCCTCACTAGAGCCGCGGCGCCCGCGATACCGGCATCCTCGCCGTACCGCGCCAAGACGATCGGAATGTGTTGGGCGGATGGATTCACGCAGGCACCGCGCAACCGTCGCCGGATATCGTCCAACAGGTCTCGAAACATGTTGGCGACTCCGCCTCCGAGGACGATGATGTCCGGATCGAGAAGATCGATGATGTTGCCGAGCCAGTAAGCGAGCGCCCGTAAGGTTTCCTGCATAACTTCTGTGGCAACGACATCGCCTGAACGGTATGCCTGGCTGACCATTTCGCTCGTGACATCTTCCGAATTGCCATGTGAGAGTTCCAACAACTTTGAATTGCGACCATCCATCAGCTTCTTGCGTGCCCGCTTGGCGATTGCCGGGCCTGAGGCTAGAACCTCGATACAGCCGCGCTTGCCGCATGGGCAGGTAGGGCCGTTTATATCGATCCCCATGTGCCCGCCCTCGCCAGCAGCGCCAGTTGCTCCTTCGTAGATCCTGCCGTCGAGAACAATGCCAGTGCCGATTCCAGTCCCGATCGTGCCATAGAAGACATGGCGATAACCTGAAGCCGCACCCCATAGAGTCTCGGCCAGAGCTGCAGCGTTGGCATCGTTATCGACCGCCACTGGAATTCCGAAGGTCTGCGCGATCGCATCGGCGAGAGGAAACTGACGCCAGCAAGTAAGATTCGGCGGATTAATGACGACGCCCGTCTTGGGATCAAGCGGGCCAGGGCAACAAACGCCAATGGCAGAGACCTGAGGGTCGCGGGCATTTCGTAAAATGTCGCGAACCGCCCTCGTCACAGCCGCTAAACCAGTTGCCGCATCTCCCGTGGAGACCATTGGCACGCGCGCTTGTTGCAGGATTTCACCCTGTGCACTGACCAGTCCTGCAGCGACCTTGGTCCCCCCGATATCTACGCCAATCACGAGTTTCCCGCTCATGGATTCAGCCTGCATAGATGTAGGTCTGGTTCAGAAACCGTATTCTGCCTTTATCGTGCCGCCAGTCTTGCTGATCAACGCTAAGGCCGCGTGTTGTGCTGGAAGGCGCAACGTCGGCGCCCACCGCCGAGCTTGTCCCGAAGATCGAGATTCACATCCTTGGCAGTTTCGGAGGTTATCACATAAAGAATTGCATCCTGCAATACCCTGGGATAAATCATCACGCCGGGTGAGGAGTTGCCCGCCATCTCGAACGGGGCACCAACCCCAGCCCGGTTGAGGACATAGCGATACACACTGGCTGCCGCATTCAGATCTCCTGCCAGCTTTACTAGGTATGCCGTCCAGCAAACCCTCAACTCGCTTTGTGCAAACTGTCGGGCGAGACCTCACGATTCGTACACCCATTTGCCATCGACCATGGTGCGCTCGACCGTCGCTTTCATCAGCGCCAATGGGTCAGTCTTGAATGGGTCTTGTCGTAGCACTACGAGATCGGCGAGTTTACCTGCGGTGATTGACCCTTTGATGCCGTCTTCAAACGATGCGTAGGCTCCATTCAAGGTTCCGCATCGAATCGCTTCCTCCAGTGTGATGCGCTGGTTTGCACCCCAGACGTTTCCTTTCGGATCGGTGCGCGTTAGCTGGGACTGCAGCCACATCATGGGATCGGATGGGCTGGCCGTGTAATCGGAAGCATCCGTCGGCTGCAGTCCCGCGTCGATAAATGAGCGCATGGCAAACATGTTTCTCGTCCGCTGTTCCCCATAGAAGTGCATGACATCACCGTGAAAGTACACATAGCAGGAAAATGGGGCGGGAATCACTTTTAACGCCGACATCCGCCGAATAAGCGACGGGTTGATCAGAGTGCAGTGCTCAACGCGGAAGCGTGGATCCCGGCGCGGCGTTTCTTTCTGCACCTGTTCATAGACACCGAGAACTTCATCGATAGCTAGGTCGCCGTTGGCATGGGTGGCGAGTTGCCATCCTGCAGCGTGGGCCCTGCGTGACGTCTCCAGCAACTCTTCACCCGAGGTGACTTGCAGTCCCGTGTAGTTCGGAATACCGACATACGGTTGTGACAACCACGCCGTACGCTCAGAAATAGAGCCGTCGGCATACTGCTTGACACCCCCGATGCGCAGCCAATCGTCGCCGAAGCCGGAGTGAATACCCGCCTGCATGAAGTGCGGCAGGTCGGCTAGGTGAATCAAGCAATAGGTGCGAAAGCGCAAGTCGCCGGCATCGCGCGCGTCTTGATAACCCTGTACTGCATCGGAGCCAGCGTCGGCATCGCACGCAGACGTCACACCCTTACTGATGAACATCTTCGAGATCAGAGCGGCGCCCTGGCGCAGGTCGTCGCGCGTGACTTTTTGGGGAATCAGCTTGTAGAAGTCCTTGGTCGCGCTGTCCGCGACAAATCCTGTTAATTTTCCCGAACTGTCCCTCCCATAACGGCCTCCTGCCGGATCTTGCGTTTTCTCCTCGACACCAGCCAGCTTTAGCGCCTCGGAATTGACAAAGATCGTGTGTCCGCCACGATGGGTGATCAGCACGGGATGATCGGGAACAGCCACATCGAGGTCGTGGCGATTGATGGGCCGTGGCGTTTTGCCGTCGTCGTAGAGGAACCCGGCGACCCACTCGCCGGGTACAGTCTTCTGCGCACGTTCGCGAAGCGCTGCCTGGATGGCTTCGATGGAATCCTTATCACAGGGCACTTTCTTCAGATGATCGACTCCGGAGTAGATCGGATGCGCGTGCGCATCGTTGAAACCCGGTAGGACCGTTTTCCAACCAAGGTCCACCTTGCGCGTAAGTGCTGATGCCAGCGGCAGGACCTCATCGTTGGAGCCGACAGCGAAGATGCGGCCTCCGCTGATCGCGACGGCCTCGGCGCGTGGCAACTGACCGTCCACCGTCCAGATGTTCGCGTTGTACAAAACGGTTTCCGGTTCTATTCTTGTTCGCGGGAGCAACTTTAGTGCGGCAATCGCACTGAGAGCTCCGAGAAATGACCGGCGGGTGCTTGCCATGCTGTTATGCGCGCTGCGAATAGTACAAGAAAGGCCTGCTTTCGACCAGCCTTGTATACAAGACCTTGTATACAACACCACCGATGAAACAATGAAAACGACATTCACACTGCAGATGGGGAATAGTTACTCACCGAGGAGCTACACATGCGGCGAATTCGCGCCTTCACATTAGCGACACTCTTGACACCGACATGCGCCTTTACCCAATCGCCGCTTGATCAAGTCTGGCAGACGGTCACGAGACCAAGGAACAATTCCACAACCGCCGCTCTCAGCAACGATAAGATCACCGCGGGCTTGAAAGAGGCCCTGAAGGTGAGTACCGGCAGAGCAGTGGCTTCTACTGGCAGACGCGACGGTTTCCTGAAGAACGAGGCCATCAAGATCCTATTGCCCGAGAAGCTGCGCACTGCGGGCAAAGGAATGCGACTGCTAGGCATGGGACCGCAATTGGACGATCTTGAAATTGGAATGAATCGAGCGGCGGAGCAGGCCACTCCCCTGGCAAAACAGATTTTCCTCAATGCACTGGTCAAAATGAGCATTGATGATGCGCGAAACATCCTTACCGGCGGTGACAACACAGCGACAGTGTATTTTCGGCGGCAGAGTTCGGGGCAACTCACGATGGCTTTCCGACCAATCGTTCATCAAGCCATGCAACAGGTAGGCGTGACCAGCCAGTATAACCAGTTGATGCAAAACTTGATGGCCGCTCCGTTGCTACGAACTCAAGGCCTTGACCTCGATGGCTACGTCGTCGGCAAGACTCTGGACGGTTTGTTCTACATGTTGGGCCAGGAGGAAAAACAAATCCGCAACGATCCCGCGGCGCGAACCACCGCGTTGCTTCGCCAGGTGTTCGGCGCACGGCCGTAGCCATACCAGGTTTTGCAGGGGCTGATCGGGCGTTCCTCAGCCCGTATTGTGCAGTCCGGCCGCGATACCGTTGATGGTTGCTCCTAATACATAATTCAGCGCCTCGCTCTCCATTCCGGCTCGCTTGCGGCGCAGCAGGTCTACTTGGATCAGGCTCAGCGGATCGACATAGGGATTGCGCAGCCGGATCGATCTCGAGAGCACAGGGTTACTCTCCAGCAAATCTGTCTGACCTGTGATGGCGAGGATCACGCCCCGCGTGCGGCGAAACTCATCCTCCAGCATTCCGAAAACGGACTCGCGAATGCGGAGATCAGAGACCAGCCCGGCGTACAAGCGCGCGATGGTGAAGTCAGCCTTGGCCATGGCGAGCTCGACGTTGCGGATCATGTCCGCAAAAAGAGGGAAGTGGTGCATCATCTCGCGCAAGAATTGATCATTTGCAGGCTTTTTGGCGAACTGTTCGAGGGCGTACCCCACTCCGAACCAGGCAGGCACCGCGTGCCGACTTTGCATCCAGCCAAAAACCCAGGGAATGGCGCGCAGTTCCTCCAGCGTGCGGCTCTGTCCGCGACGGGGCGGCCGCGACCCAATCTGGGCGTGCTGTAACTCGTTGACCGGCGTCGCCTGATCGAAGTAGGTGAGCACGTTGGAATTCTCCGCTATGTTACGGCGGTAGAAACCAAATGCCTCTTTCGACATCGCTTCCATCGCTTCACACCAGCAAGCGTCGCCGCCGGGCTGCGGCCCCTCGGGGCGAGTCAGAGCTTCCAGCGATGCGGCAATCATCAACTCAAGATTCCACTCGGCCAGGACCGGGTCCGAGTACTTCCAATTGAGGACTTCCCCCTGCTCGGTAATGCGAATCTCCCCGGTAAAATCTCCTGCAGGCTGTGCCAAAATCGCCGAGTGCGTGGGTCCGCCTCCACGGCCCACTGTGCCGCCGCGGCCGTGGAATAAGCGTAACTTCACATTGCACGCCCTCGCGACACGATGCAGTTCGCGATGTGCCTTGTGCAGTTCCCATGTGCTGGTTAGCATGCCGCCATCTTTGTTGGAATCGGAGTATCCCAGCATCACTTCCTGGCAGCGCCCCCAGGAGTCGAGAAGTTGCTGATACTCGGGAGCGCGCCAAACTTTCTCCATAACCAGCGCCGCCCGGCGCAGCGCGTCGATGGATTCGAACAGGGGAACCGGCATCAGCCCAGGATCACCTTCAGTACCGGCAATTCTGACTCCTGACAGCGCAGCTAATCGGATGACTGCGAAAACGTCGTTTTCTGACTCCGCGTTGCTGATGATGAAGTGGCGAACTGCCTCCGGCGGATACACCTTCTTCAATTGCGCCACAGTACGAAACGTTTCTAACAGTTCCTCGGTTTCCCCTGACAGATTGGGCGGCAGCTCCACGGCTGATCCGGCGTTGGACACAGCCGTATTCATTTCCTGCAAAGCCTGCGCGTGAACGCGGGCATGCTGGCGGATGTCGAGGGAATGAAGATGAAACCCGAAGGTGTGGACTTTTCGGAGCAAGGGATCGAGGAGCAGCGATGCCAATCGCTGCCCGCGATTGGTGCACAAGCTGTCTCGCACCACAGTAAGATCGGATTCCAGTTCGGCCGCCGAACAGTATGCGGGGGGTTGATCGGTCGCCTGTCGCGTGTGGCGCAGCCGCGTCTGAACACAGTCGAGAAACACGCGGTAGATTTCGCTAGGAGAAATTCGATGCGCATGTTCTGAGCCAAGACCTCTCTCGTATTCTTGCGCGCGTCTGCGGAGCGGCTCAGAGACCGCCACCTGCCGTGACGACGAGCTCAGATTCTCCAGCACGCGGCCGACTTCAGACAGATAGTCATCGATGATCACATTCCGCGCCATCTGCAATGCATCGCCGGTGCAGGCGTGGGTTACGTAAGGGTTCCCATCGCGGTCGCCGCCAATCCATGATCCGAACCTTAGAACGCACGGCACCTGCACATCGTCGAGACAAAGTCCGTACACATGCGAAATCGATTCGGCGATCTCCGCATACAACTTTGGGAGCGTCTCGAATAAAACCATGGGGTAATAGTCCAGCCCCATGCGAATCTCGTCCGTTACCGCGGGCTTGCTCAGACGTACTTCATCGGTCTGCCATAACGCAGTAATCTCGCCGAGAACGCGGGATTCGATCTCTGCGACTTCACTATTCGCGATGGGGAAGCGATCGAATTCCTGGAGATGCTGGGCAATGCGACGTCGCTTCATAAGTACGGTGCGGCGAGCGACTTCTGTCGGATGAGCGGTGAATACGGGTGTGACGCAGACCTTCGAGAGTGCCGTCAGTGCCTGCTCAGCGCCCAGGCCGGCCGATTTCATCCGCTCTAGCGTGCCCCGCAACGAGCCTCGTAAAGATGCTTGATTCGGATGCAATCGCGCCGCCCGCCGGCGCCGCTTTCGGTGGTTGGTCTCGGCGAGATTCGTTAGCTCAAAGTAGATAGCGAATGCCTTGGTTAGCTTGTGCAAGTCTTCGACGGGGAGGCCGCTGATGATCTCCCCCGCCTGGGACATCGGCCCGTCTCGGAGATCGGCGGGAGAAGGCTCTTGCTTCCGGTACTGAATAAGAAGCCGGCGCAGATGTTCGACTACATCGAGCAAGGCCGCGCCGCCTTGTTCCACGAGAACCCTGCCGAGAAGCATCCCAAGCGACCGCACATCACGGCGCAAGGGTACCTCTTTCGAGGCGTCGGTCGTCTCGGCAGTCGATTCAGCGAGGCGGGCCTGGTAGTCTTCTCCACCCCATAGCGGCATCTCCGGCATGGTCATCCATGATAAATGCAGCCTAGCCTGGAAAGGAGGAGGCAAGAGAGCCGGGGGGCAG
>DATEPX010000208.1:0-4083 GCA_035272945.1 Terriglobales bacterium
CAACCTGAAAATCATCGCCACGGGTGAAGGCTGGGATATGAAAGTGGCTCCCGAAGCGCGCGCCAAGGATCCCAAGGAGTACAAAATCGTGGGCACTTCCGTGCCGCGCATCGACCTGCCGCCGAAATTCACGGGAGAGTATACGTATATCCAGGACGTCCGGATCCCCGGCATGCTCCACGGCCGCGTGGTTCGACCGGCCGTAGTGAATTCCAAACCATCAAGTATTGACGAAAGCTCCATCCGGCACATTGCCGGCATAGTCAAGGTGGTGCAGCAGGAAAACTTCGTCGGCGTGGTGGCCGAGACTGAATGGGCCGCGGTCCAGGCCGCAAGAGCTTTGAAAGTGACTTGGTCGCCTCCGGCGGAGAAACTTCCCGCGAATAAAGACGAGCTGGATGCGTACCTCAAGACTACCAAGAGCGTCATTGACATGAATCCGGTGAAGAAGGGCAACGTGGACGAGGCGCTTTCCAGCGCGAGCAGGACTTTTCAAGCCACCTACCGTTGGCCCTTCCAGTTGCACGGCATGCTCGGCCCCTCCTGTGCCGTGGCGGATGTCCGGGCCGACCGCGCCACCGTCTGGACCGGGACCCAAGCTCCGTTTATGACGCGGGACAAGTTGGCGACTCTTTTGGGACTGCCCAAAAAGAACGTTCGCGTCATCCATAAGGAGGCCGCCGGCTGCTACGGACGCCTGGAACCCGACGACGTGCCGGAGGACGCGGCGCTGATGTCCCGAGCCGTGGGCAGACCCGTCCGCGTTCAATGGATGCGGGAAGATGAGCATGGGTGGTCACCCAAGGGGCCGCCGCATCTCATTTCGGTCCGAGCCGGCGTGGATAGTCAGGGCAAAGTCATTGTGTGGGATTACCTGGACCGCAGCTTCCCGTGGACCGATGCCAGGGGCGTCCTGCTTGCTTCCCGGCAAGTGGGCCTCAAGCCGACGGACCCAGGGTTTCCCAATGGAGCTACTTCGGCGGGCGAGGTGTATCAGTTCGCGAACCAAAAGATCGCCGCTCAAAACCTGCCCTGGCAGACGGCGGGGCCTATCCCGCTGCGTACTTGTAACCTGCGCTCGCCGGGACAGCCGGCACGCTGCTTCGCCAGCGAAGGCTTCGTGGACGAACTGGCCTCGGCTTTGGGCGTAGATGCGGTTGAGTTCCGGCTGCGGTATCTGGGTGAAAACAAGCGGCTGCGGGAAGTCCTCGTGGCGGCAGCTCAAAAGGCCGGCTGGAAGGAACGTCCTTCCCCCGCGCCTTCCTCTGCCGGCCCCAAGCTTGCCGGCCGAGGCATTGCGATTACAGACCGCGCCGGCGCCATGGTTGCCGCCGTCGCCGAAGTTGAAGTGGACAAACCGACGGGTAAGATTGCAGTCAAGCGCATCACCATCGCGCACGACTGCGGCAGGATCGTCAACCCCGATGGAGTAAAAAACCAGATTGATGGGAACGTGATTCAAGGAGTGAGTCGCACGTTATTGGAGGAAGTTCAGTTCGATGCCACCAGCGTGAAGAGTCTGGACTGGAAGAGCTACCCGATTATCAGCTTCCAGAACATCCCTTCAATCGAAATCGTGCTGATCAATCGGCCGGAGATGGAGGCACTTGGCGCGGGCGAACCGTCCATCGTGCCGGTGCCGGCGGCAATAGCCAATGCCGTTTTCGACGCCACGGGAGTGCGCTTCCGGGAGGTTCCTCTCACGCCGGAGCGAGTCCTGAGCGCTCTGAAAAGCGGGCCCGCTCTGAACCAGCGCGCCCGATCTTAGGACGAGATCGCGAGGCAGGCAAGAGATTGCTACGGAGTGACGGTGACTGTCACGTTCTTGTAGGTAAACAGCGAGCCATCACTGGCGACTGCGCGCAACGTGTAAATGCCCGGCTCCTGGAACCTCACCTCTGTGATCCATTTGCCGTCCGGAGGCGGCTCGGGAATGGTGAAAGGAGGTGACCATGGTGAGTTTGCCCATGCGCGAGTGTCGGTCCATGTCTTCATCTGTTCAGGACTGAACCGAACGGCCGAGGCTTTGCCTCGGTACACGATCCACGACAACCGCAAACCGGGTCCGCTGGAGGGAACAATCGACGATGGAGGCCTGTAGAGAAGATTGGCGGCATTCGTTTCGGCGGTTGTGGGTACTGCGCGTGGAGCCGATGCCTTCTCCACTTCTTGAACCGGCCGCTCTCCGGGGTGTCGCGGCTGCAGTTTGCCGTCGCGTCTGGCGGGCAGGTTGTCGGGATCGCCGGCCAGGGCCACCAACGGTACCGGCTCACCGGCCTTGACCGTTCTCCGTGCTTCTCCTTCGACGACGAGCTCCGGCGGGATGTTGTACCGAAGCTCGTCGCGCAGACTGCCGCCGTCCCCTCCAACTTCGGTCGAAATCACCTGTTTGTCGATCTGGTAATCGCTCTTGAGCGATGCGTAGGCTTTCTCGGTTCTGCCGTGGGTCGTGAGGGTCCAGATCAGCTCTTTATTGCCGAAATCCTGGGGCAAGCGGATCGTGAACAGGAATGGGTTCCGCCGCGGATAAAAGTGCGTGGGTTGTCCTTGATCCGGCCCTCCGGGTTCGATGTTGTTGTCCGGCCCCACAGGAATATCGAACTCCTCCAGCCAGTTCGTATTCATGTAGCCGAAATACAATGTGAAGGAGCCATCCTCGTTCGGCATCCAGCCTTCGTATGCCGGCGAGACGCTCTGTCCTTTCGAGTATGTGAACCTGGTCTGAGCGCCCGCAGATTGCAACAAGAGGAGAGCGGTCAGGGAGACACGCGCGACCGGAGCAACCCATCTCAACAAGACAATCGGGCCACGAATCATCATCGGGTCTTATTGTCCGCCCGCGGGCTGCGCTGCGGGCGCCGGCAGAGGAGGCGCCCAGCACAGAGGACAACCGATATCGTAATCGTTCCGGCTCTTCATCTTCGCTCGCCGCTTCGCCATTTCGGCCTGAAACTGTTCCTCCGTGAGCGCGACGGAATACCCAAGGTCGATGAACATGTTCGCGATCGAGCGCCGGCCACCACCGGCCCAGTTTCTTGGATCGGCAGGGTTCTTATTATTAGCGGTAGTGTCGAGGAAACCCATGAGATGAACAATGGTGCCTTTCGGCAGGAGCGGCGCCGCATCGTCCTCATATACGTATTGCTTTACCCAGTTGTGGTCGTAGCCGACGCAATTCAGCGTCTGGATGTTGTGGCCCCAGATCGCTTCCAGACACATCCGCACGCCAGGAGCGTGCAAATGGGGCTCGAATGCAATGATCTTGGTGTTCTCCGTCAGCGTGGCGTAAGCATGAAGCTCTTGCTTCGCCTGATTCGGCTTCACGTCGATATCGATGCCGTTGCCCAAACGCAGGGTCGAACGGCGGAAGAGCGGTTTGTAGCCCTTGGGGAAGAACTTGAAGCCGAATTCAAGATGCGCCTTCGTTTCCCGTCCATTCGGGTGAATGTGACCGGCGGTCAGAGACAGCGACGAATTGGCGGCCAGCAGCCTGCCGGCTTCGGGCGGGAAGATATCTGCGTTGCGTCCAACCTCATGAATGGGCCATGTTGTCGCGGTTTCTTCGGCGCTCGCTGAATCGCGCTGGCCCGGCACGATGCTGGAATACGTCATGTGATGGAACGCATAGCGTCCGCCGACTGTCTTGATCGTGCCGCCTTTTGGAATGTCATTGACTTCGCGGACCTCCACAGCCGAGACGTAACGGTCCTCGGTCAGGCCCGTTGGAATGAGCCCGACGTCTCCCCACCAATCCGGCCCCGTGGCTGGAACGGTCACCTCTTTCGATTTCAGCACCAAGTCCGGTTCGCCGATCGTCCAATTGTCCGAGTCGTCGAAGTTGAGGGACGCCGGCATGTCGGCCGGATTGCCGCGTGACGCTCCGCTGTCCGCCCACTTTACGATCTTTGCAGTCTCCTCGTCACTCAATGACGGGTCGTTCTTGAATTTCTGAATGCCGATGTCTTTTTCCACGAACCAGGGCGGCATGACGCCGGCCTTCGGACCTAGGCTCGTCCGCATCTTCATCTCTCGGGCCCACGGTCTGACCTGTTCGTACGTGACCAGCGGCATCGGAGCAACGCC
>DATEPX010000209.1:0-7690 GCA_035272945.1 Terriglobales bacterium
GCGATCCGTGAAGCGGCAAAGTCGCTTGGCCTCGCCACGACAGACCTGCCCAGCCTCGCTGGACAGGACGCGCAAGAGATCGCCCGCATTGCGCCCATGGCGATGATCTTTGTTCCCAGTAAAGATGGCATTAGCCACTCTCCCAAAGAATTTACTTCTTGGCAAGACGTGGCCAACGGTACCGAAGTCCTCTACAGGTCAATATTGCTTCTGGATGGACAACTGGACAGGAAGTGATAGCGGCAGTTGTCGCAATGGCCAGTGACGGCTGAGAGCCGCAGATATAATCCGGTGCGATGATCAAGAGAATTCTCGCAGCCGTGGTGGCCTTGCTGGCGACCGCCGCCGTTATCGCGCAGAACACGCCTTCAAACGCACGACCCCGTGCCTCGGACTTACTGAAGATCGGCATCCTGCCTACCGGGCCAATCGATGCGATCACCGACGTTGCTGGCGTCGAGGTCGGGCACACCACCATCATCCGTGGCGGCGATGTGCGCACGGGCGTGACCGCCATCCTGCCACATTCCGGCAATCTGTTCCGCGAAAGGTACCGGGCGCGGTTTTTGTGGGCAACGCCTTCGGCAAGCTGGCCGGTTCGACCCAAATGAAGGTACTTGGCGAGATCAAGACCCCCATCCTGCTCACATCCGATCGCGCTCATCGCATCGGCGGCAGTGTCACCGCGGAATGCCCGCTTGCCTGAGACCATCTCGTAGAGAATCGCGCCCACACAGAAGAGATCAGAGCGGGTGTCCGCAGGCTTGCCGCGAATCTGCTCGGGCGACATGTATGCGACCGCTTCCAACACGACTCCGGCGCCGATTTGCGAGGCGACGGTTGGAGCATCGACACTGGCGAAATCGCCTTCGGGGCGCGTGAGCTTTGCCCACACCGAAGTCGAGGATTTCGATGCGCCCGTCGCTGGTAAGAAAAATGTTTTCCGGCTTGAGGTCGCGGTGGAGGACGCCTTTATCATGTGCTGCAACCAGCCCTCCGAACAATTTGGAGCGCGTAATCTGTCGCTCTGCGGGCGGGCACCGGACGAGACTGAATCCGCTGGCGAAGCGTCTCACCTTCCAGAAGTTCCGTCACTAAGTAAGGTGAGTCCTGGTAGGGCCCCTGTTTACAACAATTACCAGCAGCCCAGTTGTCCGGAAGCCGGTTATCGTTCCGCCTGAGGGCGGTAGGGACCGTCGCTGGTTCACTTTCATCTCGAAGCCATCAAGGCAACGGAGCCTCAACCTCTTCCAGCATCCAGTGATCAGGCGAGTCTAGATGGCAGTCGTAACCGTAGAATCGGCCATGGAAAACGTGTTGGAAGAGGCAGGCGCGTTGCCCCGACATTGCCGGATTGCCCTCAACCGGCTGAAAGTCACCATCCGGACTGTCGCAGAAGAAGACCTTGACCTGCCACTCACCCTCGGGATTGTCGGTGTAGCGGTGCGGATAGATTTCTGCAGCGAGATAGTAAATTCCGGTGCGTTTGCCTTCGGCGTTCTTTGCCTTCTTCAGATAGAGCAACGTAGGAGCTGCCACCGTGGTACCCGATTTCAGCAGCACCTTTTCGGGTGCCTTATCCAGGTCCAGGACAGAGCCAGCGCTCTTACTGATGATCTCGAAATGGTCACGGTCGTTGCCTCGATAAAACGTGAGATAGAAACGCCCGGAGCGGGGATCGCGAAACAGATTCGGGTTCTGGTTGCGCTGGTTAGGGACGCCGTGTACCAGCACCTTTTCCTCATTAATATGAAACCCGTCGCGCGAACTCGCCAGAACGATGTGGCTGCTCGGTGTGTCGTAATCCCGCGTGATGGCGAAGTACAAAAGACCTTTATCCTTGGGATTCGCTTTGGCCAGGACCGAGGGCCAGCGCGCGTTGGTCCATAGCGGATTCTGTTCGTACTTCGTCCAATTCAACAGATCGTTACTGCGCGCCAGTCCGATGCCCCGGCCCTCGTTCAAGCCATACCAGCCCCAATAGCGATAACCACCACGTTTCATCTCCAGCACCGACATGGTGTGCGGGAATTCGTTGCCTTCCCAGGATTGTGCGGTGGGCAGAACGTGCCGCGGGGTAGATAGTTTTAGATAGGGAATAGTTTTTGTTTCTTTCTTTCCCGATTCCTTCTGGCACCAGGCACAAACCGTGACCAGCGTGACAATCGTAATCAATGCGCTTCGGCGCATACAGTCAGAACTCTAGGTCGTAGGTTGGACTGCTGCAGCTTTCCTGAGACTCACGGTTGCATTGGTAATGATAGGCTTTGCCCAGAAGCCGACGCTCAGAACGCATCCGAAGGTCAGGTAAAGGAATGCAACTCCTGCGCGAAGGCCGAAGTAATCTCCGATCCGGCCAATGGTCACGGGCACTACTGCGCCGCCCATAATTCCGGTGCTCAGGATTCCTGCAAACGAGCCGTGATGTTCGGAAACAGAGTTGAGCGCCAGCGAGACCAGGATGGGCCACATCACCGAAGCAAAGAGTCCAATCGCGGGAAAGGCAATTACCGACACGTTCGCTGGCCCAAATAGTGCGGCGCTCAGACAGAGTAGCGCCCCAATGCAGGTGCCGATCAAAACGTGCCGGCTGTCGAAAATCTTCAACAACCCCATCCCGGTCAAGCAACCTGCGGTCAATAGTCCCCAGAACCACGAGACCGCGCTTGCGCCCGTGGTGTGCGGATCGTAGCCGTGATAGGTCGAGAGGAATTTCGAAATCCAGTCCGCGGTCCCCTGCTCCGAGCCGACGTAAGCGAACACGCACCCGAAAAACGCCCAGACCATCGGCCTGCGAAACAGGCTGCCGTACATTTCCCACGATCCGGCCGATTCGTCTGCTGTGCGCTCAATGCGGGGGAACCTGCTGAAAAACAGGACGGTGATCATCAGCAGCGTGAACAGTGCGAAGATCCAGTACATCGAAGCCCACGGTAGAGCTGGCGGCGTGAGCTTGCCAAGAACTTTCAGCACGAGGTTCTGGTCCGTCGCGCGGCCAAGATTCAAGACTAGGTACGAATAAATATATGGACTCATGAAAGAAGCGATTCCAAAAATCAGTTGAGCGAACGCGGAATTGAACGCGAAGTGCTCTTCCCCACCTGCCACCCGTAACAGCGGATTGATTGCGGTTTGCAGGGTGGCCATTCCCGACCCCATTACGAAAAGGGAAATCACCGCGACGCGATAGCTGGGGTGCACCGCGAAACTGAGTGATCCCGCGGTTCCCGCGAGGAAGGCCGCAATCATCACCGGTTTTTCCCCGAAGCGCTCCACCAGGAACCCGGCAGGAATCGACATCACTCCGTACGCAATAAAGAAGGAGAACGGCAACAAAGCGGCGGCGGCCAGGCTTACCTTGAAGCTGGTGATGATGTCGGGCACGATCGGCCCGAGAATGTTGGTCAGCAGCGACATCACGAAGAATGTCAGGAAGACGATGCTGACCATGTACCGGTTTCGTGACATAGACTGGGACATCTTCTGTGCTATTCCGTGATAGTCACTTTGGTTGCCAACTCGAATCGGCCCGGTTCCCGCCCTGCTTGCGCCGCCAGCGCGAGCGTGATCATCTGCACGGGAAGGATTTCGAGGATCGGCTGAATGCACCGGGGTGCAGCGGGCAAGCTGCAGGGCGCGAACGCCGCATCTTCACTCACTAACTCGGTTCTTCCCTGCTGCTCGCGAATGTCGTCCAGCAGGCGCAGGTTCAAATCGCGGGTCCTGCTGTCTCCGGAAAAAACCAGCACAAACGTTTCTTCGCTCAGCATCTCGAAAGGGCCGTGGCGAAAGGCCGCGCTGCTCATGCCTTCCGCATGGAAACGGTCGGACTCTTTCACGATGAGGGCGCCGGTGCCTACGGCAGCCAGGGACGATCCTCTTCCTACCAGGAAGAGGTGGCGAATTCCTTTGAGCAACTGGGCAAGACTCTGGACATGATTTTTCAAATCCGCCAGGTAGGGCTGAACCGCGGGAGCCGCCTGTTTCAGTTCCTGGCGCGTGCGGCGCAAGTCACTCCCGCAGAGAACGTCGCCCAGCCACTTCAAGGCCATAAGCGCGGTCAGGTAAGTCTTGCATGACACCGAGAACTCCTTGCCCGCTTGCGTTAGGATTGTCGCGTCCGCTTGCGCTGCCAGTGGGCTATCTGGCGTGTTGGTAATCGCAATCACCGACGACTTGCCACGATTGATTTCGAGAAGCCGGACCGCCTCCGCGCTCTGTCCTGACTGCGAGACCACCACGATCAGGGTCTTCGGATCGAACAACCGGCTCTGGTAGTGAACCAGCTCGGAGGTCTCGACCATCATCGCCGTCAACCCGTGATTGATCAGTTCCAGGTGCAAGGGATGAAGAGCATGGAACGACGAGCCCATGCCGGTCAGGACTACAGTCTTGAACGTTCCTTTCTCGAGACGTGCAGCCAGTTCACGAGATTTCTTCAGTTCTTCCAAACCGGCCAACGTGTCCTCCAGCGCCTGGGGTTGATTGAGGATGTCCCGAAGATATTTGCCTTCGATTACGGAAAACTCAGATAGCACGGTGTCCTCCAGCGGGACCGAACCGGTAGTACCACACTCTAGCCGCGCCGATGAGATTCGTGTCCTCACCAAGGGAAGCCAGGGGCAACTCTGTCTTGTCGTGGGGAACAAAGCGGCAGCTGCCGGCGATGACCTTGCGGATCTCATCCAGAAAGAGGTCGGCACTTTTCATAACACTACCACCCAGCACAATTGCGTCGGGGACGAACATGGTGACCAGGTTGGCCAGACCCAAGCCAAGATAGTGCGCTTCACGTTTCACAGCGCGCTGCGCCCACTCGTCGCCGTTGCGCGCCAGTTCGCAGATTCGCTTGGCGGTCAGCTCTGCTCGATGCGGATAGTCCGGGGGCGTATTAGTTTCCAGCCAGCTGACCATAGCCGGACCCGCCGCCAGTGATTCCCAGCACCCCCGGAAACCGCACGAGCAAAGCGGACCGGAAGCATCGATCACGTGGTGGCCAATTTCGGGATGCGCCTGGTCCACTCCTCGATAGACATGTCCCTCGAGAATAATGCCCGCACCAATGCCGGTACCTACCGTCACGTAAATCAGCCGCGACTTATTCCTTCCCGATCCCCAGCCGGCTTCACCCAAAGCGGCGGCATCGGCATCATTCTCCATTGCGACGGGCACGCCGAATATCTTCTCCAAATCCTTGGCTGGATTTTGCCCCCGCCAATGGGGAAAGAAGTTCACGTCACCGATTTCGCCGGTGAATGGATACACCGGCCCCGTCGACCCGATTCCAATGCCTTGGAGGTTGGCTCCAGTACTGGCCATGGCTGCTCTCAGCATGGTCGCCGTGCGATCGAGTGCACTCTCGTAGGGGCCGTCCGCCTGTGTCGCTGATTCGAAACGGGACAATAGCTTGCCTTCGGGATCCACGATCCCTACCGCAACCTTCGTCCCTCCTATATCGACCGCGCCGACCATGCGTCTCCGAAATCCGGCTCCTTATGCTTACTTCCACTCCACAATCGCGCCCTCGTAAGAACCGAGTTCCATCTTCCAGCTCGAACCCTCGATTTGCATTGGCTTCACCCCTTCAGGCGCGATTCTGCTGACGGAATGCGCACCCGAAGTAGTGAATACAGTTACTTTCTGCGGCTCTGCGCTATGATTGACCAGCACGACGTAGCCGCGGTGATCGCCGTTCAGCGCCGACACCTCCACGGAGGGTTGGTCGGTACGGAAAGCTGGCTTGAGCCCGACCCAGTCACCGAAAGCTTTGTAGATCCGGTGCGTTTTTTCGGGCTGATCAAAGACTGAGGGCACATTCGCCAGGTAGTGCTCGAGAGGATAGGCACTCAGCAGACTCTTCCCGCGGCCTAATGTATTTGCGACCAGCGCGGGACGGTTGTTCTGATCCACCGCAATGACCTTCCCGGTAGTTACTTCCAAAAGCGTCCCCCACGACTCGATTGTCTGCGTAGGCACGCTGTAGTGGAAAGTGTCGCCGGGCTTCAAGTCACCAAAAGGCGCTACGATCTTCAGCGTGACTTCGGAACTCGGCGCACGATCAACGAGGCGTACACCGAATAGGGAAGCCATGTCAGGAATTGAGCCATCGGAGGCCACTGACGCATACAGAAACCCACCATTTTCCACGTATTGCTTTACCTTCTCGTAAAAGTCGGAGTGCACATGCGCCAGGAACGGATCAGCTGTGCTGGTTATGGGGGAAGGCATGAACAGCATGGGGCGCTTCGCCCAATCAGCATACTCGCGTGGGAAATCCGCCTTCAGGCTGGCACGGCGCGCCAGTATAAAAGAAGTAAGCGCAGAACTCATCAGCCACTGATTCGCGCGGCTTACATCCGGTTGTGGACGTCCGGGCATAGCATCGCCGTCGGAAGTAGAGACGTAAGGAGTAACTTCCGGACCGGTCAGGCCGAAATGAGAAAAGTCACCGTGCGCTTTTGCCCACTCGTCGGGAATCACGATACCAATGTCGGCGGGCGCCGGAGCAATGCCGGTGAGATCAAGCTGACCGACTACCTGGGAGAATTTCTTAAATTCTCTGGCTAGCGGCTTGTCCTGTCGATCCCAGCTCGTCATGCCCCAACCTGTCTCCTGAGGAGTGCGCAGATACGGCACCTTGTGGAACTGCTCTGGCGAGGCATCCGTATAGCACCAGAGATCCACTCCGATGCTGCCCGCGCCAATGCCGGAATATATCTGGGCACGATCGTAGGAGGCAATCCGCTCGGGCGAGAACTGTGCGGTGGAGGCACCCATCTCGTGAATCATCACCGGACGACCGGCGCCCTGCGAGAGTGTGATCTCAAAGGCCGCTCCATACGTACCACGCGCGGAAAGCAGTGCGTCCGGAAACAGGTCAGGAGCATAGAGCGTGAAGGGGTGGACGCTCAAAAAATCGACAAACTTGGCTATGTTGTCCGCGCGAAATGGCCCGTGTGTAATTTCTTCGCCGCTGGTTCCGACGACTACAGGGTGAAGTTTGTCGTACTCCCGGACGCCATCGACGATCAGGCGAGTCCAGTTGACGGCCATGGCATCGGTGGTCATGCCACCGACGATCCAAAAGGGTGGCTCGTCGGTAAGGTCCCACCCAATAATTGCACTCTCGTTCGCGTAGTGGCGACCGAACTCGGCGGCAAGATTGGTTTCCAGGCGTAACATCTCCGGATCCGCATGGGGATGGCGTCCATGTCGCCAGGGCACGTCCCAATAGGCTTCGCCAACCTCACCGCCGATAAACAAACTTGGATGGAGATAGATCTGGTACTTATGAGCGAGCGATACCAAATAATCGAGCTGCTGAAACGCGACCGGATTGTAATCGCCGGGCCGCGGCTCGAACCAAGCCCACATCACGTCCAAGCGCACAATGCTATAGCCGAGCTCATGCATCTTCGCGAAATCGGCTTCAATATCCTTGGGATCCCACTGCACCGGCCACTGCATCGCAGTTTTGGCCGGAACCCAATGTGCGCCCATGGGAATAAATCGCTTCCCATCGCGTGTGAAATAGGCGCCGTCGAGATGAACCTCTGGCAAACGTACGCCGTTCGACTGGGTTGTGTTCTGCGCTGCTTTACCGCTTTGCTTTGCTGCGGTTTGCGCCGCAAATGAGCTTATCAATCCAACTGAGAACAAGATGGCTGCTGCTGTGAACCGCGCGAGCGGT
>DATEPX010000210.1:0-4136 GCA_035272945.1 Terriglobales bacterium
AAGAATTCGGGCGTCAGGCATTCGAAGCGCATTTTCGAGCGCTGGTGGGTCTGCATGTACAGGGCGTGAATCTCAGTCGCGATCGGCGTGATGTCCGAAACCACCTGCATCGACACGGGTGGCATCCGCGCGATCTTGTTAAACTTATGGCGCATGTTGCGACCCAGAATCTTGCTGCGGTACTCCTCGAAAGTGCGAAAGTTGAAATCGATCACGCAGCCAGGCATGCTGGGAATCCGTCGATAGCCATGCGCGTTGAGCGCCTTCAAATCGTCCCGGTACAGCGAGGGAAAGTCCTTCAACAGAATGACGGATACGCCCGACTGTCGCGCGAACGCCACCAGCGCTTCGATTAGCATCTCGACTGCCCACCGCTCCCTGCAATCCAGCGCGCCATCCCCCGCCGAACATCCAGCCACCAGCATGCCCATCCGGAGCCAGCTTGGGAAGAACCGCCGCGGCGACGCGAACAGCGCGTGCACCCGCGCCGGCAAGCCGTCCAGGATGTCCTGCTTTACCAGAAATACCGGTTGCACGGCCAACCGCGCGCCGACGATGTCGCGCATGACCAGATATGCGTGGTCGAATTGACCGGCGAGCGTTTCCGCGCTGATCGCGTAGTAGCGATGGTCCTTGGAATGTCCGGAAAGAACGCGCCGCCAGATCTCGGACGGAATGTCAGCGGACGTCCGATAGACGCCTACCCTCCCCCCTGTTACGTTGAATTCTAAAACCGGCGGCCTGGGCCTCGAAACCGCACTTCGGCGCTCCAACTCGGGTTGAATGAGCGTTTCCGTGGTGAAGTTGCGGTCCGCCTCGATCAGCTCGGCAGCGCCCGCGCGGTTCACCGAATACCTTTCCTGATACGGTAGGAGCTGATTCATCTGAGTAATCGCAATTTTACCGTGCCCCGCGTAATTTGCTATAGGACTTTAGGGCAACACGCAGGTGCCGCTGGATAAGCCGAGGGGCGTGCGCTTCATAAATTAGTTTTGTGAGTTGAACGAGAAAGTTGCTGCGGTCTCGGCCAACACCGCGGTCGCTACTTCGAACGCTTATAACGCTGGCTACACTGCGGGCGCAAGTACGAGCAACACCAGCAGTCCAACAAACAAGCCAACTAACACTACCACGACTGCTTCGTCGCTCCCAGCTATACGGTAGGCCAAATCGTTGCCACTCTGCCTGCGGGCTGCATCACTCCCACCGTCCAAGGCACGACCTACTATTTGTGTGGCAATACCTGGTTCAGTGCTGCCTACGGCGCAAACGGCGTTTACTATCGCGTAGTAACAGCTCCGTGAGGCGGCACACAGATCCGACTAACAGGAGGTAACAAAGAAAACGGAGGGCTTCTTCCTTTCCATCTCGGTTCTCTCTATTTGCTCCTGTTAAATCTTGCCTTTCATCTGTTCGCTCCAAGGAGGATCAGGCGGTGTCGCAGGCTATTGAAATTTCGATCTTATTTTATTCGGTTTTGGCGCCCGGGTTTCACAGAATCGGCCCTAGCATCGCGATGGTGTTGTTCCAAAGCCGGCGGGTCATTGGCCACTGGGCCACCATCTCGACGGTGACAGAATGGGATTGAGCGAGATAGGCATCCTGACGGTGGCGCATTTCGGCGGTCAAGGTCGGATCGCAGATCAGGATGTTGTTTTCGTAATTCAGTTCGAAACTGCGCCGGTCCATGTTGGCCGAACCAATCAGCGTGATTTCCCCGTCCAAGGTCAGCGACTTGGTATGCAAGAGGCCGCCCTCGTACTCGTGGATGCAGACCCCGGCGGCAAGCAAATCGCTGTAGTAACTTCGACTTGCCGCGCCCACGATCCATGAGTCGTTTCGCGCCGGGAAAATAATAGTGGTTTTCACCCCGCGCCGGGCGCTGGCGCAGAGGGCTGACTGCATGGCTTCGTCGGGTACATAGTAGGGAGTTGTGATGACCAGTTCCCGTCGGGCAGTGTACATCAGAGTCTCGAAGAGTTCGGGCATGGCCGAGTTGCGCACCGTCGGCCCGGTGCCGATGACCTGCGCCGTGAACCCCGAATCGGCGGGCGGCAGCGGTTGACGCAACAAGTCGTTGAGGTCGTCATCCACCTGCGCCATCCAGTCGCTGGCGAAAAGGTGCTGGTTCTGCCGCACAATTGGTCCCTCAAAGCGCATCATGGCATCTACCCACGGGGCAAACTTAGCCTTGATCCGGAACTCGGGGTCCGCGCAATTCTGGCTGCCGCAATAGGTCATGCGATTGTCAATTACCAGGATCTTGCGGTGGTTGCGCAGATCAATGCGGCCCCGTAACGGACGCAAGAGCGGATTGCCGATGGCCAGTGCAGTGGCCACCTGAACTCCCGCTTCCTGCATGGCTTTCCAGTGCTCGGATGCGATCATGGAGCGCGACCCCAACCCATCGGCCATAGTCCGGCAGATGACCTTACGCGCGGCGGCCCGCTTCAGCGCTTCGACCACTTTGAGTCCGTTGTTATCCGGCAGCCAGATGTAGACGCTCAGATGGACATGGTCTTGCGCGGCATCAATATCTGCGACCATGGACGCGATGGTCGCGTTGGAATCCGGCAGCAAGCGCGCGCTGTTGCCGCCCACCGGCTCGAAGCCATTGACCGAATGGCCGAGCCGAAACAGATGGGCGTAGGGCTCGGGAATTTTCGGTTGCAGATTTGGGGCATCCATTCCGGGGGCTTTGGCGACGTCCGGCATCGCGGCCAGCACCGCGCACATGCGACTTACCCGCCGGCGACCGATATTGGTTTCACCGAGCAGGATGTAAGCGATGATGCCGACCACGGGCAGAACGACAATGACTACGACCCACGCTACTCGCGAAGCTGGTTCCCGGTGAGGTCGCAAAATAGCCCGGGCAATCACGCCAAGCTGGATCAGGAGGTAGATCCCAGTCCAGAGCGCAGTGAGTACCTGATTTTCAGTCATTCAGTAGACGGTTGAGATGGCAGCTTTCCTCCATCGTGTCTATCCTGGAACTTGGGAACGAGGAAAATAGGTTCGTTTGGGATAAGTTAGTCCCTGGTCGTGGAATGGTTGTCGTAGAGGTTCACCGGTGAAGTCGCGGGCCGCACCTTCCCAGCTGCGGTCCGCGCGTTTCAGAATCGAGTCGACTGACTTACTTCACCAGCTCTATCTCACTCGGTCGCCACTGTTTCATGAAGAATGGCTCGAGAGGCCGAGTGCTTCTAATTGAATCCAATCGATTACTTCGCCGTTACAATACCCGGTGGCTTCAATTACTCTCCTTCTCGTCGCCAGGATTGTCCTTCTGCCAGCCAAGCAGAGTCCGGTAAAACTGCGCGAGCTTGTCCGGTTCCTCGGCAAAAATTTCAAAGTGAGTGACTGAGTTCATCATTTGCGCTTACCGCTGCTGTCATTGCGGGGCTGCTTTGCTGGTTGATCCTTGGAGATAAGCAAAACCCGGAAGCGGCGCTACAGGCAATAGGACTTTAGGGCTATACGACGATCAGGCTTGGTCGCCGATTCGGCGTGACTTGTTCTGCCTCGCGACCACGATGGCGCCCGAACAAACACGCCGCGGGCGGTGATTATCGCTCGGCGTGCTAGTGCCCGAGATGGACTAAGGCGTTGTACATGGGCCTCTGAGAAATCTGGATCACCCCGTCGAATGGCATATCCAGTTCCTGGATCAGGAAGATCGCTCCTGCTACTGACACTGCAGCCAGCATTAGCGCAATAATAACCGTGGCATTTGGCGGCGCGAACAAGCCTGCGCTCATAAAAATGATCGCCAGCCAGGAGATCAAAACGATCAGCATGGTAACAGAAATCGACGTGTCAGTCTGTTCAAACAGCAACCACCGCATTTGACCAAGATCGGTGGCGATCTGTGCGGCTTGAGACTTAAGAGAGCGCTGCACGTCGTTCTGTGGCGACAGCTTCTCGATCGAGTTAAACACCGCCTCGCCCGAAGATTCACTCGGATCCAGTTGCGCAGTTTGGGAGGACTTCTTGTCCGGCCACATGTGACTGATCGCACTCCCGACCGAGCGACGGAGAAGTTCGCGGCTCTCCGCGGTCTCAGACCCGTAATTTGCCAGCACCCGATCGAGGAAAACAATCTTAGCCGCCATCTGCGTCACCTCGCCCTTCTG
>DATEPX010000211.1:0-6956 GCA_035272945.1 Terriglobales bacterium
CAGCAAAATCTCGACTTCATGTCGTTTTAGCATGCCCAACATCCTCCTCCCTCCAGCTCCGGGCACAGCCGGAGCACAGGGAGTTTTCTAACGCTTCTGGAGGTCTTTAGGCGTGCCAGAATTTCCGGAATGAAACGGGCCAGAATTTACGGAACCGACAAATGAGATTAAGAACGAAATTCTCTTCGACCAGACTGATCCATTCCTCTGCCAGGACCCGTCAAGGCTGAGCGGCACATCGCGATCGCGTGGCATTCGAGATGAGGTTCACCGCAAGGACACGTGGAGTCGTGCTCCTCACGACGCGAAAGTCCGGCTAGGAGGCAGTTGCTGCCTTGGCATTCGCGAGTGGCGCCGAAGCCGCGCCGCTTGAAAAGTAGCGTTTGTAGGAATGGTAGACACCCAACATCACGGGAAGAACAAGCAACGGCGCTTGCCAGCCGATCTGCTGCGAAGCAGTCAGAACTAGTCCGGCAATCGCCGCGCTGAGCACGAAGTACGGGAACGAAAGCTGGAAGATATTCCCCCAGATCGTCAACGCATTCTTCGCTTCCGTCAGGGCAATGATGATCGCTACCGGCACGGTGTTAAGCAGACAGAATACAACCGCCGAGACCGACAGTAGAAGGACGTGGGAAACAATCGCACTCGCGCTAATGAGGTGCACGAAAGCGAAGCGAGTAGCCGCGACTACCAGTGCCATGTTGCAGAAGTTAAACGCCGCCTGAATGGGATTGAACTTCTGCGTTGCGCGCGGCAGGGACTGTACGAGAGTCGAGACGCATGCGACTGCGATAGCTTCCGAGGTACTCATTTCAGCCACAGCAACCAGGATGAAAGGCAGATTGACTGACATGTTCCCGGTGAGTCCAGGCAGCTTAACTTTCAAACGGGCTGCCAGGCACGCCACCATGAGGAATGACACAAAGCGGAACTGGCCCGTTGAATTTGCATGCAGGGTAGAACTTGCCAGCACCGCGAGGCCAGACAGTGCTATGACTGCCAAGAATATTTTGGAACTTGAAGAACCATGGTATTGCATTCGTTGGCTCCGATTGCCCGAAATGCTCTTGCGTTCTTCCTATCGTGCGGTCGTTCTGATTATTTCTCGCCAGCACTCAAGATGTTCAGCACACCCGATTGGGAGGAGTTTCCCCATATGACACTCGAACCCCAGATGACGCTGAATCCGTCTTGCGTGCTGTTGCCCCAAATCACCGAGGCACCCCAGATCACGGATTGACCGCCAACGGTCCCGGATAACACGGTATTTCCCCAAATAACCGAATTACCCCAAATCACAGAGCTGTCCCACAGCACCGAACTGTTGGAACTGAGATAGACATTGCCCGTGGTTGAATCGTAGACCGCTGTTGGGGATGCGGCAGTGAGCTTGGGTGGTACCGTATCGAGGTCTGTCAGCGCTCCTTGAATATCCAAATAGCCGGCGCCGACGGTAAAAATATCGTAATAGTCGATGAAAGTCTGGCCGGTCGCGGGATCCGTCGTCGTGCTATCGGTGGGGAAACTCTTGGTGGCGGATTTCATCAGCCGAGCTTTCACCGTATCAGGCGTCAGCGACGGATCAGCCTGAATCATGAGCGCGGCCGCACCGCTGACCACAGGAGTCGCCATACTGGTTCCGCTCAGGCGCAAGTAAGCGGGCGACAGATCGGCACTGGTGTAGTTCATGACGAGTTGCTGAATAGACGAATCAGCGTATTCCGTCATGAGTACGTCGGTCGCCGAATACAGCTGCGGTAGTTGCGAATGTGGAGAAAGCAGCGATATCACCCGATTGCCGGGGGCGACGATGTCGGGCTTTACCACGTGATCAAAAGCGGAAGGACCCTTTGAGCTGTAGCTGGCAACCGTGTCGTCTCCACGGTCCGGGGTATTCGCGGCTTTCATTGCGCCAACCGTAATCACAGACGGGTCGTTGCCGGGCGCGGCGATGGTGCCGTAGCCGTTGGTGCCCGCGCTATCATTGCGGCCCTGATTACCGGCCGCTACCACGACGACAATTCCGGCCCTCCAGGCCTTCTCGACCGCTTGGCATAGCGGATCGAGGGTGTAGCTTTCATAGACTTGACGCCCGACCGAGAGATTGATCACCCGGATGTTGTATTTCGATTTCAGCTTGATCGCCGCGTTAATCGCAGCAATGACACTGCTGTCAGTGCCCACACCGTTTTGGTCGAGCGCCCGCAAGTTGATGATCTTCGCGTTCGGGGCGATCCCCTGAAAGGTATGAGAGAAGTGGCTTCCGAAGGAAAACCATCCGGCACCGGCGATAATGCCAGCGACGTGCGTGCCATGGCCGTAGTAATCGGATGTATCGTTGGTTCCAGGGACAAAGCTCTGGCTATAGACGACACGGGAACCGTAGGCTCCAGTGACCGCGTCGTACCAATAGAGATCGCCAACCGGATATACGCCGCTGTCGATGACCGCTACTCCGACGCCTGTCCCGTCCAGGTTCAATTGCTGCCAGGCCCAGGGCGCATTCACGCTTTCGGGTGTGTAGTCGAAGTCGGATGTACCTTGCAGGGGATGATCCGGGCTTATATAGGCGACCTCCGGATCTTGAGCCAGCCGCGCGAGGGATTCCGCTGGCAGGGACGTGAAGGCCGCTCCATTGACGACGGATAATTTCTGTTTCAGCGCGGCACCCTTGCCGGTAACTTTTCCTATATGGCGTTCCGTGGGGTCGCTCGTGAACTGCACAATCACATCGACTCGCGTGCCCGACTTCGCATGTCGCAGCTCGAGCGACAACTTAGGATCCGCAAACGCTTGCGCCACGGCAAGCAGGAACAGGCACAAGGTAATCACGGCCTTGCACGCGTGGCGACTACGTCCTTCAAGTGACGCCTCATCGGTGCGAATTCCGGCCGCGGCCCCGCTGAAGTAGCGTATCGGATGACCTAATCTGAGCCTTTGCATGTCGCTCCCGAAGACAAATCGTCTTCTCACCTTACGGCGACGGAGGGCGTCGTCTTACCGGAGTTAAGAAGCAGTTCCGGTTCCAAAAGCACCAAGTGGAAGTAAGCTGTTGCGGTTCAGCCGCTTGGCCAAGTTCTCCCAAAACAGAACCAGGGACACTTTGTCACATCCCAAACTGTCCCAGGTCTCAACCACACCAGAAGGGACAGAAAACGCAGCAACTTACCGGTGCCCCGCGTAAGCGGACATCTTGTCCGTTGCAGACGCCCTCGACCGCCCGGTCGTCATCCCCCTGAGAAAGGATGGTGTTGCGCCGGGCTGCGCACGAACTGCCGTGGGAAGGTAAGTTTGGAGGAAGAAATCGGGTCAACTGCGGTTGAAATCGCGTTGACAAATGCAGTATCCGCGTAACCAGGAATGACAGTCTACTTTTGTGATGCTTCCAGCACAGGCGTTCCCGCTCCGAACAAGACAACTCTCTGAGTGCCAGCCTCGTCTTTGATGATCAGCCTGCCCGCACGAACTCCCTCCGCTCCAGGCTTAAACGACACCCATATCCTGCATTCTTCTCCAGCCGGAAGCAGCCTGGGGCACTCGTGCGTAGCCACAAAGTCGCCCGTGATGGAAATCTGTGAGACCGGCATAGGATCCAATCCGGCATTGGCCAGTATGATCACGCGACTTCGGCTTGTCGTAGCCGAAGCTTGTGGGCCGAAGTCCAGGCGTGTCGGACCCACCGCCGCCACGGTGATGCTCTGGCCGACCGCACCCGAAGAAGAAACGATAGTCGCAAAAATCAGGATCACAAAAGTCGGGAACCATGTTGCTAGACCTAATCGTTGACGCTGAGTAGGCGCAGTTGTATTTTCCATAATGACTCCAAGTACAAAAAACTTAGGGGATGCGGAACGAGAATCGCGTTCTAAGGGGAAAGGGTACTAAATCAACATTCAGTCTCTCTTGCCTTGGTCAGAAAGCGCAAATCACCAAGGCGTAGTTACTCTTGTGCGGTGCCCGCTGTTCAGATGTTGTCGCCCAGTGCAGGGGTAACTTTTTGGGTAAATTAGGCGACGGACCTGGGCGCAGCCCTGGAAAGTGTATGGTGGCCTCAGGTACGCAGGTTCCCCGGCCCAGTGATACCACAATCCCAAGTTGAGGAAGGCTTGCAAAACTGTTGATTTCAGATCCGGACAGAATGATGGCGAGAGACAAGTTGGCGCAACGGCCAGCTGACCGCGACTGCGGCAGGCTCGGCGCAAATAGCGTCATTGGCCAGTTGCGGGACACGACCACCCTGGAGTAATCCAGCCTTCTGTCGCGCCTTTAGTTGTTGTTGGCAGGTTTTCGCGGATCGAGCCAAAAAAAATAGGTGCCCTGGAAAACGAATCCCATCTCTTCTCGCAGCGGATCAAGGTCCGCGCGCGTCGGGAACAGAAAAACACAAGAGGGAGGATTACGTTTCCCCAGTTCGTGGTGCGCCTTTGTCACCTTCTGCTTCCCGGTGGTCAGCTATCTTGTACCGCCCCCATATGGTTTTACCGGTTGGGGCAAGCGGCAAACCGGGCATGAGGTAGTGTTGCGCACGCTGACGCTCCGCTTGCCTACGAACATGCCACCGCCTTTGCACTCGGGTCTCATATATATATAGACTTTTCCAGCTTGCGAAAATCGGACCGCGCGAAAGTGCAATGCACCTACCTGACAGCCCTGTGCACTTGGCAGAGCCTATCCGGCAGAATGTTGGTGGCTGACTAGCGTGTCGGGCTGGCGAATGGGAAAGCTTCGGCTGGCGCGACTCGATTTCCTGCGCAACAACTTCCAGTCCACCCTTAGGGACCACGCAAGAACAAGTTTACAGTTGAGGCTTGCGGGTGTAGTTCCATTGGGGGGGCAGAGTTTCATGGCGCTGCAATCGAAGTGAGGCAATTTGATCCGGTGTGGGTTTGAGACCGCAAGGATGGATTTTTAAAATTGCCGACCAGTTCGCGTTTCTTGCCACGGTGGCGTAGCTCGGCGAGATATTCGAACTGTAGGTTGCGGTTGGGACTCGAACTGGGGGAGATCTGCTTTTGATTGACCCGCAAAGAATAGCCCATGTCATGAAGCAGGCGGGCGACGGTATTGGAGGAGACGGCAATGCCGAGTTTGGCCAGCTCTTCCGCGATGGTGGCAGTAGTACGGCGAGACCAGCGTAAGCCGGTCATGGGATCGCCCGCGGTATCGTGTTCGAGCAGGCAATGGAGAACCGCGATTAGGTCTGGCGTTTTTTCCCCGCCGGAGTACGACCCCCGCCGGTGCGGCGAGAGCGGCCGCTGACCACATTCTGATCCAGCAGTTGCTGCCGACCGCGGGCGACAGTATGTACGTCCAAGCCCAGGAAATCGCCGAGCAGAGTGTCGCCACCGTGGCCCAGGCGGATGGATTCCAGGCCGGCAAACAATCGGCGCTGTTGTTCGTCGAGCAGGCCATTTACCGCTCGATGGCGTTGGTTGCTGTTCTCTCCGGTATGCGCTCCGGGGAGATCTTCGGCCTGCGCTGGAGGTACGTCGATTTCGAAGAACGTTCCATCCTGCCGGCCGAGACGGTGTACCAGGGGCGTCCTTCGAACCCTAAACCAGGGCTTCCAATCGCAAGGTCTTTATCGATGATCTGGCTTTGGAAGCTCTCAAGCGTTGGAAGGCATGCGGAGGCGGGCCAGACGATTTTGTGTTCTCGACGTCCAAGGGCACGCCTTTCAACCCTAACAACGTCCGGAATCGCGTCCTGATTCCAGCTTGCCGAGCGGGAATCCCGCCCATTGGCTGGCACGATCTGCGGCGCACCTTCGCTACCTGGTCGAATCCTACCGGGGAGAGCCTGAAGGCGCTGCAACCGCAATTAGGACACACCGACTCACGGCTGACGCTGGGCGTCTATACCCAGCCCATGCCGGAAGCGCAACGGCAATTGGCGACGAAAGTGGAAAGGGGTTTTGCTCCCAATTGCTCCCAAATTCGGCACCCGAGGGAATAGTTCGGAGGGCGTAATCCAGTGAAAGGAAAAGGGAAGAACTGGCGCGCCCTAGGAGACGATTTCAGAACTCTGCACATCTTTGACGGAGCCGATTAGAATGTGGCCTTTCCCCCTAGGCAAAGCGCGTCAGGCTCATTTGTGGAGCAGATCACACGCGGGCGAACATTTCGATGAGTGTAGCGGAGGCGGCCTGCCCTGTGCTCGAAGCGACCGCTCCTAGCTTGCGCAGCAGTCGTTGACGGTCTACGGCGCGGAGTTGGTCCAGTACGACCTGTCCGTGTTTCCCCCGAAAGCGTATGGGTATCCTTGTAGGGTAAGGCCGCACAACCGTGGTCATGGGAGCGATAATGACCGTCCGCAGGTGCTCGTTCATTTCATCAGGTGAGACGATGAGGCAAGGACGTGTCTTCTGGATCTCTGCCCCCTGGGTCGGATCCAGACTTACCAGCCAGACCTCATCACGCCGGGGCGGTCGGCTTACCACTGCCATTCCTTGCGATCGAACTCGCTCGGTTCCGCGGTCTCCAGCAGCAGTTCGTCATGGATCGCGGGACCAGCCGCACGGAATGCTTCTTCCCAGCCCTGACGCGGCTTGCGCTCTGAAGAAATGACCAAACAATCATTCTCAACACGCAGTTCGACCGTTTCGCCCAACGCGCATTGCTCGATGAGGGGCTTTGGAATACGGATGCCGCGGGAATTGCCGATCTGAACCAGTTCTGTTTTCATGCCTTGGACCGGTAATTACATTGTAATCACATTGGGCTACTCTTCGCAAGCCAGACCTCCTAGTGCATCCGAGTGCAATTTGTTAAGGTTCCCCGTTTTTGGTCTGGTTTCTTCGCAGTGTGGCGCACGCATGCCCCATGCGCAGGCGAGTAGAAGGCGAAAGTACTACGGTGAATTGGTGATCGTGATGTGGAAAGGAAACCGAGGGGAAATTGGGGGGATTTATTGGGGAATGACCCTGGCCATTCCCCGCAAGTTCTGGCGCGCCC
>DATEPX010000212.1:0-7091 GCA_035272945.1 Terriglobales bacterium
CGCAGTGCCCCATACGGACGAGGGCAGCCACGTAGGACTGTACGATGCATGTAGGGGTTCACAGTGACCCCAGTCGATATGGCAGCCTCCCTGCATAGGCCGACCGAGACGCGCATGCGACTCCGTTATGGCGTGAACGAGACTGACAGTTGGTGGCACTTTGCGCTAGGACCGCAGCGTGAAACCATTTGGGGCCGACTTCGGGAGATGGATACGCGCATCATCCGAATCTTCGTGTTTGATAAAAAGACGCCCGACCCGGTAACGGACTGGCATCTATTTGCTTCCTATATCCAGGCCGTACTCAACGTCGGCGCCATACCCATGATCACCTTCGCCAAGTTCCCGCTCCCGCGGCTGGTGGATGATCCTCGTGCCGTGCGCTGGTTCGCCAACCAGTGCGCCGATGTCGTCTGGAGCTGCATCGAGCAGTGGGGAGGGGAGACCGTGCGTGACTGGTACTGGTGCGTATGGAACGAGCCCAACAACACGTGGATTAGCGGCGGCCTTGGCTTTGAGCAATACCGCCGCATCTACGAGGAAGTGGCGCAAGGAATCCTGCGGTGGCTATCTCCATTTTTGGGGGGACGTAAACTCCAGCTTGGAGGTCCCTCCGTCGAGGGCTTCGACCCGTTCTGGATGGATTGGGTCTGGCGATTCGTGAACGAAATCGACCATTCGCTTATCGGCTTCGTGAACTGGCACCTCTACGTAGATTGGCGTGCCCACGGTGAGAAGGGCGCACCCGAAGACGGGGCAATCCATCGCGATTTGATCATGTTTCAGACACCGGAGTATGAGTCACGCGCGCGCGCGGTGGCGCAGGTGGTGGGCGAGGCCAAGATCCTGAATGTCTGTGGAGAGTGGAACGTCCACTCACACTACTTGCCGCATGTAAGGGCGCGATTCAACCAGTCGATGTTCGGCGCGGCCTATGGTGCCTCGGCCTTACTGCACCTGATGCGTGGAGGTGCCGAGGCCGAGATGTTGTGGACTGGCACGGACGACGCCTGTGGGTACGGGGTGATGGACAAAGACGCCATGCCGACACCCCTCTTCCACACGAGAAAGCTGTGCGCCCAATACCTCCGGTATGGTGACTGGCTTTCGTTCCCGACGTACGATCACGGCGACCCCGCCGTCGACGTGGTAGTTTCGCGTGGGCAGGAAGGACGAAAGAGCGCGCTTCTAGTCCATCTCAAAGACAGCGCAGCAACCTACGCGCTGTCTGAACTGGCTAGCGGTCTGGCAGAATGTCGCGTGCTGCTCAAGATCGACGGCGGAACAGGGAATCAGGTACTGGAGACGAGCTGTGATGGCACAGTCAGGTTCGAGGGCTATGGCGTTGCCGTGGTGACAAATCTGGTGCCGGTTTTTTGCCAAAAACCGACATGAACTGTGCTGGACTTCGGGCTCCAGTCAGGCTGGCGCGGAAAGAGGATTTACGCATGCCCAACGATCTCGCTTGCCTCTGTGTCATTGTCCCCTGTTACAACGAGGAGGAAATGCTGCCGGCGTTCTTCGAGGCCGTGGTGCCGGCGCTGGAGGAAACCACACATGGCCACTGGGCGATCCTCTGCGTGGACGACGGCAGCCACGACAGCACGTTTGCCACCATCGCCAGTTGGCATCAGCGTGACCGGCGCATCACCGGCGTGCGGCTCAGCAGAAATTTCGGCCATCAGGCGGCCCTGTCGGTCGGACTGGCATATGCTGAAGGAGAATATATTGCCATCATGGACTGCGACCTGCAGGATCCGGTCGCGGTTCTCATTGAACTCTATCGCACCTGCATGCACGACAAACTCGATGTATGCTTCGGCATCCGCGGGAGCCGCGAGGCGCCCCTGTGGCTGCGCATCGCCTATTCGGCTTTCTACCGCATCATTCGCAATATGGCTGACCATGAATGGCCCGAGGACGCGGGGGATTTCTGCGTGATGAGCGCACGGTGCCAGCGGGCGCTGCTGGCGCTTCCTGAGCGGTCGCGGATGCTCCGTGGCCTCCGCTCTTGGGTGGGGTTCCGGCAGGCTGGCATCTCGTACCAGCGTCCGGCCCGAACGCACGGGAGGAGCAAGTACACTCTCGGCCGCCTGATTTCGCTGGCGTTGCAGGGCCTGGTCTCGTTCAGCGCCATTCCCCTGCGCTTGGCCAGCTTTATCGGAATGGGGATGGGCCTGTTCTCGATCGTGTTCGGTATCCTTGTGCTGGTAAACCGCCTGTTCCCGAGCTTCACTGTTCTGCACTATTGGGTCGGAGCCAACCCAGGCGTGGCCACCATCCTGGTATTTCTGTCATTCACGTTAAGCGTCTTGTTCATCTGCCTGGGGGTCATCGGCGAATACCTTAGCATGCTGATGCAGGAAATCAAGGGAAGGCCGGCGGCCATAGTGGCTTCGGTTATCGGGGATGTCTGCCTTCACGACTCGGCCTACACACTGCTCGAGGCGACGGCGCACGGGCAGGTGGAAAGCCTTTCCACTCATGAGCTCCGCTGAAACGAGAATTCAGTTCCTCTCGGCTCCCGCAGAAGTAAAGATGGCGGACGCGTGGTACGAGATCGCCCACCTCGATCACTTCTGGATCCGGCGGCGGTTTAACGTGTTGCGCCGGTTGGCCGGCGGTTTGATCCGCCAGGCACACGCTATCGCCGAAGTTGGCTGCGGGCGCGGACTTCTCCAGCGGCAGATTGAAGACCACTACCAGCGGAAAGTCACCGGTTTTGATCTGAACCATACCGCCCTGAAGGGTTCGGTTAGCCGCATCAGTCCGCTCTGCTGTTACAACCTATTGGAGAGACACCAAGAGTACCGTGGCCACTTTGACTTGATCCTGCTGTTCGACGTTCTGGAGCATATCGACGATGAAGACGGCTTTCTGGACGCCCTGCAGTTTCACCTGGCTGTCGGGGGAAAGGTGCTCATCAACGTTCCGGCCTGTCAGTGGTTATACTCGGAGTTCGACCGGGCCGCTGGCCATGTGCGGCGCTACGGTATCGCTTCCTTGCATCACGTCGCCAATCGAAATCGCCTGATCGTCGGTCGCCACACCTACTGGGGACTGCCGTTGATCCCGCTGCTTATCCTGCGGAGATTCTGGGCCCTTGGACGGACGCGCGAGGAGGTCATTGCGACCGGGTTAAGCGATCGGGGTACGCTCATGAACCACCTGCTGCTACTGCTCTCCGGTTGCGAGTGGATTCCGCAGCGGTTGCTGGGAACTTCGCTGATGGCTGTGTTCGAGGCGCCATCAGACGGGGACTGTCTTGCAAACGCGCAGCATGCCTGAAAGGTGGCACGAGATGCGGAAGGGTATTGTTGCGCTTGCTATCTGCTTACTATTCGCTCTGGGAGTGTGGGGCGTTTTCTACCCACCGGTCTTCGTCAGTAAATTTCAAGATGTTTTCGTTTCATGGGTGGTCCACAGGTTCGGCATGCTCGACGTCACCATGTGGGCGATTTCCTTTTTTAGTACGATCCCCGAGCGCGTCTTCTTGTTTTTTTTCTGCTCCGTCGCCTTAGGAGCGACCTTTGTACTGGCACACCCGCTTCGGTCCCCTGTAGGGCGCTTTCTGCTCCCGGTGGGTGCCGCTTTTTTCATCTTTCTGGGACTCTACACGACCTTTCACCGGGGCCGTCCTATCGCTGTGGCGGTCTCTCTTGCGCTCATCGTAGGCCTTACCCAATGGCCCTCCTGGAAGCAAACGCGTGAACGGCAGGCAAGGGGAGGGACTCGATTTGCGGCCTTCCTTCCTGCAGTAATCCTGGCACCTGCGCTGGGAGCCGTGCTGTTGGATGGTGGCCTTGGGTCCGAACGTCGCTGGAATCTCATCAGCCTGGCCCAAAGACTCCATGCCGACAAAGCTGTGCAACAGGTGGCGAGGATCGATCTGAACGGTGTCGATGTCGATGCGGAACAGGGGCTGTTGTTCACCAATGGGCACGGCACAAATCACCTGCTGGCTTACAATCTCCGCGCGCTCGATCAGGCGCCGCGGAAGTCGGAAGCAGAAGTTGGATTCGCTCAGGGTTTCGCCTACAACCGATCGGACCGCGAACTGTACGTTTTTAATTCGATGAGCCGTAGTCTTCTGGTGCTTGATGCCATGACGCTGGCTCTGAAGAAATTGGTACCGGGGTTGAACCTCTCGGAGGGCGATTGCTTTATCGAGTTTGACAAACATACCGACGCGATCTTCATCTCGGCGGAGGCCGGATGGCCGGCGCGGCAACCTGGGCAGAATGAAGACCCTACTACATTCCCGATCACCGTGGTCGAGCGGACCACAGGGAGGCAGGCATACGCTCTGCAATGGTGCGACGGTGGTTTCTGTAATCCCGGACACATACTGCTTCACGGGAGCGGCAGACTGCTATACATGGGCTTCGTCGATCGAATACTTGCATACGACACCGGGACTCGCAGGGTCATAGCGCGGACCCAGGTGGGCGATCGCTGGATTGGGGATCATCTAGCCTTGACTCCCGATCAGGATGAAGTGCTTTACCCATCTCCGTTGCATTCGGCTGTGTTGAGATTCGACGCGCAGACCCTCGAGTTCAAGGGCCGTATCCCCACCGTTTTCGGCGTTCGGAATTTGACAGTCGATCCGGTACGCAATCTCCTGCTGACCGTAAGTGGTCTCACCAACACGCTGGACGTTATCGATCTCAAGACTAGGAAGCGAGTCGCCAAGTACTACATCGCCCCCTGGCTGCGTACGATTGCCCTCGATGCGAAGGTCGGGATTGCCTACGTCTCTTCGGCCATGGGCCTCTTCAAGGTTGACTACAAGGCGGGATTGTGACCGAAAAAGCGCCTATTGCCCGCAGAGCTAGAGGAACAATATGAAGGCCGGACCCTATACCGATTGCGCCCTTTACCGCCGACTCCTGCGCCAGGCGCAACCTTACTGGCTCCATATCGTGAGCATCTTCCTGATCAGCTTACTGGCCGCCCCCCTTGCGCTGCTCAACCCTCTTCCGCTCAAGATTGCTGTGGACAATGTGCTCGGCTCGGAGCCAATCCCTGGCTTCCTAGAGACGCTTCTACCTGCGGCCGCGACTCATTCCAGCACGGCGGTCCTCTTCTCTGCACTCGGCCTGTTATTGGTAGTCGCCATCCTCAACCAGTTACAGGTTCTTGCGGAGTGGTTGCTGCAAACCTACACGGGTGAAAAGCTGGTGCTCGACTTTCGGGCCAGGCTCTTCCACCACGTCCAGCGGATTTCGCTCTCCTATCACGATTACAGGGGCACAGCCGATTCTCTCTACCGCATCCAGAACGACGCCCCGGCAATCCAGGAGATTGCCATCTACGGCCTTATCCCCTTGGTCACCTCGGCAATTACACTGTCGGCGATGATCTTCGTAACAGCCCGAATCGACTGGCAGCTCGCCCTGGTCGCCATGACAGTCGCGCCTCTTTATTTTATTTTGGTCCTGGTCTATCGCCAGCCTCTTCGGACCCGGTGGCGTGACGTGACATCGCTGGAAAGCTCCGCCATGTCTGTGGTGCATGAGGTCCTAACTGCGGTCCGCATCGTGAAGGCGTTCGGGAGAGAGGACCAGGAAAAGGACCGCTTCGTGCGTCGGTCGCAGGAAGGTATGTGGGCAAGGTTTCGTGCTGCCTTCGCTGAAGGCCAATTTGGTCTCCTCATCAGTCTCACGACCGCAATTGGGACGGTTGCGGTTCTCTTCATCGGCATACGTCATGTTCAGTCTGGCACGCTGACCCTCGGCCAACTGCTTCTGGTCATCGGCTACCTGACGCAGCTCTACGGACCTGCGAAAACTATCAGCTCAAAGGCGGCAGGCTTGCAGTCCAACCTTGTGAGAGTCGAGCGAGCTTTTTTGCTCCTCGACGAACCGGCGGATGTTCCAGACAAACCAGATGGTCGGCCCCTCTCACGAGCCTTAGGCGCCGTGACGTTTCGTAACGTCTCATTCGGCTATGACAAAGGTCGCCCAGTCCTTCATGGCATCTCGTTTGAAATTGAGTCTGGGAGCCGGCTAGGAATCACAGGCGTGAGCGGAGCAGGAAAATCCACGCTTGTAAGCCTGTTGACCCGTTTCTATGACCCCACCGAAGGACGGATCCTACTTGATGGCATTGATCTGCGTGACTACAAGCTGGCCGACCTGCGCAATCAGTTCGCCATCGTACTTCAGGAGCCCATGCTCTTCTCGACCACTATTCTCGAAAACATCGCCTATGCGCGTCCAGGGTCGAGTATGCGCGAGGTCATCGAGGCGGCAAAGGCCGCTAACGCCCACCAGTTCATTGTCCGTCTCCCAGAAGGCTATGATACTCCAGTCGGGGAACGCGGCATGACCCTTTCCGGCGGGGAACGTCAGCGTATCGCACTCGCCCGTGCCTTCTTGAAGGATGCCCCGATCCTCATCCTAGACGAGCCGACGAGTTCCGTTGATGTTAAGACCGAGGCCGTGATTATGGAAGCGATGGAGCGTCTCATGCAGGGTCGCACGACGTTCATGATTGCCCACCGTTTGAGCACACTTTCAGGGTGCGATATGCGGCTTACGATGGAGGACGGCCTTCCGACCGTCATTGTGGACCGCCTCTAGCGCCTGGTCGGTCCTCGTGGGTCCCTGGCCCACGACTCTCGTCCCCACCGAGCAGATAAAATCCCGTGTCCCGAAAGGGGCGTAATGAATTGTGGCGACCTCTCACGGCTGCCTATGACTTTAATGTCGCTGTTGTGGGAGAACCGCTGCGTGTGGCCGGACGAGGGAATGAGAAACTTCAGACGGTGGGCTCAAAGAGCCGTCTTTGGGAATAGGCATCGCGGTCGAACAGGAACTTGACTCCGACGAAGTACCTACTCTCGGAGTCCTCAATTGGAATCTGACGTGTCCAGCAGACTTCAACCAGCCCTGGAGTCTTGCCCCTGGTGGAGGCCGGCGCAAGGGTGGGACCGATCGGCGCTGCGGCCAAAGGGGCCGGTCAGGAAGTGAAAATCCGCGCGAGGATGCCCGTGCGAGTGGTGCTGCTGGTTTTCTCCATGATGTGCTTGACGTGCTCTTTGACCGTCTGTTCGGTAATGGTGAGCGCGTTCGCGATTTCCTTGT
>DATEPX010000213.1:0-143885 GCA_035272945.1 Terriglobales bacterium
CACTGGACCGTAAAGGGCGCCAACGCCATCATCGCCCTTCGGTGCAGCAAGCTCAACGGGCGCTTTGAGGACTTCTGGGAACGCCGCTCAGAGCAAAAGCAGGTGGCTGCATGACTCTTCCCCCAAATCTGATGTGCGCCCTCGCAGAACTAAGTCGCGTTATTTTCAGCGCGTTCCCCAAAATGGCACCGTGGTGCAAGAAATGGCTTTTCATGGTGTGCCGCGGCCATTTGTCCCTATCCATCCGGATAGGCCCGTCGCCGATTAGATAGACGGGTTCCTCGTTTTTAAGAACCTAACGCCGCATATCCGGTTTTTCTTCGGTCACCGAGATCTTCCATCCATGCATATAGTTAGCTCTCTACTCTGCGCCGTCTCGACGCTTCTGCGACGAATTGGAATTCGCCGTGCTTTCTCCCAATGCCGAATTGAGAGCGCAATTGAGCTCTCAGCAAAATTCCCAAGATGGAGGTGGCTCATGAACTCAGTCAGAGTGCTAGCTCTGAAGGCGGTCCTGCTGGGGACAATGGCGGCGCCATTCCTCGTGCTCCCCGCTCTCGGTCAACAGGAAGTTGACCCCACGAACTACCCGCTTCCAGAGGCAACCAAGACCGTTGCTCATCCCACGAAAGAGGCCATGACGGCAATGAAGCGGAAACAGCGGGTCGCTTCCATCCATCGCTCTCGGCGAGAGTCCAATGGGCAAACCCGTCATGCCTCGTCGCTGGCTCAGAACCGCGAACCGATGCTCGCGTCAAAGTAGCGACCAGGAAGTTCTTTTGCCGCTGGGGTTCTATCGCGGCAGCGTTTGAGGAAGATTGGCCAAGGTATACGCCAGCACTGCCGTCGCTGCCGCATTTTCCTGTAATTCCCGCGGAACGATCTTGTCCAGCGTGTCGGCGGCGGTGTGGTGATAGTTGAAGTAAGTCCGCGAATCCTGCATGGGAGCGAACCCGGGGACGCCCGCCTTCACTAGCGGTGAAATGTCCGATCCCGGGCTGTAGTCCGTCTGTCGCAAGGCAGTGCACCCTGTGCTCCGCAACACCTCCAGCATCGGTCGAAGTAGTGGCGCGGCGCTCGGGTTGATCTTGACAACGAATCCCATCGGGTGTCCCGCTCCGAGATCGCTTTCAATGGCTGCTGCGTGATTTGGCATCTCTGCGGCATGCTGCTTGGCATAGGCATCGTGCCCGCGTCCGCCGTTTTCCTCGTCCATCCAGGCAATCACTCGGATTGTGCGCTTGGGATGGAGATGCAATTCCTCGATAAGATGAGCCGCTTCCATCGCGACCGCCACGCCCGCTCCGTCGTCGATTGCCCCCGTTCCCAAGTCCCAGGAATCAAGGTGGCCCGAGACCACGACCACCTGCTCGGGATGCTCGCTTCCCTTGAGGTCTGCTACCACATTGTGCGACACGATCTCGGGGAACGTCTGAGGCGTAAGCGTCAAATGCAACTGCACCGGACCTTGGCTGGCGAGGTGGGCGATAAGATCAGCGTCCTCAGCCGTCACGGCGCCGGCTGGAATGCCTGCAGGCACGCTGTACCCGGTATGAGGTAAGCGATACTCCGCGCCGCCCACGGACCGAATCAATGAAGCAACAGCTCCCAATTCGGCTGCTGCCTTGGCCCCTGCGCCCCGGTAGGCCACCGCTTCTCCGTATGCTTCCCCAGCATATCCGGCCGCGGCTTTTTTCTTATCAAATGGAACGTTGAACAAAACGATCTTGCCCACAACCTTCTCCCGGCCAAGTGCATTCAGCTCAGCAAAACTTCCGGCCACCACCACTTCGGCTGTAATCCCACTGCCCGCTGTCGCGCTGCTGCCGCTCAGGGTGGTGACCACGATCCTCTGGGTGGTGCCGGGCGCCTGCCCGAGATATTGCACCAGTTCGGCGGTCTCAATGCCCCGCACCCAGCGTGGCAACTGCACTTCCTCCAAATGCACCTCCAGTCCCAGCTTTCGGAGCTTGTCCGCCACATAGGCGACCGCGTGTTCCGCCTGCGGCGATGCTCCCATGCGTGGCCCGATGTTCTCCGTCAGGTGCGCGACCTGCTGGTAGGCGTAGTCGCTCGATAACGCCGCGTCCCGTAGCGCCGCCAAATCGCTCAGCAGTTGCGGCGGATAAACCACTTCCGGTTCTCGGGGACGCTGGGCGCGGGCGGTGGCCGCAAAGCAAAACAGCGCAATGAGCGAAACCGCGCTTCGAAGAAACGATCTTTTCATGGACATTCGTTCCGACATCCTGAGGTGAATCGCAAAGCTTACCAGAACGATGCGGCGAGAGGAGAATGCCGGCGACAACCTTTCTGACGGCAAAAAAGAGGCCCCATCTCTGGGGCCCATAAAGAGGCAAAACGGTGGGAAAACGGGAAGGCGAAAGCTAGGTGTCGTTCCGCGAGCCAGAACGACTTAACAGGAGAAGTCGAGAGCACTGGAATGGAAACTTCATTTCTTGGGTCACGGCCTCTTTTGTTGTTAAGCGATGGTGCACTTGCGCGGCCAAAGCCAGCGTCCCAACCAGCACCCGACACGAAAATCGCAACCTCTTCCTCGGCAGGTACTTACCTGGGCTTCATCCCAGAGGGCTCAGCCCTCTCTCCGGAGAATCCTGTAGCTCCATGCTGCAGCAAACTGCACATTCCTGTGCACGCCAATGGCTTTCAGCAAATCGTTTGTGCACGGCAGCCGAACCGGGCAGCGACGAGGTTCGCTGGCCGCCCCGTGAGCGATTGGGAATCCGGCCCAATGTGCGACTCTCCAGAGACCGCCAAAAGACAAAAGGCACGGCTTCCGCCGCGCCTTAACCCTGTACTCGTAAAGTGTCTAGCTGTTCCCCGCGACCGTTCGCAGCTTGCCGGGCAGAAAATGGTAAGGCGGCCAAGGCCCACTGATTGCCACCTGGCAATTCTTCAGCTGCTTGGCGGCAGTGTTGTACCGGTTCTGGTACTTCTCCACCGACTTGGAATCGATCAGGTGGGCGATATCAATCAACATGCCCTCCGCATCCACCTTCTTGCAGCTAACCTCTTCTTCCAGCGGATTGAAGAGCTTGTGTACCTGAACCGACAGCGCCCGCGCCTTGGTCTGACGTTCCCGATCGCGCGACGCCTTGACCCGCAGCTGCGCCAGGTACTCCCGGCCGACGGTATCCGGCAATTGGGTTTCGGTCATGGCTTCGCGCAAGGAGCCGTCGCGCACCACCAGCTTAATGCGCATTTCGGCCTTGCCGCGCAGCCGCTGCACGCTCTGGCCAAAGGCCCGCCGGTTGGCTCGGACCGCCTGCCGCAGCGCATCGTCGGTCTCAAAGACCGTGCCGAACCGGAAGGGAAGCACCGTACCTTGCCGGAAGCACACACTCACCACCCGCGCATGCTCCAGCACCGACTTCTCGTTCAGTTCACCGTTGTGTTCGTACTCGCTGACTATGACTGAAAATTCTCCACTCGGGTATCCCAAGACCGAAGCGCCATTCACCCCCTGAATGCCTTCCAGCAAAAATGGCCGCCGGGTGCGTGTACCGTTGGAGAGGGCTTGTGACTCAGTGAGGCAGTATGCGTACCACGCCATATCCTGTATCTCCGTGAAATCTGGACCAAGGCAAAAAATCTGCCCGGGCATGTTTACGAAGTTTGGAACATCGAATCTGGAAGATTGGGCAAGGTACTTCGACGAGACCGGACGTCATCAGCACGTCCTGAGCTTCATCTTACTTCTCCTTACTAGAATATTGCAACCTCTTCGTAGCACTTTCGTGGGGGCCGGCCTCTAGCCGTGTGGCGGCGGGTCTTTGACCCGCCGCAGGAACTTCCGCAAGAGATGCGGTAAGGAGGATTTTCAATAGCAGCATCTACTTAAAAATGAATAACATCCACCTACTTCTTCTTGCCTTCTGCCGGGGCCGTAGCGCGCTCCTGCAAGGCCAGGTTGACCATCCGCAACATTTCATCCCAGGGGGCCGGTTTGCCCGTCCAGATCTCAAATTGGCGCGCCGCCTGGTGCACAAACATCTCAATCCCAGGGATGATCTCCGCACCGCGTTCTCTTGCCAGCTTTACCAATCGAGTTTCCGGCGGGTCGTAGATCATCTCAAACAGATAGCGCGCGTTAATTTCATTCTCGCTGAGCGGAGACTCCTTGGAACTCCCCATCCCCACCGGAGTCGCGTTGATGATCACGTCGAACCGCATTTTCTTCAGGTCCGCACGTTTCATCAGGCGAGCCCGCGCCGAGCGCGCCAGCTTTTGGGCTGGCCCCATGCTGCGGTTCAGGATGTAAACTTCGCAACCTCGTTCTTTCAACCCAAACACTGCCGCCCGCGCTGCTCCGCCCGCCCCCAGCACCAATATCTTCGCGGCGGGCAGAGCGATCCTCTTTTCCAGAGGACGCACCACGCCCGAAGTGTCCGTATTGAAGCCGTACAACTTTCCATCCTGCGCCCGAACTACGGTATTGCACGCGCCAATCTTGGTTGTGCTGGAATCAGTGTTGTCCAGATGCTTCACGATGCTCTCTTTGTAAGGCATCGTGATGCTGAGCCCGTGAATCGGAATCCCGCGTGCGCAGGTCAGCAGATCGCTCAGAGTCTTCGCGTGCAGCGCCAGATACACCCCGTTCACGTTCTCCCGCCGCAGCGCGGTATTCATGACGACCGGCGAAAGCGAATGCGCCACCGGGTCGCCCGCGACTCCATATGCGCGCGTGGCCGCGTCCACCTGCTCGATGCGATAGGTGTTGCGTAATTCTTGCGCCGTCACCTGCCCCGGACCTGTCTCCTCTCCCGCAGTCGCGGACGCGAAGGTGAACACGCTGCCTGCACGCACTCCCAGCACTCGGCTGATGATTCCCTGCTCGCCCATGCACAACCCGATGATCGAGTGCCGATCGCTGTTTTTCTCCAGGAACTTCATCATGGCCACGTTGTCCGACAACGTGGTTGCCGTGGTCACCAGCTTGTAGAAGTCCGCCGATATCACCGCCATTTTTTCCAGGGTCTCGTCGAGTTTCTTGGTCGCCCGGAAGTCGTGATAAGAAAGGATCAGCGCCGCACGCGTCTTGAGCCGCCGGAGCTGTTCCGGCTTGATTCGGACCGCACTCTGCAGCTCAATATCAACAATCTGACAACCGCTGTCAGCTGCCTTTGCCAGGATCTGCACTTGCGAGGCAACCGATCCGCGAAACTTCCCCCCGCCGGACGCTCGCCGACACGTGGCGATGCACACCGCGTTGGGGTGGAACTCCATGAATTTCCTGATCTTAGGCAATGCCAGTCCGGGCTTCGAAAGGTAGTCTAAGCGGAACTCCAGGAAGGGGTTATCGCGTACCAGAGTCTCAGCCTTTTGCGCCATCTCGGTGGCATCCCGCCCGATTACCGCCACGCACACCTTCGGAAGGCGCAGCGGTAAGAACCGCGGTATGACATGGTTGGCAGCAGTGGCCATTAAGGGTATGTCGGCGCGATATTACAGGCCCGTAATTCCAGATGCAACAATGGATTATCCGCGAACCCTCAATTAAACTTTTTGACGGTCCCTGCATGGCACCGCCGTAACCTTGACCCAAAGGTACCGCCTTGCTACTTTCCGAGTGCAAGCCCTTGTCTTGCGAGCACTTACGTGGAGGCGGGGCGGACATCGGGCCGGACTCACGGCTCGGAGGTAACATGAAGAAAACAGGACTGATATTGACGCTGCTCGTGGCTGCCGCTGCGTCGGGGCAGCAGGCCGATCCGGCCGCCGTGGCCAGCGCTGCCCCCGCGGCCAGCACTAACACCGCGGACACTTCTTCTTCTGACGCAGCTTCTTCTGATTCGGCGGCGACCGTGGAGACCAGGAAGAACTATCCCAACGTGCAGTTCGCCACGCCGACCTATGCTGACCTGTACTGCGCAGGTTTCATCACCAAACAGCTCCTGCCCGACGCTAACTACGTTGCCGGCGGGCTGCAGACCCCCTCCACCACCAAGTACGTCACCGGCGACATTGTCTATCTTACAGGACAAGGCTATCAGCCCGGCGCGGAGTACACGATTGTCCGCGAATTGCGTGACCCGAACAAGTTCGAGGCCTATGCCGGCCAGCATCATCTGGTGGCCGCAACCGGCCAGCCCTATGCTGAGCTTGGCCGCGTCAAGATTCTTGATACCCGCAACAAGACGGCCGTCGCGCAGGTCGAGTACAGTTGCGACACCATTGTGCCTGGCGACACCGCTGTCCCGTTTGCCGAGAAGCCCGCGGTTACATTCCGTCCGCCTGACAAGTTCGATCGTTTCGCCCCGAGTTCCGGCCACACTGCCGGTCGCATCGTTCTGGCCAAGGATTTCGACGCCATCCTCGGCACCGGCGGGAAGGTCTATTTGAATGTCGGCGCGAACCAGGGCGTCAAGGTTGGCGACTACTTCCGCGCCACCCGCCCCTACACCGACGACCTGAAAGATCCGGTCGATTCGCTCTCGTTCAAGGCCGGCATGGGCGACGACACCCAGAAAAAGCCAGCAGCCTGGAAGGTCCCCTTCTACGAACGGACCACCTATCATAGCGGTCCAACCATCAATCCCGGCGACATGCCGCATCGTGGGGTGGGTGAAATCGTCATCCTTGGCGTGACTCCCACGACGGCGACGGGCATGATCACCTTCGCGCTGGAGGATGTCCACATCGGCGACGACGTCGAACTGGACGGCGCAACCCAGCAATAATTTTCTACCGCAGCTCAACCGTCCTAACCGGGGAGGCCACTAGGCCTCCCCGGATTTTGTCGTGGTTCTCTACTCTGTGGGGCGGGTTTCTGACCCGATTAGACCTTCGCGTTTCGTGGTGAACGTCGGCTTGCCGCTGTCCAATTTTTCCCTTCTGGCTTCCAACCCTGCTGCTGGTTGGTTACTCTTAAGAAGACCACGACCGGCGGAGATGACGCCCATTTTCAGCCGACTGAAATTTCCGAAGCCTCTGGCGCTGCTGTTCTCGCTTCTGCTCGTCCTATCCCTGGCAGTCTTCAGCTGGGCCGGTCATGCCAAGTCACTCTCTTCCAAGCAGCGCCTGAAGCTGTTCGACCAGGTCTGGCAAATGGTGAACGAGCGCTATTACGATCCCAGCTTCAACGGCGTTGACTGGAAGGCCCTGCGCCAGCGCTATCGGCCCCGGGTGGCCGCGGCAATCTCCGACGAGGCCTTCTACTCTTTGCTGAAAGAAATGACCGGCCAACTGCACGACGCGCACACCCGTTTCCGATCGCCCGAGGAGCGGCAGCGCTCGGACAAGTCGCAGGCCTCGACGCCGGGTATTGCGGTTGGCGAGTTGGACGGCAATCCGGTAGTCATCACCGTGGATCCAGACTCGGAAGCCGCCCGCGCCGGCGTTGGGCCCGGCATGATCGTATCCACCGTAGACGGTGTTCCCTTCGCGGAGCGGCTGGAGCAGGTGCGCGAGGAAGTCGGTACCTCGTCCTCCAAGCGTGCCACCGCACTGATGAGCTATCACCGCATTCTGACCGGCGAGCCCGAGAGCAGCGTCCGCCTCGGCCTGCTTCGTTCCGACGGCACAGTTTTGAACGTCACCCTCATCCGCCACATCGTCCCGCTCGCCCGGCCCGTGATCACGCGCCAGCTTCCCTCTGGATATGTCTATCTCAGGTTTGGCATGTTCGACGAACAGGCAGCCCGGGAATTCAAGGACGCGCTGGCAAGCGCGAACCGTGCGCCGGGAATCGTCATTGACCTCCGCGGCAACCCGGGCGGTGATCTGCAAACCGCGTTGCGCATTGCCGACGGCTTCTTCGGCGAGAAAGTCTCGTTCGGAAAAGTGATCAGCCGCTCCGGCAAAGCGCCCTCGCTGCTGCTGCGTATTCTTGGTGTTCCTTCGCAGCTCGAGGTTGGCCATCCCGGCGGACAAGTTTATTCCGGGCGGGTCGTGATCCTGGTCAACGAAGGTTCCGGCAGTGATGCCGAACTGTTCTCCGCCGGCATGCAGGAAAACGGCCGCGCCGCCGTCGTAGGGCGCCAAACCTGCGGCTGCGTGCTGGCCAGCATTGCTCACCACGTTAAAGGCGGAGGCGAACTCGACATCAGCGAGTTCAACATCCTCACCGCCAAAGGCAAGCGGCTGGAAGGAACCGGCGTCGTCCCCGACGTCCCGGTGCCACTCACGCTCGAAGACCTCCGCCGTCATTACGACGCAACCCTGCGCGAGGCAGTCGCTATTCTGAATTCCTCGACTGCAACCAAATCGGCTGTGCGCTAACGCCGGCCCTAGACTCTGGGCTGTGGGCGCTAGGCGCAACTCGACGCCGGGGGGCAGGATCCGTGTGGCGGATTGAGTCCTGGCGCCTAGAGCCGAGAGAGGCGGCCCGAGTTAACATACTGTCGTAATGCGCTACTGCATGGCCATTCTCCTGCTTGTTGCGACGGCCCTTGCTCTTGATTCAAACCAGCTCCGGGTGGTCGAGCTGCACGGGAAGTATGGGTTCATCAACCGCGAAGGCAAACTGGTAATCCCTGCGAGGTTTGACTTTGCCTGGGACTTTAGCGAAGGCTTGGCGGACGCGTGGGTCGGGGCCCCGGTCGACTCCAAGGTCGGGTTTATTGACCGTACGGGAGAATTCGTGATCCCCGCGCGCTTCGACTATGCCCGCGCATTTCACGGCGGCATCGCAGCCGTTCAAGTCCGAGGTCTATGGGGCTTCATCGATCGAAGTAGCCATCCCATTGCGGATGCTGCTCTCGAACAAGTCAACGACTTTGCAGAAGGACTTGGAGCCTTCAAGTCCGAAGGTAAGTGGGGATATCTCGACACCAAGGGTGCGCGAGTCATCAACCCTCTCTACGATCTAACATCAGAATTTTCGGAAGGATTGGCTCCCGCCTATCTCAACCAGAAGTGTGGTTTTATTGATAAAAAAGGGGCCACTGTCATTCCTTTCAGATTCGAACGATGTGCCGCATTCACCGACGATCTCGCTGCCGTAAAGAGTGGGCTGTGGGGTTACATTGATAAATCGGGCTCTTTTCAAATCAAGCCTGGGTTTGACAGCGCTGGCGTTTTTTCGGAAGGAATCGCTGCCATCGCACGCGCAGGCAAATGGGGATACGTCAACCAAGCCGGCGAACTTGTCGTCGCACCAGAGTTCTTCAGCCCATCGGGCAGCCCCGCCGCTTATAGATTTTCCGAGGGCAAGGCCTGCGTTAAACAGCGCGACAAATGGGGCTTCATCGATAAGAAGGGCAGGTTCGTGATCGCGCCCAAGTTCGTGCGGTGCGGGACATTCAAGAATGGACTAGCCGATGTTTGCGACGCACCGAATCATTGCGGCTATATCAACGACAGGGGAGAATTCGTGTGGTCAGGGGAGCCCTAAAGAGAGCCAAGGCCTTATAGCCGGGCCGAGTTAGTCATCATAAGCGCAAACAGCAGCGGCAGATAAATGACAGTAGCTTGCAGCAACTGCCGTGCACGCGACTTGGACAGAGCGTGGGTAATCGGCAGGTTCAGATCGACCAGCCGCACTCCGAAGTAGAGCAGCCCGATGCTGAGCGCCAGAGCGCCCAGCAAGTAAATCCGGCCTGCCATACCCACGAAGCCCGGCAACAGACTGACTGGAATCAATGCCAGCGAATAGATCAGGATGCGCACTCTGGTGGAGCGGCCGTCGGATTCAACCACTGGCAGCATGCGGATTCCGCCTTTTTCATAGTCTTCGCGATAGAGCCATGCGATCGAGAAGAAATGCGGAAACTGCCACAGGAAGAGGATGGCAAAGAGCACCAGCGTGCCCCAATCCAGCCGGTTGCGGGCCGCGGTCCAGCCGAGCACGCCTGGCATCGCTCCGGGAAAGGCGCCAACGAAGGTACAAATCGGGGAGACTCGTTTCAAAGGAGTGTAAGCGGCGAGGTAGACAACTGCCGTGGCGAAGGCCAGCAGGCCCGTGAGCGGGTTCGAGAACCTGGACAGGTAAAGCGAGCCGCCTACGGTCAACAGCAGAGCGACCACAGTCGCGTGCAGAAGTCTCATTCGTCCTGCCGGCAAGGGACGCTGCGCCGTGCGCCTCATACAGCCGTCAACATCGCGCTCCATGACTTCGTTCAGTGCGGCGGTTCCGCTGGAAACCATAGCGATGCCGAGGAGCGCATGCAGCAAGCCCCAGGAGAGCGAAGAAACTCCCGATTTTTGCGCAGCGAAAAAGAAACCGCACCAGGCCGTCATCACAATCAGGGTGGTGACGCGGAGTTTAGTCAGCGCGGCGTAATCGGCCAGCAACAGCATCAGGCGGCCCTTGCGGATGGCCAGCAGTTGTGCGGGCGTGCTCATTGCAATTTGCTCCACTACGACTGTCGTTCGGGCCAGCTAGTTCGCGGTCTTAAAGGCGTCCGGCGGATCCAACCAACACTGCTTCCAGAAAGCACCGTCGGACAAGTGGCCGGCATTCCATTGCTGGAGAGCCGCCATGGTGGCGGCCGCCATGCCTCCGTCCTCGGCATCAAAGACTATCACCACTCCGGCAAGAGATGTTGACTGCGACAGCTCAGGAAATTTTTTGCGAAACAAGGTCTTGGCAAAGCTCAGCCGCGTTTCCTCATTAGAAGCATCGTTGGCAGGGCCGTCGACCCAGATAATCCTCACCGTTTTTCCACGCAGCTCGGCCCAGTTGCCAGGAAACATTCCGGTCTCTTCCCGCGTAGGATGAAACGATTCTGGCCTGACCTTGTCGGAAGGCGGACGGCTTGCGGTGACGCTGGCAGGATTCTGGGAGGTTTCTCCCGGCAAGTTCACCCGGGAGCGCTCAATCCAGCCGCGAGAAATGCCGGAAACCTGCACGTGCACCCAGGAGCCCGTTGTGTCCACAAGTTGAAACTCATCTTCAGCGTCAGCCAGAAAGAGGACTTGTGCTCCCGCCAGAGGCTTTGCCAACACCGGAGTTTGCGAAGCTCGTATGCTCACGAGATTGTCGGGGTGCGATTGATTACGGATGATCTCTTCCAGGTTTCGAGCTTGCTGGGCCAGTTGCTGGATGCGCCGGTCATCTGCTCCGGCGGGCTCGTTCGCTGCCTCCGCGTGAGCCGGCGCTGCAGCAGATGCATTTCGAGAAGACGAAAAAACGGAAGCCTGGTTGGCCGTCGCGCTGGGAGTTGCGGGAAGCGAACTCGGCTTAGAGGGGCTTGTCGCTATGGGGTTCATCGCAGCATGCTCCGCGCTCTGGTTCAGCACTTGCTGCAAACGGTCGAACAAATCTGCTTCCAGGCGGCCATTGGAAGGGAGTACTCGATAACCCGAGCGTGAATTATCTTTATCCGAATACCAGGCAGTTATTTTCGCGTTGGCGCGCACGATGGTTTCGTCGGCCGCCGCTGAAGTGACCTGGATCGAATATTGGTAATATCCGCGTTCATAGCGATCCAAGGAGTTCTCCTGGGATTCGACGAAACCATCCAAGATCGGAAGTTTGCCTCCCGAATAAGCGTGCTGGTCGCGCAGCGCCTTCTCGACCTCAGCTTTGGAGGCATGAAAAGCATGTTCCGCGGGGGCAGTTTGGGCAACGCTGAACGCGGCAAACAGCAGAGCGCAAACACACGCGAGCTTAGACTTGGAGCGGCGAAAAAAAGAAGATGCTGTTTTCAAGGCAGCATCTCCAGTTGGCTGTGATGAATCCAGCCACGGCGTCCATCCTGCGTCTCAACACCGTACCAATATGGGGTAATCACTACGATCAGCACCTCGGTTTGAGCCGGGAGAGAGGCGATCGTGGTTGCACTGCGAAAGGGCGCCGATCGGAGAGGGGTTTCGGAATCTTTGACACGACGTTCCGCTTGGCGCCGCAAAATCGTCACGCGCCGCTCCAAGTCCTGAACTGCAGAATTGGCCGCCCCGGCGGTTCCGGACGAGGGATTGCCGGCCAAGGCAAGCGCATTATCCTCGGCCTGCAACTGGTCGAGTTTCTTTCGTTCCTCGTGAGCTTCCTTGCGGCGCAGATTCAGCGCGTCCAGGCGCTTCTGAATCTCAGCGAATTCGGCGGACTCCACGACGCCCTCGGACTGATGAACCCGGCGATGATCGTTTTCTAGGAAGACCGCGTCGATTTGCAGAGCCGTGCTAGTCGGGTTGATGGCTCGAATAATGTAGCGGATGGCGATAGTACCCAGATCGTTGCTATCTTTGAAAAATTGGGGAGACAAGACATTCTCGGCAACCTTGTAGAAGACTTTGCCATCGATATGCGACTCGCGAAACGCTGAAGACGATTCGGCGGAGTGCGCTCCGTAGAGTACTTTCTCTTTTGCGTATTGCTGGGTGCCGTGGATGATCTGGTCGCCGATGACCTCCTGCACGGCTTCGAGGAGGTCGCTTTCCGGGACATCGAACTGGGCCTGCAGGCTCTGGCCGCCAGGATTGCCATCCAGAGAAACAGCGGGAACAGACGACGCTAGAAGTAGAAAGAGCAGAACCGTGAGCCCTGAGACCCTAAAAACAAACATTGCGTGCGTGACTCCACCCGCCTTTCGCGAAATGCATTTGAGAAATGCGCGCCCCCACGGCGTCGTTCCGGAAAGCATTGGTATCGCGCACCGCTACGCAATGTCAAGAACAAACTCGGCCCCAGGCCAGATGCTCGCTGCACATTTTCAAGGATACGGTTGTAAAAAAATCGTAAAAAATTATTTGCAATTTATTAACACGCGATGATATATTCCCGCCGCCTTCCGAGTGGGGTATAGCGGTTCTACCACCGCATAAGTAGGGCCAGTACAAGGCGAAGTCCCGGGACTTTACAAGGCCAGATTCCTGCGTGGAATTGGGAGAGGAAAGCAATTCACGTGCCGCTGTTATCATTCGCGCAAGCCGGACTTCTGAGGAGACGCCATGCAGATGGGATTCCTAAACAAGCGGTCGGCTGGGTCATGTTTTCTCTTCGCTGCATTAGTTCTTACGTTGTTCGTACTAGCGGATAGTGGTACCGCATATGCCATCCCGGCCTTTGCCCGCAAGTACGGGTTGCCGTGTTCGGCGTGCCACGAGGCTTGGCCAAAGCTGAACAGCTTCGGTCAGACCTTCAAGGATAACGGCTACCAGCTGATGAATGATCGGGATGCGCCCATCTGGCAAAATCCATCCTATTGGCCGGTGGCCATGCGAATCACGCCGCACTGGCATTATGAAAGCGCCGGGCGCCAGAGTGTGGACAATCCGGCCGATCCCGCTGGACCGCAGATCGAAAAAACCATCAACACCTCTGGTTTCGACCTCACCGGCATCGACATTCTGACGGGCGGCACCCTGGCCAAGAACATCTCGTTCCTGCTGGTTCCTTCCATCGATCCCGGGGACGGCACGGTGGGCTTCGAGTCGGCCAACGTTCGCTTTGACAACATTCACGGCTCGCCCTGGCTGAACGTGAAGTTCGGCAAATTCGAGTTGGACGGGCCGCTCTCGGAAAAGCGAATGATGAGCTTTTCGAACGTGGGCGGCGCGTACCTGTTCTTCCACTTCTTGCCGGCCGTGACCGACACCAACGATTTCACCTTTGGAGAGAACCAGCTGGGGGTGGAATGGATGGGCCACTCCCTCAATGACCACACCCGCTTTGCCATTTCCATGGTGAGCAGCACCAATGGCAACTTGGGCTTGGTGGGAGGGCGCAGTTACGACGGCCACATCCACATCAGTCAGGGTTTCATGGCCGGGAAACTGGGGCTGCAACGCGTCGGAGCGTATTTTGCTTCTGGGCTTAGACCTACCTTCTTTCTGCAATCAGCGGGTGCTGATTTGCCAGGAACGGGGCAGGGGAACCGCTCGTTCTATCGAGCCGGAGCTTACGGGAGTCTCTATCTCGGTCGGTTTGATGTGACCGGCGTGTTCCAGCGCGCCTCGGACAACGTTTTTCTGGCCAACGGGGTACCAGCCAATGATGCAGGCTCGCTTCCAGCCGGGGCGCAAGGGGTGCTGTGGAATACAGGCACCTTCGAGGCTCATTACACCTATTCTCCAAAACTGTTTTTCCTGGTGCGGTATGAGCTGGCTAGGATTACGCGGCAACCCGTCGCGGGTCTTTCGCCCAGCGATCTGGGAAACGCCGATGTAATTACAGTGGGCTATCGCTACTACCCATTCATGCACAGCCGGGCGGGACTCGCGTGGCATCAGGAATTCGCCACAGAACTGACCAGGCATACTTCGGGTAGCGGTCTGGATCAGCGGACCAGCAGCTACTTCATGGGTCTTGACTTTGCGTTCTGAACCTAGCGAGGAAAAACGAATGCAAGCCATACACAAGACGATATTTCTCAGTATGCTTCTACTAGGTCTTGGATTGGGTGTTGGCGTGGCACAAAACGCCGGCGCAAGTTCGGGTTATCCAACTTCCAAGAATGATTTCACCCACTCCGAGCAACGCGGCCACGGGCTCTATCTGCGTTACTGTGTTGGATGCCACGGGGACTTGGGCGATGGCGAAGGGGAGAATGCCCCCTACATCGACCCCAAGCCGCGGAACTTTGCCCTTGCGATCTTCCGTTGCCGCTCCACTCCGACTGGGACGTTGCCCACGGACCAGGATCTGGAAGACTCGGTCGAGCGGGGGCTGGTGAACTCCAATATGCCATCCTGGCGGCCGACCATGCCGTACGATCGCAAGGATCTGGTTGCCTATATCAAAACCTTTTCCCCCCGCTGGAAAACCGAAAAGCCGGGAACTCCCATCGAAATCCCGGCGGAGCCGGAAGTGACACCGGAAAGAGTCAAGGCCGGGGAGACCCTATTCCAGAAGCTGGAGTGCTGGAAGTGTCACGGTGTGGAAGGCCGGGGCAACGGTCCCTCAGCCGACACGCTTACAGATGACCAGAATCGCCCTATCAAGGCGTTCAACTTCCATGACGGAACCCGCTTCAAGTGTGGTTCCACCGACCGCGATCTCTACAAAATCTTCATGACCGGTCTGGACGGTTCGCCCATGCCCTCGTTCGTGGACAACGTGAAGCCCGACGAGGCCTGGGACCTGGTCTTCTATCTGCGGACGCTGCAGCCCATGAAGACAAAGGCAAAAATGATCGCCAAGCAGCTCGGTTTAAGACCCATCAATCCGGCAGGCGCCTCCGCGCAGCCACCTGCCAATCCTGAAAACAAATGAGCATTCGAAGCAAGAACGCAGGAGAACCCAACCGATGAAAACTCAGAACAAACTCGCAGGAATGCTCTCAGCATTGGTGCTTGTGGCGTTGGGAGCGTTAATGCTGAGTCGCAATGTAAGTGCCGCCGGAGAAGGTAAGATCGCGGGGACCGTCAAGCTGGCGGGCACCGCTCCCCATCAGAAACCGATTGACATGTCCAAGGAGCCGTTTTGCCAGAAGCTGCATGCCGATCATCCCGTCACCTTGGAGAACGTTGTGGTTGGATCGAGTGGCGGCCTGCAGAACGTGGTTGTCTATATTTCCGAAGGCTTGCCGGTTGCAGCCGCGAGCCAAGTGCCTTCGGAAAAGCCGAAATGGGACCAGAAGGGTTGCCAGTACATTCCCCATGTGATGGCCATGGACGTTAATCAACATTTTCTGGTGACCAACAGCGACCCTACTTCTCACAACATCCACCCAATACCCACCAAGAACCCCCAGTGGAACAAGTCACAACCTTCGGGGGCGGCGCCGTTCGACGTCTCGTGGGCCAATGAAGAAGTTTCCATACAGGTCAAGTGCAACATCCATCCCTGGATGCATGGCTGGATGGCGGTGGTAAAAGGCCCGACCGCCGTCTCGGACTCGAATGGCGCGTTCACTCTCGACAATGTTCCACCGGGAAGCTACACGCTGACGGCATGGCAGGAGACCTACGGAACTCAGACTGCGAAGGTGACGGTGGCGGCCGGCAAGCCGGGGACCGCTGACTTTACGTTTAAGGCCAAGTAAGCGACTTAACCGCGATGCCGCAGACGAGCTGCGGCGGCAACTCCTCTTGGTTCAAGCTCACGGAGTCCAAGCGGGGCGCGGACGAGGTAATATGGCCAAAATTTTTGCGGTGACAGTGATCCTGATCGCGATCGGCTCGGCGATACCCATCCTGATGCACAAATGGGTGCCGCCGGTAGATATCTCGACGCATGGCCCACTGATCGATGAGCAGATGTCCGAGACGATGGCGGAGGCGGGCATCTCGTTTCTGGCGGCCCAGTTCATCCTGGGCTTGTTCGTCTGGAAGTACTCAAATACGCCCAAAGGCACGAAGATCAGGACCTTCCCCGGCGGGGCGACTGGCCTGGTTACCGCGGCCGTTCTCCTGGTCGGTTTGGAAGCTATGGCGTTGGGCGTCTTTGGCGCCAAGGCATGGGCCAGCGTCTATTTCACGCCCCCCAGGCCTGATGCTTTGAAGGTACAAGCACAGGCAGGGCAGTTTGCCTTTTACTTCCGTTATCCGGGGCCGGACGGCAGGTTTGGCCCTATCCATCCCGATCTGATCAATGAGGGCACACAAAACTTGTTCGGACTCGATCCAGACCACGATCCCGACTCCAAGGACGACATTGTGACCGCCGAACTCGCCGTACCGATAAACCAAGAAGTGCATTTGTTAATGCACGCCAAGGATGTCGGCCACTCCTTTTTTGTCAGAGAGTTGCGCATCCAGCAGGATTTTGTTCCGGGCCTGGATGTGTCGGTGCACTTCACTGCGACCAAGACTGGAAGGTTCGAAATCGTCTGCACCCAGCTTTGCGGTCTGGGCCATTACAACATGAAGGCGTATCTCAGCGTTCTATCGCAACCGGATTACGACAGTTGGCTGAAGCAACAAGCAACGATGCAGTAGGCGAGGCGTCCACCGGGATGCCCGCGAACCCAATCGGCCACGGAGGTTAGCACCATGCCTGACATGTCGGCGCACGCGGCTCAGCACCACGCCCCACCCACCGGCTTCGTCCGCAAGCACATTTTCAGCCTGGACCACAAGGTGATCGGGGAGCAGTACTACGGTCTGGCTTTACTGGCGGTGCTCATCGGAATGGTGCTTTCGTGGATCATGCGGCTGCACCTGGCGTGGCCGAATGCACACATCCCAGGCTTGGAATTGTTGTCGAAGAATGGCGCTCCGGGCGGCCTGCTCACTCCGGAGTATTACTTGCAGTTGATGACCATGCACGGCACCATCATGGTCTTTTTCGTGCTGACGACTGCTCCCTTTGCCGCTTTCGGCAATTATTTCCTGCCCATCCAGGTTGGCGCGGAAGACATGCCGTTCCCGCATTTCAACATGATGTCCTTCTGGGTAACGTTTGTGTCGTTCTCGATTGCGGTGGCGGCTTTCTTCGTCCCGGATGGCCCTCCCCTTTCTGGTTGGACCGCCTATGCGCCACTCAGCGCGTTGGGGGCGATTGCCGGACCTGGGCAGGGGTTGGGCCAGGTCTTGTGGGCAGTTTCGATTGCCATTTTCTGCGTTGGCCAGTTGCTGGGAGCGCTGAATTTCATCACCACTACGCTGGACATGCGTTGCAAGGGCATGAGCCTGATGCGCCTGCCGCTCACCGCCTGGGCGTGGTTTATCACCTCCTGCATGGGATTGACGGCGTTCGCGGTGCTGCTGCCGGCATGCATCCTGCTACTCCTGGATCATGTCGCCGGGACCAGCTTCTTTATTCCCGGGAACCTCGTGGTCAGTGACACGCTGCAGCCACACGCGGGCGGTTCCACGCTCCTGTGGCAGCACCTGTTCTGGTTCTTTGGGCATCCGGAGGTCTACGTCGCGATCGTGCCCGGAATGGGGATTGTTTCCCACGTCCTGACGACCAACATGCGCCGGCCCATGCTGAGCCATCGCGTACTGATTTATTCCATGGGCGCCCTGGGGTTCCTAAGCTACATGGTCTACGGGCATCACATGTTTGTCAGCGGCATGAATCCTTTCTCGTCGCTGGCCTTCTCGTTTCCCACCCTAGCGATTACGATTCCCTCCACCATCATTGTGCTGATCTGGATTGGAAGCCTGTACGGTTCGAAGCTTCGCATCAACTCCGCTTCGCTGTTTGCCTTAGGATTTATCTCGTTGTTTGTCAGCGGAGGGGTGAGCGGCTTCTTCCTGGCACAACCGTCGATTGACATCATCCTGCACGCGACCTATTTCGTGGTGGGGCACTTCCACCTGGTGATGGCGGTGGCCGCCATTTTCGGGATTTTCGCGGGAACCTACTTCTGGTTTCCCAAAGTCACGGGAAGGATGATGAACGAGACTTTGGGGAAGATTCATTTCTGGTTCAGCTTCGTGGGAGCGTATTGCATTTTCATGCCGTTCCACTATTTGGGCATGGCAGGCAATGTGCGCCGTTATCAGGCGTTTGTAGACGACTTCATGCAACCGCTCATTCCCGTGCACAAGTTCATCACGATTGCGGCTCTGGTCACCGGCGCAGCCCAGATCCTGTTCCTTTACAACCTTATCTATAGCCGTTTCCGCGGGCAGGTTGCTTCAGAGAACCCGTGGCAAGCGACTTCGCTGGAGTGGACGGTCCCTTCGCCCCCGCCGTTTGACAATTTTGGCGGGAAGATCCCAGTTGTTTACCACGATCCTTATCAGTATGGAGTGGAAGGGGCGTCGGATGATTATGTTATGCAGGATTCGCCGCAGCAGATTCAGTCAGCGCGCGATGAGCAGTGACGGTGCGCTGATGCAGCACGGGCATGGGTTGGGCGCGCGAGATACTTCGCCGACTCACGTCGGCCCAAGACGACGACGTTGAGTTCTAGAGGGTTAAGAAGAGGGGTGCGGTAGTTATGGCAACCACGGTCCACGAACCACCGGTAGTCGACTCCGGGCGTCCGCCAGGGCAGACGGCCTCAGGGAACGGAGGAAGACGCAATTGGGTACCAGCCGCGGGAAATCTGCGCGGGGTACAGGATTCGTCCTCCGCGGCTTCCCGGACCGGTATTTGGGTGGGGCTGGCGGGCATCACCATGATGTTTGCCGCCTTCACCAGCGCGCTGATCGTGCGCCAGGGTTCGGCGATGGATTGGCGGCATTTTGCGCTGCCGCCGGTTCTTTACTTGAATACAGCGCTGCTGTTTGCCAGCAGTGTCACGCTGGAGATTGCGCGCCGGCGCGTAGCCGCTTTTGCGCGAGGTCTGGAGGATAGGGTTGGTGCTTCCCTCGGGTGGCTGTACCTGACGCTTGGTCTGGGCCTGATGTTTGTTGGCGGGCAATATGAGGCTTGGTTGCAGCTGAAGGCGCAAGGCTTGTACCTCGCCACGAATCCGAGCAGTTCGTTTTTTTATGTGCTCACTGCCGTCCATGTCCTGCACGTACTGGGCGGATTGGGCGGTTTGACTTTGGTGATTACCAGGCTGAGCCGGCGGATTCCCACTCTACGCCGCAGCACACTGGATACAGCCTCTTGCTACTGGCACTTTATCGATATCCTCTGGCTTTACCTGCTGTGGCTGCTTTGGATGAAGCTCTGATGTCACTCAAGTTTGCCGTATTCCCAGGAGGCGTACGCCGTGAGCCAAGTTGACGCAATGGCAGTCCACAGTACGGGCCACGCGGAGAGTTCGTCGCCGTTCGCAATACCCACGAAGAAGCTGGCGATGTGGTTGTTCATCATCTCCGATGCCGCCACATTTGGGGCTTGCCTGGTCGCCTATGGGTTTCTCCGCAACGGCACTCCGAACTGGCCCACACCTTTCAAATTCTCGCCAACCGTCATCAACACGATGGCGATGACGTTTATTCTTATCACCAGCAGCTTGACCATGCTTTTAGGAGTCCGGGCAGCCAAGTTAGCAGACAAGACGATGGCGCTAGGTTGGGTCTACTTAACAGCCGCGTTGGGTGCTGTGTTCGCCCTGCTCCACCTCCGGGAGTGGCTGGGGATGATTCACGAAGGGGTACGGCTGTTCCAGAATCCGTGGGGCTCTGGATTGTTCGGAGCGGCGTTCTTCAGCGTCACGGGACTGCACCTGCTGCACGTAACGGCCGGTGTGCTCGCCTTGGTCGCTGTGGGCTTACGCTATAAGCAGGGTCGTTACCATGCCGACGACATCGAAATCCTCGGCCTGTACTGGCACTTTGTGGATCTGGTTTGGATGTTTGTTGTGCCGTTTGTTTACCTCATGAACGTGGCGCGCTAGAGCGGGGGCTTTGATACTATGACAACCGATAATGGAGCAGCCAGTTACACAGGTGGCTGGAGCCGGATCCTGATCGTGTATGCCTGCATCCTGGTGCTCGCGGGCTTACAGTTTGTCATTGCTTACGAGCATATCGACACCTGGCAGATGTTTGGCCGTATGCTGGCCGTCGCGATTGTCGAAGCAGGACTGGCCGTGATGTTCTTCATGCACCTGGGATCGGAGAAGCGAGGTTTCGTCATCTTTGTTGCGGTGTTCACGCTGTTTGTTCTGGCGGCTCTGCAATATGGCTGGACCGACAGCTTTCGCATGATGCTGGGGGCTGCTCCCAATTCGAGTTATCAGACTGCGCATTGATGGAGAAGTGAACAGACGTTCGCCCATGTCGCTTGGGTGGTTCAGCCGGGTATTGCTGGGGCTGGCTCTGGTAGTGCCGGCGCCGGTTTTTGCGCAGAGCTGTTCTCTGTGTTATACGCAGGCCGCATCCGCAACCGCTCGCTTCATTCAGGCACTGCGCAGCGGGATTCTGGTGCTCATCATTCCCCCGATGTTCATGTATGCCGGCATTGCCATCCTGGCCTATCGCAAGCGCCATCCATCCAAGCAAGACGACCATCCGGCCGATACCGATACGGGTTGGTGACGGCCGTAGACCGGCATGTACCTGGAGCCGAGAGCCTAAAGCCGGGAACCTACTTAATGTGACAGGCGGCCAGCCCGCGTTTTTCCAGATACTGCTGGTGATAATCTTCGGCTGGGTAGAACGTCGTTGCGGGAACGATTTGTGTCACAATTTTCTTGGTAAACTTCCCTGATTTCTCGAGTGCTTCTTTCGAAGCTTCTGCGGCCGCTTCCTGCTCCCGCGTATGAAAGAAGATTGCCGAGCGATACTGCGTACCCCAGTCCGGTCCCTGCCGGTTCAATTGAGTGGGATCGTGATTCTCCCAGAAAACTTGCATCAGTCGCTCGTAAGAAACCTTTGCCGGGTCATACTCAACTTCGACTGCCTCCGCATGGCCAGTCTGATCGGTCGAGACGTCTTTATAGGTTGGATTCTCCAGCTTCCCTCCTGTATATCCAACCCGCGTAGAGGTCACGCCGGGCAACTGACGGAAGGTAGCCTCAACGCCCCAAAAACAGCCGGCCGCAAAAGTAGCTTTTGCCATGGTGTGCTCCGCTTCGAAATCCAGGTATTAGATGCCTGACAATCTCGAAAGTGGCAAGCGCATGCGTGTCGGACGCCGCTGCTCCACTTTTCTCTTTTAACTTCCCTTCACCACAAATTAGGATAGCGCCCATTCTCGTTCCGCGTGAAAGGGCTTCTATGGAAATCGTGGGTATAAGACTGCTGCCAGTCCTGGTTGCCGCCATCGCCACCATGGTGATCGGCTTCTTATGGTATTCCCCGGTATTATTTGCCCGCCCCTGGATGCTGGCCATGGGCTACGATCCCAACGACAAGGCCAGACTCGACGAAATGCGCAAGGGAGCGGGCAGAACCTATGCGATTGCTTTCCTAGCCAGCCTCATGTCTGCCTTTGTGCTAGCCAAAATTGTCGATCTGACCACCGTTAACAGCGTCCGTTATGGCATGAAAGTAGGCTTTGCGATCTGGCTGGGGTTTGTGACCACGGTGCAGCTGACGGCAAAATTGTTCGAGAACAAGCCGACCAAGCTCTACTTGATCAACACCGGTTATCAACTCGTCTGCTACTTGGTTATGGGTGCCATCCTGGCGGTCTGGCAGTGAAGATGTGGGGACGGGTCTCCGACCCGTCCTTCGCGGGTGTCCCAGATCCGCGCCCACACTACTCGCTGAGAACTGCTCCCGTGAGCTCCCGAATTCGCTCCACCCGGTGCTCTATACACCAGGCTTCTACTTCGTCGACGATCTTTTCTGTCGCACACGGATCCCAGTAGCTCGCCGTCCCAATCTGCACGGCGGTTGCGCCCGCCAGCATGAACTCGGCCACATCGGCCGCGGTTGAGATTCCGCCCATGCCGAGCACCGGGATCTTTACCGCCTGCGCCGCCTCATAAACCATGCGCACCGCAATGGGTTTGATTGCCGGCCCGGAGAGTCCGGCTGTGACATTCGAGATACGTGGTTTGCGGCTCTCAACATCAATCGCCATTGCCACAAACGTATTCACCAGAGAAATAGCATCTGCCCCGCCCGCCTCGGCCACTTGCGCCATCTGGGCAATGCTGGTCACGTTGGGAGAAAGCTTCACAATCAGCGGGCGCTCTGCCACTCGCTTGGCGGTGACCACCACTTCTTCCAGCATCCGAGGGGCCGTGCCGAAAACAATTCCGCCATGCGCCGTATTCGGACACGATACATTCAGTTCGTAAGCGGCAATCTCTTCGCCCTCATTCAGTATCTGAATGGTTCGTTCATAGTCCTCACGCGTGTAGCCGAAAACATTGGCGATGATGACGATGTTCTTTATCTCCCGCAGCAGGGGAAGCTTTTCGTCTACGAAAGCGCGTGCGCCGATGTTCTGCAGCCCGATTGCATTCAGCATCCCAGCTGGCGTTTCAAAAAGCCGCGGCGGAGGATTCCCGCTCATCGGTTCCCGGGAGAGCCCTTTCGCGACGAAGCCGCCCAGCTTGGCGAGCGGGACCACATCTTCGAACTCGATTCCGTACCCAAACGTGCCGCTGGCGGCGATAACCGGATTCTTAAGCTGAATTCCGGCGAAGCTAACGCTCAGATCCGGCTTCGGCCTATCCAGCACACTCGGGGGCTTCGTCATTGTCCAACCTCCATCAAAGCCGCAGGTCGGATTCGGTCGCCCGCCGGCTTCGGCGGCACCGGAGTGTGGGTGGCCGGAGTTCGCTCGGAGCCCTCATGAGAGGCGGCCAGGGCTTCAGTCAGAACTCTGCCGGTCGCGTGAGTTGGTGCATTGATTCCCAAGAGCGAAGCCAGCGTGACTGCCAGATCGACTGGTTCAACATGCCCGCGGTACGTCCCCGGCTGGAATGCCACTCCATAGAATGCCAGGGGCACGTGAGTATCGTAAGTGTAAGGCGACATGTGATCTGTACCCGACGGGTTATCGACGTTGTAAGGCGCCGGGATTCCCATCACATACCACCCGCCTTCCTGGGAGTAGCTGTGCAGATACCTCCGTCCCATCGGTGTGTCCGGTACCGCGCCCTGGGCCAGTTGGGAGCGAGTGAAAAATGCCCGGAGACCGACTTGCCTGAGCGCCTCGCCCACCGCCCTCTCCGCATCCTCCTCTTTAATTTTCAGGGCTCCAAAAGCCTGATCGTCGAGCCACGCCACCGGATAGTCGAATGCCTTCACAAATTCCGTCTTCCGTCCGGGTGAGAACTTCGCGTTCAATAGGGCGTTGATCTGAGCCTGCAACTTTTCATGATCCAGACCAGCCGCCGGGATCCGTAGTTTTAGGGCTACGCTCGGCAGCGGTGCGATACCGTGATCGGCAGAGAGGGCGAGCCACACGTGAGCCAACCCGATCTGGTGCCCCAAAAAGTTGAAAAAATCGGCCAGCTGCTTGTCCAGAGCGATCGTCATGGCCTGAATGTCGGGCGAATCTGGCCCCACGCGATGCCCCAGGATGTCGTTTGGGGAAAGGCTGATGGCGAGCAGATCGGTAGCGGGACCCGTGCCCAGATGCTCGTAGAGAATCAATTCCCGGGCAAAGTCCAATTCCCACGCATTCGCCTGCGGAGTGGCGGCCATTTCGCCTGCCCCATCAGGCGGTTTCCCCGATTCCGCAAGGTATTTGCCGATGCGTGAGTTGAAGTTCTGCACCCATTCCGGCAGATCGTTGCGGTAGTAGGTCGACGTTACCCAAGCTCCTGTCTTCGAATCAGACCAGTAGGCGACATCTGCCGCGAATCCAGCCGGAAGAATGGCAGCCCGGTCCTTGAGAGAAATTCCAAACACCCGGGCTTTGCCCTGGGTAGCCAGCTTGAGTTCGTCACCCAGCGTGCTGGACTGGAGGTTGTGAGGCGATGCCCCTGGGCCACTGCTCGCGACGCCTACGATTTTGGTGTCATCATCCTGTACCGACGTGACCATGCGTCGTTTCGCGGGATCCCACCATTCGTTAGCCAGAATTCCGTGCCCGCTGCTGTAACTTCCGGTGAACAAAGTGGCATGGCCGGGTGCGGTGCGGGTGTTGGCGTAGTCGTAATTGCAGTCGGTGAAGTAAGCCCCGTGATCCAGGAACAGCCGGAAGCCGCCGTCTCCGAACTGGTCTCGGTAGCGCTCGAGGTAGTCCCCGCGAAACTGGTCAATGACTATAACCACGACCAGCCTTGGGTGTCCGTTGTAGGCGGTTCCAAGAGCGGCTCCAACAAAAAGCGAAGTTACGGCAAATAAGGCGGCAGCATTGCGAATAGGGGAGGCTTTCATCGCGCTGGTAGTTTACAGGCCAGGGGTCAAATCAGCCAAAGATGCCAGATAGACATTAGTCATCATGGGCAGCACTCAACCAAGCATCTACAATTGCAAACCCGGAGAAGGCTTGAATCCATACGGTCGCATTGGGGCGATCCTGGTTTACCTGGCGCTGCTGTTCGCTTTCTGGCACGCGGGAGGCGCTTTCCTGCCGTCGACGCTTTCATTCGCGCCTGGTTTCGCCAGCTTTGCCCTGCTATTGGCGCCGCTTTGGTTTTTTGGCTTTGGAGCCGGCCAATACATCCGGCAAAAGATCAACTCTCCGGCCTTAAGAATAATTCTGCCCGGGTTGCTGGTGATTCCGTACCTGGTCTTCGCCTTGCCCGCGGGGGTATTCCACGGGTCCGTAGCCGCGGCCATCCTCGCGCTCACACTGGGCTTGGCTACGTTGCTAGGACGCTCGCAGCTGCCATCGCGTCTCACGTGGCAAGACCTAGCCGCTCTTGCCGTCCTGGTCGGAACCCACCTCTTGCGCCTGCTCGAACCGGCATGGCCGTATCCCGGACTAGCCGCCTTGCCAAAGCTGCTGCTGACTGACACCGTTTTGTATCTCTACCTCGTGGTCCGGGCTCTCGATGGCATCGGCTATTCCCTGGCGCCAACGGCCAGCGCCCTCAAAATTGGCCTGCGGGAATGGCTGTTCTTTCTTCCCCTAGGCATCGGCCTGGGTACGCTGTTGCATTTCACCCTCTTTCATCCCCGGTGGCCTGTTCTGGGCCCGTTTGCGGCAGGAATAGTTCTGACATTTCTCTTCATTGCGATCCCCGAAGAGCTGTTTTTTCGAGGGATTCTGCAGAACCTGCTCGAAACCCGTCTTGGCCGCCGATGCGCGTTAGTCCTGGCATCAATCCTCTTCGGGTTTTCCCATTACCACCGGGGAGGGAGCTTTGACTGGCGATACGTTCTGTTGGCGAGCATCGCAGGAGTTTTCTACGGACGGGCTTGGGGCGCGAACCGCCAACTGCTGGCCTCCATAATTACGCACACAGCCGTAGACGTATTCTGGGCGTCCTGGTTCCGCTAAGCCCGCCCTGGGCCGGGGGTGCATTCTCCGCCTGCTTTCCGGTACATTAGTTGATTCCATGCTCGACCTTGCGTTTGTCCGTGACAACCTGTCCTTGGTGGAAGAGAAGCTTCGGCAACGGGGAATGGATCCAGCCGAGGTACTCAAAGATTTCCGTCAGATCGACACCCAGCGCCGCCAGCTCAAAACCGAAACCGAGACGCTGAAGGCGCACCGCAATCGTGCCTCCGAGGACATAGCCAAGCTGAAGAAGACCGGCCAGGATGCCGGTGCCCTGATCGCGGAAACCAAGGACCTGCGCGAGAAAATCCAGGGGCAGGAAAAGGCTGCCGAGGACTACGACAACCGCCTGCGGCAACTGCTGGCAGCAATTCCCAACATCCCGCATCAGAGCGTTCCGGTTGGGAGAGCCTCGGAAGAAAACGTGGAAGTCCGCCGCTGGGGCACGCCGCCGAAATTCGATTTCACGCCCAAACCGCACTGGGAGTTGGGCGAGCAGCTCGGTATCCTGGATCTGGGGCGCGCCGCCAAACTCTCCGGCGCCCGCTTCGCGGTCTACTGGGATCTCGGGGCACGGCTCGAGCGAGCCCTGGCCAACTTCATGCTCGATCTGCATACCCGCGAGCATGGCTACACCGAAGTGCTGCCTCCTTACCTGGTGAATTCCGACTCCATGTACGGCACCGGCCAGTTGCCCAAGTTTGCCGCCGACCTTTTTCGCGTGCCGCATGGCGACAAAGAACTGTGGCTGGTTCCAACGGCAGAGGTTCCGGTCACCAATCTGTACCGAGACGAGGTGCTCGAAGCGGCCCGTCTGCCGATTTCGCTCACCGCCTACACCCCCTGCTTCCGCAGCGAAGCCGGTTCGTACGGCAAAGATGTTCGCGGCATCATCCGTCAGCACCAGTTTCAAAAAGTAGAGCTGGTGAAGTTTGCGCGTCCCGAGACGTCTTACGACGAACTGGAAAAGCTGACTCGCAATGCGGAAACTGTGCTGCAAAAGCTGGGCCTGCACTATCGCGTGGTGACCTTGTGCACGGGCGACATGGGGTTCTCTTCGGCCAAGACCTACGACATCGAAGTCTGGCTTCCCGGACAACAATTATTTCGCGAAATTTCTTCCTGCTCGAACTTTGAATCCTTCCAGGCGCGCCGCGCCAACATCCGCTACAAGCCGGAAGGGAAGAGCAAAACCGAGTTCGTGCACACGCTGAACGGCAGCGGTCTGGCCATTGGCAGGACGTGGGTGGCCATTGTCGAGAATTATCAGCAGCCCGACGGTTCTGTGGTCGTTCCGGAAGCACTGCGTCCCTATATGGGCGCTGACCGGATCACCAAGCTTTAGCCGGCTTGTTGCCGGTCATGAAGCACTCAGTTGCCGATCCATGGAGTAGACTTGGACAGTACGAACCTCAGTAGAACAGTCCCGGACGCCCCCACGGTGGCGATGAACGCCGTCTGGCGCACAATTCGCGGTTACATTTTCTGGTCTTACGAACGCGGCACCATTCATTACGACATCATGGTGACGCTGATTCTTCTGTTTGTTTTTCTCACCCCCTACTGGATTAACTACAAGGACAAACCGATCGAGCGCAACCCGCATCCAACCGGGGTCAGCGTGATGCCCGACGCCCAGGGCGGATTTTTGTACCAGATTGATGGCCGAGCGGTTACCGCCAAAGAGGATGATGAGATCCGCGAGCAACTGATGGCGGTCATCGAACCCATAGCAGGCGGCGCGGTCAGTATCACAAAATACGAGACCGTCCGGGACCCAACCGGCCGCATCTTAACCTATAAGGTGTGGGTGCAACGGAGTATGTGATCCACCTGGAAAGGCAGTTGATTGAAACGTTCGATCCTGATTGGCCTCACATTCCTGCTTGCAACAGCCGGCGCTCTTGTCGCACAAGCAGCGCCCAAGGCCCAGTCCAACCCCGCTCTGGAAAGGACTCTGAGCCGGATGGACGAAACCGCCGCCAAGTTTCGTTCCGCCCGGGCCGATTTTGTCTGGGAACAGTTTCAAAGCGTGGTCAAGGAAACGGACACGCAAAAGGGCAAAGTGTACTTCCGGCGAGTGGGCAAGGACCTGCAGATGATGGCCGACATCACCGAGCCTACCCAGAAGTATGTTCTCTACAGCGATGGCAAGGTGCAGGTTTATCAGCCCGCCATCGATCAGGTGACCGTATACACTCCCGGCAAGAACCGCGCCGATGTCGAGAGTTTTCTCGTCCTCGGTTTTGGCGGAGGCGGGCACGACCTGCTGAAGTCCTTCGAAGTAAAGTACGAAACTGAAAACATGGGAGGCGTGGAGGCAGCAAAGCTGAATTTAGTTCCCAAGTCAGCCCGCGTACGCAACATGTTTGACCATATTGTGATGTGGGTCGATCCGGCCAACGGGGTTTCTGTTCAGCAGCAGGTATTGGAGCCCAGCGGCGACTTCCGCCTGGCCAAGTACTCAAATATCCAATTGAATCAGAAACTTCCCGATAATGTTTTCAAACTGAAGACAACCGGCAAGACCAAATCCGTGTCGCCGCAGGGCTAGAATTTTCCACTGAGAATAAGAGCTGAAAATTAGAACGTGAGGCGATATACTGCTGCCCAGACCAGTCGATAATTCCCCAAGCACTTGTACCCGGAGCTTTGTCGACGCAAAGCGAGTGACTTCATGGCCAAGGTTTTTACTATCCCGGTTCCACCCAACATCAACCGGAAAAGACGCGAACGCACTTCCGACCCGCGCTATGTAGAAGGCCAGCGCCTGTTGGTCGAGGCCATGAAGTATTTGGCCAAGTCCGACCCGCTCGCCAACCGTGCCGCCATTGAGTTGATCTCCGAGCACGTCCGCACCCGCTTCCGGATGAGCGACTCGCCGCTGGCGTAGCAAGTAGTCTGAACCTCAATAATCTTGTGATTCCGAGCGGCTTTCAGCCGCGAGGAATCTGTTGTTTTGGTTCTTGGCCCGTCGATCTTCAATTCCAAATAAAAAATGAGGGGGCGAATCAGCCTCCTCTTCACCTGGTTGGCTGCAATCCCTAGAACGAGTACCGCACGCCCACCTGCATGATGCGGGGCTGTCCCTGAATCTGAATGAAGTTCGACCAGTTAGTGGGAGGAGCCTCGCCATTCAGGGCGGGGTCAAGCTTGAGACCGAACCCGGTGCGGCTGATGTCGATCGCTCCAAATCGTTGTGTGTTGGTCACGTTGAACACATCCCAACGAAGTTGCAACTGATGACCTTCGCTCCAGGGCATCTTCCAAGTCTTTCCCATGCCCAAGTCGAGATCCACATACCCCGGCAGCCGGAAGGGATTTCTCGGGCCTGATTCGCCCGGGTAAGCATTCCGGAAGCTCTGGTAAATCGTGGTGAGGTCGCAGCCTCCGAAGAGCTTTGGCGTGCCCACGTTTGGACGGTTCGGACAAGTGCGGGTAGGCCCGAGTGGAGTCACACCGGCCTGCACGTTCCAATTCGTCGCCCAGCGAGCATCATCGTAAACATCGAACTGCGGCAGCCCGGTGTTCCAGCGGAAAATGCCGGAGATCTGCCAACCGCCGAAAATGGCGTCCACAGCGGGATGAGCATCGCCTAGCAACGCCCTGCCCTTGCCGAACGGCAGTTGCCATACCGCATCCGCTGTGATGTTGTGCCGAATATCGAAGTCGGAGCTGCCGTAGTTATCGCGCTGGCGGATCGGGTTCACGATAAACGGGGAAACGTCGTAAGCTGAGGCGCTTTGCAGTCCCGACGAATCGTCCGTCGAGTGTGACCAGGTGTAATTAAAATCTAACATCAGGCTGCTAAGGCGTTGACGGAGAGAGAGGGCAAGAGCGTTGTAGTTCGAGTTCCCAACCGTGCTCCAGGTGGAAAGAGCACCATATTGCGGCTGCATGAACCTTGTTGGGAAGCCGCCATCGGCGAGCGCCAAGTCAATTTCCGCTTGTACGTCCGTCCAGTCATTGCCAGAGAAGAAACCGACGTTGTCGGTCTGATATCCCAGGAATGCTTGGGCATTCGTCCAGTTTGGATCAAAACCGCCCAGGCTTTGAGTCGAATCGTCTGGTAGGCCCTCAAACGAGTTTAGAATCCCTGCCAAGCCAGCCGGGAACATATTGTCGAAGTACTGCGCTACGTTCGCCGGAATCAGAGAAGGCACTTGGCCGATGATCGAATCCACCGGGCTGGCAGACTGCCGGATTTTTTCAAGTGCAGTCGCAGCCGTGTACCAGTCCAACCCTGTCTTTGGATCCCGAAGATCGTTGAACGCGGCAACATCCCGCTGAGCTAGCAGACTGCGTGCCGCCCGGCCGACGTACGAAAGTGACAGAACGCTATTCGCCGGCAGTTGGCGCTCGAAGGTCAAATTCCAGACATACTCCGTGGGAGCATGGAGCTTAGAGTCGAGTGACTGCTCGATGCGCTCTCCGTTATCGAGCGGTTGGGATAAAGGAAGCTGAAGACTCACGGGAATAGTAAGGTTAGGCAGGGGGCGAATGGCTTGATTGTATCCCATAAAGAGGGGTGCCAAGCGCGACGTTGAAATCGTATTGTACTTGTTAGCATTGATATTCGAGCTCTCCGTAAATCCGAGCGTGCTGTTCAGATCCCAGTCCACCGCCAAAGCCTGGCCGTAATAGTCATTCGTCATCGCGAAGCCGCCGCGGAGCACTGACTTCGATTCCTTATCCAGCGACCACGCAAAGGCCACCCGGGGCTGGAAGTTGTTCTTGTCCCAGTCATACATGGACGGGCCGTTATTGGCCGGGCCGGAAAGATTGAGAACGATCGGATCGCCGAAATTCTGGCCTTGGGTTGCCGCCGCGAGTCGCTGCGCAAAGTAGGTGCCTAGCGGCACAGTGGGCCGGACCTCGAATCCCTTCGTCTCATATACTGGACGCTCCAGGCTATAACGGAGCCCCAGCGTCAGAGTAAGCCTTGGGTTAACCTTCCAAGTGTCTTGGATGTAGCTGTCGTATGCTTGAGTCGCAAAATTACGAGCAGAAGGCACGCCAGTGCTCTGTAAGCTTAGATCCTTGGCAAACGTAAAATTAGCGGTGTACTGGTTTAGCCGTCCAATGATCGCCGTGGCCGCGTTTTGCACCTCCGACGTTGAGGATAGCGATTCTCCTGGTCTGCCCCCTGGCAGATTATTGGTTGTGAGGTAGGTCTGGAATGCGCCCGACTCCCGTTTGCCACCCCCCGAGTACCAGGAAGGGTTGGTGACTGCGTTGTCAAACGCATTCGCGAAGCTTACACGCGCATTGTTGATCTTGCGAATGTTCGCTCCAAACTGAATATTGTGATTTCCATGTATCCAGGAAATGTCATCCGTGAAGTTATGTACCGGAGTTACACGCGAGACCGTATGCTGCAGGCCCGTAGGCTGGAAGACAAAACGGAACCGTATGTCATTTCCATTGCTGTCTCCAAGTTGAGAAAATGCTTGCCGCGTAAAACCGTAACGGAAATTGTTTACCCAATGACTGCCTATGGTCCAGGTATGTCCGGCAGCAAGCCCGCGTGGGTGGTTCCACACTTTGGGGGAAACCGTATCCGGAAGCCACTGCGGAAGGCTTTGCAGGTCGTGTATGACATTCAGTCGTAAGAAGGCCGTTTGGCTGTTCGTCAAATTGAAATCGAGCTTTGCGACGTGTGAATTTAGCTTGATGGGTGCTGGCGCGTTGAAGCGGAACCCCCCGGTGTTCAATCCATCACCTTGTGAGAAGTCATTTGCCGGATACTTGGCCGCGGCTGCTCCCAGAGCGTCCAGCGCGATCTGATTTATGCCGGCTACAGGATATGGGCCCGGATTTGCCGGAGTCATGTTCAAGGATGATTGCACGGTGCTGCTGCAGGCGGTGTCCGGGCAGTACAGGTATTTGATAGTTCCTTGGCCCAAGTTCGCTAATGGAACGACTCTGGTCACTGCCTGAGCGGCGGCGTCGCGACGGCCTTCGTAGCTATAGAAGAAGAACGCCTTGTTCTTCACGATCGGACCGCCGATGCCTCCGCCGAAGGTATTTCGAACCAGCTGCGGGCGCGGAACCGGTGTGGAATTGCCATTCGCGTCCGTAGCGTGATTGTTGAACCAATCGTTGGCGGTGAACCCGCGCGTGCGGTAGAAATCGAAACCTGCCCCGTGCCAGTTATTTGTGCCTGACTTGGTGAGCAGGTTGACTTGGGAACCAGAAGAGCGCCCTTGGTTAGCGTTTCCGTTCGCCGTGGTCACGCGGAACTCTTCGATCGCCTCCGAGTTCAGACGGAGAACTGGACCGGTTGTGATGTTTCCGCGATCGGTGTCCAGTTGCCCTATCACCAAGCTATTGGTCGTCAGCGGTACAGCGGCATTGCCGGTCTGGGCGTTGTTGATATCCACGCCGTCCAGAGTAACGTTGGACTGATCGGCACGTGCACCCGCGACATAGCCTTCGCGCGTGGTGCCCGGCTGTAGGGTCAACAAGTCCAAAATGTTGCGTGCTTCCAGCGGGAGCTGCGTGATCTGCTGGGTCACGAAAACGTTTCCCAGAGTTGCATCCTGTGTGTTGACCAGAACGTCCTGCGCGGATGACTTCACCTCCACCACCTCGCCCTTGGCTCCAACATCCAACTGCACGTTGGTCTCGGTAGGTTTACCGATCTGAGCGTGAACGTCGTCCACGGCTTTGGTCCTGAAGCCGGCTGACTCAACCTGCAGACGGTATGTGCCGGGCACAATCAAGTCGAACACATACGCACCCGTCTCTGTCGATTTGGTGGTGCGCACGGCGTTGGTTGCCACGTTGGTCAGTGTGACTGTCGCCGCGGGCACGACGCGGCCCTGTGGGTCGGTAATGGTTCCGCGAATGGTCGAGGTGCCGGTTTGAGCGAAAATAGAAGACGCAAATATCAGGACTGCAAGAGCTACTACCATGACTCGGAGCGAGTGCATGGAACCCTCCTTTTCGGGTAACGAATGGCTTCATGGGTCGCATCTCTCTTGCGACCCCGATGACCCTACCGACACGCCGACAAGCTTTGGGCGGCTATTCTGCAACCGCACACCCAAATTGACAAGCCTTTATTTCAACGGTTTAATTCCCGCCGACTGAACGGGGAATACTGAATTCTTGGAGAGAGCCTAGTGATTTCCGCAAGCGCCGCTCAGCCTTGGCCAGAGCCTGTTTTCACCGCCGCCGCAGCCATCATAATCAGCGCTGGATAACACTCCAGTGTGTAACGCGTTTCTGGATTCTCCACGCTCCCAAGGAACAGGGAGCGCATGACCATAAAGAGGACCAGCAACCCCACGCAGGTGATGGCATGACCGCGAGTCAGGCCAGCGAGCGCCAGAAGTACGTACACCAGATTGACTACCCCCAATGCCACCGACAAGGCCGACCATTTCAGATCGTCATTGAACTCCCACCAGCGTGGGTCGGCTGGCAGTAGTTCGGTTCTGGGCCGCAACCACATGTCGGCGATGCGCAGCTCCGGCAGCCAGACGTAATAACGGAGGGGTCGCGCGCGAATGCGTTCCTGCGCAAGCTGGGCGAACTGCGCATCCAGTTCCGGATCAATTTCTGTCGACTGGTTGTAGGAATCCAGTAGTTCGACTGTACGCTGCTTCTGCTCCGCAGAATCAAATGCGCGCGCCGGCAGCTTCTCGGAATCGATTTTCTCCCCTGGTACGTGCCAGTAGATCTCTTCTACGGAAACGTAGTCTGCGATCCAGGTCTTCACCCAACGATTAAACCCGATCGGTACGTAGTCCCAAGGATTGTTGGCATACCGAGGTGTCAGCGGTTGGAACTGGTGAAAGGCGAGCCAGTTCCGCGCCGTCCAGGGGATTAATGGCGCCAGCGAAAAAATTGAGAGCAGCACTCCCGCCCAGAAAACTCTCTTCCATTCCCGCCTCTCGTGTACGACCCGCACCAGCACAATCAGGAGGTAAACTCCGATTGCGACCAGCAACAGCCCGCCGTCAGGACGTAGAAGAATACTGGCAGCCACTGCCAGCCCACACCAGATCCACGGCCCCAGTCGTTCTTGCTCAAGGCGACCGAGCCCGAAGACTGCTAAATCCAACGCCAACGCCGTGAAAAAGATTTCCAGAGTCTCGGTTAAGGCGGTGGCAGCGTAGTTAGCGAAAAACGGGCAAAGTGCCGCCAAAAGGAAAGCGATCTTTGCCGCGCGCTCAGAAACGCTTCGCCGCGTAAGGTCAGCGGTGAGCAGCGAGGTGCCAAGGTCTACGAGTATTTGCAGCAACAGCAGGGCACGGAAGTTGTCCCGCCGGAAAACTGCGAACACCGCCACCAAGAATGCCGGGTAGCCGGGCAAACGAAGATAGGTAGGAACAATTCGGTCCGCGTCGGTGATTCCGTAAATGCCGTGGCTTAGCCAATTCTTTGCCAGGTCGGCGTAGACTCGCGAATCGTCAGTAATTTGCGGAGCCAGGAACAGAAACAGCAAACGCAGTCCCAAGCCAGCCAGCGCCACGACCGCGAAGAACCGCCAGGAAGAGCGCATCAGTTCGCGCACCATCGGAATATAGCGCGTTTTGCGCTTACTGACGAACGGCCGCCAGCGAGATCGATTCGACAAGCGAGGGAGAAGCCGTACGGGCGACGACCAAAGACCAACGACCAACGGCCCACGCCGCGGTTTGACCCTCCCGGCGTCTGCAGCTTACGATGGAAGCAGCGTTATTTCATGTCAAACCCTGTTTTTTATGATCCTCGGCGCGCCCGTTGGAAGCGGGTGCGGATCCTATCGAACTTATTGGGCGTGTTTATCACGGGGCTGGTGATCTTCTTTGTCTACAGCGCCATGCACGGCGTGCCGCTTCCCGAATTGCTGTTGCAGTCGCAGAAGCATCCCTATCGTGCGCTCAAAGAGAAGGAAAAAGAAAAGGCCAGGGAGCGGCGCCGCCTAGCCGTCAAACGCGGCCATCGCAAATCCAAGGTTGCCCCTTCGTTGGTCAAGCTGAACGCCGAAGAAGGCATTCGTGCGGCTTTTTATGTCGACTGGGATGCCGCGAGTTTTTCGTCCCTGCGCGAATACGCGCACCAGATCGACTTGCTGTTTCCCGAATGGCTGCATGTTCTCACCCCTGACGGCCGTCTCCAGGGGGTAGCCAACGAAACCAACAAATTGTTCGACGTCGCCCAGGGCTCCGTCGTCCGCCCCGTAGACGACAAGGTCATGACCTTCCTCAAGACGGAAGACACCGGGATGGAAGTCTTCCCCATGGTCAACAATTTCGACGGCACTGACTGGGTCAACATCGCTGGCTTCTTAAATGATCCCAATGCCCGCGCCCGGTTCCGCCAGCAAGTCGCGCTATTGCTGGCAACAGATAAGTACCGTGGTCTGATGGTGGACTTTGAAACCTTCCCCAAGAGTGCCCAGCCAGGTTATCTGCAACTGCTGACCGAGCTTTCCACCGACTTGCACGCCGAGGGCATGAAGCTGTATGTCAGCGTTCAGGCGCGCAACGAGGATTTCGACTACGCTGCCGTTTCCCGGCAGGCCGACGGCGTCGTGCTGATGAACTATGACGAACATTATCCCGGCGGCACTCCCGGCCCGGTTGCCTCGCAGAACTGGTTCGAGAAGAACCTCCAAATCGCCAAGAAGACCATCCCTCAGGACAAGCTCATCTGCGCCATCGGCAACTACGGTTACGACTGGGTGCACAAACCCAAGCGCGGCAAGCTGCCACCCGGAATGAAAGATACCAACGTCTCGGTGCAAGAAGCCTGGCTGGCCGCACGCGATTCAGAGGAGGACGTGGATTTCGACTGGGACAGCTCCAACCCGCATTTTAGTTATCTGGACGAGCACGACCTGCGCCACGATATCTGGTTTCTGGACGCGATTACGGCTCTCAACGAAATGCGCGCCGCCCAGCGGCTGGGCATACGGACGTTTGCCTTGTGGCGCCTGGGTGGCGAAGACCGTTCGTTGTGGCGAGTGTGGGACCTTCCCGGCGATCCTGCCGCGCCCGACAAACTCAAAGACGTTTCTCCTGGACAGCTGGTAGACATGGAGGGCGAAGGCGAAATCCTGCGCATCGAGGACCGTCCGGCGAACGGCCAGCGCAGCATCGAAGTGGACTCAACGACCGGCCTCATCACGGACGAAACTTTTTCTTCCCTGCCTACGCCTTATCGCGTAGCACGCTATGGAGGAAGTCCCAGGCAGGTCGCCATCACCTTCGACGATGGACCTGATCCGCAATGGACTCCCAAAATTCTGGACGTGCTCAAGCGCGAACACGCTCCTGCAACTTTTTTCTTGATCGGTATCCAGGCGGATAAATTCGGCGACATCACCCAGCGCATCTACAGCGAGGGGCATGAGATCGGCAATCACACCTTTACCCATCCTGACATCAGCAATATCTCTCATGGCTACATGAAGCTCGAGTTGAACCTCACCGAGCAATTGTTTGGCAGCCGTCTGGGGATCCGCACCATCCTTTTCCGCCCGCCGTACTCCATCGATCAGGAGCCGGACACCGCCGACCAGGTGCGTCCGCTGGAGATCACGCAAGATATGGGCTACATCACCGTGGGCGACAAGATTGATCCCAACGATTGGAAGGAAAGCCCGCACCGCAGCGCTGAGCAGATCACGGCCGACGTGCTGAAGCATCTGCCGCCGTGCGCTACTCCCAATGACCAGCGCTGCGGCAACATCGTCCTGTTGCACGATGGCGGCGGCAATCGCGCGGAAACTGTGCGTGCTCTGCCGATGATCATTGAGGGAGTTCGTGCCCGCGGCTACCAGATCGTCCCCGTTTACCAGTTGCTGGGAAAAACCAAGGCGGAGATCATGCCGCCTCTGCCGGCCAACGAGCGCTGGTCCGCCCGGCTCAATTGGATCGGATTCTGGCTGTTCGATATCGGCATCAAGGCGATCACCGCGATTTTCTTCTTGGGCGACTTGCTCATGACCGGCCGCCTTATTTTCGTCGGTGTCTTTGCCATTTACGATCGGCTGCGCGACCAGGCCTACGGCACTCCGGCCGAGCAGGCGGCATTTCGCCCCAAGGTCGTCGTACTAATTCCGGCGTACAACGAGGAGAAGGTCATCGAGCGCACCGTAGATGCCGCGCTTGGCTCTGCTTACCCGAACCTCCGCGTTATCGTCATCGACGACGGTTCCAAAGACTCCACGCTCGCGGTGGCCCGCAGCGCATTTGCCAGAGAGGCAGCCAACGGCCGCGTTCTGATTCTCACCAAACCGAACTCGGGCAAAGCCGAGGCGCTTAACTTCGGATTGCAGCACGTCCGCGATGACGAAGAAATCGTCGTTGGAATCGACGCCGACACGGTGATTGCGCCCGACGCTGTCTCCTATCTAGTTCCCCGCTTCCTGAATCCGAAAGTGGGCGCGGTCGCGGGCAATGCGAAAGTAGGCAACCGGGTGAACCTCTGGACGCGCTGGCAAGCCCTGGAATACATCACCAGCCAGAATTTCGAGCGCCGCGCATTGAATACTCTGGGCGCAGTCAGCGTGGTGCCGGGCGCTATCGGGGCCTGGCGTACGGCGGCAGTGCGAGAAGCCGGCAGCTATCACACCGACACGGTTGCGGAAGACGCCGACCTCACCATGGCCCTGCTCGAGAAGGGCTATCGTGTCGAATACGAAGACCTATCGCTCGCTTTCACGGAAGCACCGGTAAATGCGAATGGTCTGATGCGGCAGCGTTTTCGCTGGTCCTTCGGAATCCTGCAGTCAATCTGGAAACACCGCTCTGCCTTTGCCCGTAAAGGCGCGTTGGGCTGGATTGCGCTGCCCAATATCCTTATTTTCCAGATTCTGCTGCCCCTGGTTTCACCCTTCATTGACCTGATGTTCGCGGTAGGGGCCATCTGGTACTTCTTGCAGAAATACTTCCACCCTGAATCTGCCGATCCCGCCAGCTTCCAGCGGCTGGTCATCTTCTTCGCTGCCTTTCTGATAATTGACTTCCTCGCCTCCACGGTCGCATTTGCCCTGGAGCGTCGTCCCGATGCTCGCGAGGACGTTTGGCTTCTCAGCCAGGTCTGGTTGCAGCGCTTCGCCTATCGCCAGCTGTTTTCTGTCGTCCTTTTGAAGACCCTCAAGCGTGCCCTGGAAGGCCGCCGCTTCGCCTGGGACAAGCTGGAGCGCACCGCCGCTGTCCGCTACCAGCCCGCCGAGAACCATGATTCGGTGAAAGTGCCCTAACAGAAAAGTGCGGTCGTTCGCGCGAGATCCTTCGGAGAGCTGACGCTCTCCTCAGGATGGCGACATTGGTAAGGGAGTACGGCACTCCTCCCCAAAGTAACTCCCTCCCGTGATCTCCATCACAGACACTGGTGCGCACTTGCGGTGTGCTGGTAGTAGGGAGAACCGCGCCTATGCCGGCCAGAACCGTAATCGAGCCCTTCCGCATCAAGAGTGTCGAGCCTATCCGCTGGACCATGCGTTTGGAGCGGGACGAGTTCCTCCGCACCGCGCATTACAATCTGTTTCTTCTTCCTGCCGAAGATGTGCTCATAGACCTGCTGACTGACTCCGGGACCGGCGCCATGTCCACGCATCAATGGGCGGCACTGGTCGAAGGCGACGAGAGTTACGCCGGCAGCCGAAGCTTCGACCACTTCCGCAATTCCATCCAGGATGTTTTCGGTTACCGGCACGTCATTCCCACCCATCAGGGCCGGGCTGCCGAACGCATTCTCTTCAGCGTGATGTGCAAAAAAGGCGACGTTGTTCCTAACAACACTCATTTCGATACCACTCGTGCCAATGTCGAGTTTGTCGGAGCCGAAGCCGTAGACCTGGTGATCACCGAAGGCAAGCAGCCAGCCCTGCGTCATCCATTTAAAGGCAACATGGACGTAGCCGCCCTGGAATCGCTGATTGCCCGCGTTGGACAAGAAAGAATTCCTCTGGTGATGCTCACCGTCACCAATAATTCCGGCGGAGGCCAGCCGGTCTCCATGGAAAACATCCGGCAAGTCAGCTCCGTTTGCAGCCGGCACGCCATTCCGCTTTACTTCGACGCCTGCCGCTTTGCCGAAAACGCCTATTTCATCAAGCTGCGCGAGCCTGGCTATGAATCAAGGACTCCTAAGCAGATTGCGCAGGAGATGTTCAGTTATGGTGACGGCTGCACCATGTCGGCCAAGAAAGATGGCTTGGCCAATATCGGGGGCTTTCTCTGCACCAACAACGACGCGCTCGCCCAGCAAGAGAAGAACCTGCTGATTCTTACCGAAGGCTATCCGACTTACGGTGGATTAGCTGGCCGCGATTTAGAAGCGGTGGCCGTAGGGCTTCAGGAAGCCCTGGAAGAAGACTATCTCCGCTATCGCATCGCCTCCACTGCTTATCTCGGAAATCACATTGCTGAGCGCGGTGTCCCGATTGTTCAGCCGCCCGGTGGACATGCCGTCTACCTGGATGCTCGTGCGTTCTTGCCGCAGATTCCGCCGGAGCAGTTCCCGGGTGTCGCCCTCGCCGCCGAGCTGTATTTAGAAGGAGGCATCCGTTCGGTGGAGATCGGAACGTTGATGTTCGGCCCAGCCGCCAAAATGGATCTGGTGCGGCTCGCCATTCCGCGCCGTGTCTACACCCAGAGCCACATCGATTACGTGGTCGAGGTTATCCTGGAAGTCTGGAAGAAGCGCGAGCAACTGCAGGGATACCGCCTCAGCTATGAAGCGCCGTTCCTGCGCCACTTCACGGCCCGCTTCGAGCCGTTGGCACAACCCGTGGGTGTATAGCGCTTCACGTCCCCCTCTCTCATCGGAGCGCAGTACCTGCTCAGCGCGAGTCGGCGAATGCGCACTGGCCTGACTTGAGTAGGAAATGCTTGGGGCCGGTCAGGCAGGGATGCTTCGACTCCACAGTCCGATTCGCAGCGAATCGGATGCTTCGCTCGGCATGACATTGGCATCGCCCGCGTAGCCCGTCATGCGCTGGCTGGCTGCAGCATGCCTCGCGTCGTCACACGAGTCACTCTGCCCGCCTCGCGCGCTAGCTTTGCCATATCTTCGGGCGAACGGTCCTCAGTAAACAGCAACGAGCTCAGCGCCACAGTGAAGCGAAGCGCATCTTCGGGCTTATCGAAGTAAACAGTGACCTGGGTGGCCCCGACCAAGTCGTTCAAGTCAGTTTTACCGGTGACGTCTTGAGAAGGCTGCGGGTTTTTCCCATCGAGAGAAACAACCTGGGGAGGGCTGTCTTCTATGTAGGTCACGGCCAGTTCTTCCGTTACGGCTTGCTCTTTGGTGTTGGTGGTGAGAGCCAAAGATACAGGCTCCAGTTCTTCGCTCGGTATGATAGTTTGTGCGTCAATAGTCATCGCGCTTGCGATCCCATACATCGATTGCAGGTCCGCATCCAGCCGCCGCTGATCGTCCTCGCCGAGATCCGTGAACCGGAAGGGCTGCAAGCATCCATTCGTCGCCCATACTGGGGATATGGTTTCGGCTTGCGCCCGCACCGTTGTGGAACCCAGGTGAAACATCAGCCGCATCAGAACCTGTTCTGCCAACGGTTCTGCGAGCTGCAAAAGACCGCCATGGATGGAAAGTTGATTGAGCTTGGCTCGAAGTTGTCGCTGATTCTCCAGTTCAATGAGAACCAAAATGGAGCCCGCCAGCTTTGCCCGGGGAGCACGCTGGTGGGAGTAGAGATTGGGGGAGGGCGCCATTTCGATGGCCACTATGACACGCACTCCTGGAGGGCGGCAGATTACTAAAGGCCAATAGCCAGGTTCCCAAGTGGCCAAGAGGAGGACAAGGGCATCTTCTTTATCGCTTGGAGAGTCTCAGGGCGCTCTCTACACCGACGGAGTCGGCGCCAGCGGATCGGGCTGGGGAAGCTGCGGACGGTAATACACCAACAGCGCCAGACTGGCTACATAAAAGAGAACCACCTGCGAGAACGGAAAGCCGACGACTCGCAAGACGAAACCATAGAGTGCAAGGGCCTCACATAAAGCGTAACTGACAATGTAGCCGGCGCGCCATCGGCCCAGGGCCCGGGCGTCGTTTGGGCTTGTCTGCAGCGAAGCGAATGCCGGCAGTACCATCACGCGGCGCAGGGCGAAGAGGGCCACAACCGTCATGATCGAGATCACAGCGATGGCTTGAAATACCACGGGCGAAACCGGCGATCGGCCAACAGCGATCTTTTCGCCGATGAACATATAGAGCACGATCGCCATCAGCATGGCCGCTCGGATCATGTTCAGAACAGTAGTTTGGGGGTTCATAATTAAGATTTTGCCCTGAATCTGTCGGATAGGTTGCGAGAATATCACAGCCAGTGCCGGAATCGGCAACAGAGAATCAGTGCATGTGGCGGCTCAGCCCTGGGCGAAGGCGTACAAAAATCCGGGCAGAAACAGGATTTTGTCCATAGAACGGAACCAGCGCCGGGGGTTTCGAGTAGAAGGTTAGGTCCGCACCCACGCCAATCTGCCCGAGTTGGTTCTGCACCAGATCACGTACGCCGCCCAACGTATAAGCTCCGATCCGGAAGGACGGACTCGTGGGAATGTGGGGGAAGAGTTCATCTTTGTCCACCAATTCCAGCCGCATGTATAGGTAATTGCGGCGCATGAAATTCAAGGTTGACTCGGCCAGGTAGCCGTTCTGATTGCTGCCCTTGAGTTCTTTGTGCTTGCGGCCCCAGACTAGCGACGTCGCCCAATTGCCTGCCTTTAGAGGTCGGTTGTATTCGAGAGAGGCGGTCTGGCGCTTCTCGTTGCCGGGCTCTGGTGCCTCCGGATGCATGAGGCGGCCATAGCTGTATTGTGCGGTCCAATTGCGATTGGAGGCGAGACTGGCGCGGAAAGACCATGAGTCCAGGGCGGCAGGCTGAATCGTGTAACGCTTCTCGTTAGGCTCGCGGCCATTGAATGCCGAGCCCTCGATTTTGAAGCGATCGAGTATGAAACCGGTGGTCACCACGCCAAAGCTGGTGTGAGTGGAATCCTGCAGATGGTGTCCCAGTGGGGCGGCGGGAAGCTCGGCGGCCGAGGCGCGATGGATGTAGGTGACCGGCCCCAGGGCTGGCTCGGCGGCGGGCCCTCCGTAAAGCAGCCAAGAAACTTTCTCGCTAATGGGTGCGGTGTAGAGTGCCGAGAGCTCGGCAAAAACATTGTGCGGGTGCTGATGATCCACGAGCGGCTGGCCGTGGTAGGTCTCGCCGGTTTGGAACAGTTCCGGAAAGCCGGGATGGGGCGAGGTCAATGACTCGGCGGAAAACATCTGGCGGAAGAGCAGCGTGCCAGGGCCGAGACGATGCTCTTCCATGGTCATAAGGTAGTTGACCGATTCGGCTTTACCGGCGCCACGGGGTCCACCTTGATGATTGTAGGTTAGAAGAAACACGCCGTGGGCCATCAGGTCCCAGTTTCCATGAGTTGTCATCCACATGTATTGCGGGACCGAAGCAGGTTGCCATGCGGTACCGGAGCTGGCGTGGGGGGATGGAAGTGAATCATGGTGGTCAGGCATTTTCATGCCGGGATGGGCATGTTGCATTCCTGGCATGGATTGGTTTTGGGTATCGGGATCAGTTGGGGCGCTCTGCCGCGCCGCCACCGTCGTGGCCAGTAGGAGAAGGACGATCAATTCGCAGCGAGCGTTGGCAATGGATTTCGATCGCAATCTTTAGCTCTGCTATTCGCCTCTGAGGAACGATTCAGTTTAGATGCACGGGGGGCTACGACTGCCCGGTAATTTTCAGGCGTAACTCTTCCGGCAAGCGGTCGCGAATTTCGGGAGGCAAGCGATCATGAACGTGGCGGGCGCCCAGCCTGGCGACATCGACTACGGTCATCGGCGCAGGCGTGGCTACGGCCACAATCAGCCAGATCAGTGCGGAGAGAGCGAATCCTGCCAACGCACCTACTTCCAACCAGAAGGCGTGGGCGGGACCGAAGTGGCGAATTACGCCAAAAGCCAGCAGGAAAACGCCCGCAGATGCGGAAGCCAGCACGATCAGGACAACATCAATCGTGCGATGCAAACGCTGGCGCGAGCGGCAGCGGCCGCAGGCAGCCAGATGCTGCTCGTAGTCGCCACGCATCTCGGGCGTGATGCCGGAGATGTCGTACCGCCATCCAGCCAGGATTTTCCCCACCAGGGGATCGATACACTGCGCTTCACTCATATGAACTACAGCCGGAGAGGCTCCAACGGTTCGGCCTGCGAAGCCAACAGCACGCGGTTGTGGAGCAGAGTCCGGCGAGCCCCTAGTGCGCGCTCGGCCGCTCCCCGGGCGAGTTCAGGATGGTTATTCTGCTCGGAAAGGTGAGCCAGCACGACGTAGGCCGCTCTTCCATCATAATCGCTGGCGAAGAATTCCGCGAGAGCTTCGTTGGACAAGTGACCGACGCGACTCATGACCCGCTGTTTTACCGACCAGGGATAGGGACCGCCGCGCAGCATTTCCAGATCGTGATTGGACTCCATCACCAGCACGTCGCAGCCACGCAGGTTGTCGACCACGCTGATCGGCATGTAGCCAAGGTCCGTCACGACCGCTACCTTGACGCCCTCGGAGCGGAAGGTGAAGCCCACTGGGTCGGCAGCATCGTGAGGAATCGTGAACGGGGTGACGGCGATGTCGCCGATCTGGAAGCTGCGGCCCGAAGAGAACGTTTCCAGCCTGTTGAGTTTTGGGCGGTCTCCGTTTCTGTCGCGCATCATCTGCGACCACGCGTGATGTGTCGAACTCGTCATGAAAACCGGGAGCCCCAGTTTTTGCGCCAAGACTCGAAGGCCGAAAACGTGGTCGGCGTGCTCGTGCGTGATGAGGATGGCGGCAAGCGAGTGCGGATCGTCTCCGAGTGCCTTCATGCGCTTGAAGGTTTCGCGGCAGGAAATACCCGCGTCTACCAGGATGCGGGTTTTAGTGCTCGCGACGATGGTGCTGTTTCCTCGGCTGCCACTGGCCAGCACCGAGACCGAAACTCCCATGTTCGGCAGCATAGCTGGATGCGCTGTGGAAAGGGAGTAACTTTGTGGTTAAGGCATACCTTGGTGTGGAGTAGCGATCCAAAAACCGTGTCGGTGTGGGCTCGAGATCCTTCGCCGGCTAACCCCGGGTTCAGGATGACGACATCAGTCGAATTACCTACCTTGAAGCAAATTGTCTATTGCACCGCGTATCAGCGAGCCGCCGTAGGCCCCGGCGATACCGGGAAGAAAGGCCAAGAAGGATTCGTAGATTTGCCCGGGATAGGGTCTCTGCGTCATCACTACGTAGGCCAGCAATTCGACAATTGGGACAAAGACTCCAATCATAATGACCCAGCGATAAGGCCGATTCGGACGCAGTGCTCCCAAGAGCATACAGGCAGCTAGCACGAGCAGCGCGGTGAAGAGCAGATCACCAATCTTCACGTCGATCCAGCCTGCCAGGATGCCGAACAGGGCGGCGAGAATATAGAAGAGGAGGTCGTTGGGTTTGTGTTCTGGCATCGAATGAATTCTTACTGGATTATAGGGATCCACAAAAAGCAGATTCCTCCACGGCTTAAAAGCCGCGTCGGAATAACAAAAACAGAAGGCGACTACATCGTGTGGAGGCGGGCCTCCGACCCGCCTGGAAGTGTCTAAGACCCGCCCCCACACAAGATTTACGGACTCGAGAGTTAGTACCGGTAGAACCCTCGGCCGCTCTTTCTGCCCAGCCAGCCGGCATCCACCATTCTGATCAGCAACGGGCAAGGACGGTATTTCGGATCGCCGAGACCCTCCTGCAACACGCGCATGATGTCGAGGCAGACATCGAGACCGATGAAATCGGCCAGGGTTAATGGGCCCATGGGGTGCGCCATCCCCAGCTTGAAGACCTCGTCTACCGCTTCGGGGGCGGCCACGCCTTCCATAACCGCGTACATGGCTTCGTTCAGCAAAGGCATTAGGACGCGATTCGAAACGAAGCCCGGAGCGTCGTTCACTTCGACCGGCGTCTTGTCGAGTTTTACGGCCAGGTTGCGAACGTTTTGAAACGTCTCGTTGGAGGTGGCCAGGCCGCGGATCACTTCCACCAATTTCATCATGGGCACTGGGTTGAAGAAGTGCATGCCAATCACTTTGTCGGCGCGCTTCGTCAGAGCAGCCAGTTTGGTGATTGAAATAGACGACGTGTTGGAGGCCAGGATGATTTCCGGCCGGCAGAGGCGGTCGAGATCGCGGAACAGTTCAGCCTTGATTTCAAATTTTTCGGTGGCCGCTTCGATCACAAAATCACAATTTGCGAGCTTGCCGCGATCCAGCACAGGGTTAATTCCCTTCAGCGCGGCAGACTTGTCGTCTGCACTAATTTTGTTCTTGGCCAACTCGCGATCGAGATTCTTGGTGATGGTTGCAAGGGCACGATCGAGGAAGCTCTGTTCGATGTCACAGAGCATCACCTGGTAGCCGGAGCGGGCAAACACGTGGGCGATGCCGTTGCCCATGGTTCCCGCGCCCAGCACGCCAACTTGACGGATATCCATGATTGCCTCTCCTTAGATATTAAGAAAACGGAGAAGTGTAGCAGAAAGCATGAGAAGGCCGCGGTGAGGGCGAAATCCGGTAGTGGTGCCGTTTGAAGTCCACAGGGCCAGAGGTTCGCGGCGGAGTGCGTTAGACTTGGATTCGTGCCCAAGAGAACCCTGCGGATCGTAAAAAAGATCCCGCCGCCCGTCATTGGCGTGTGCGAACGCTGCAATTCTCAATTCAAGGCTGATTTGGATAGTGGCGTTACAGCCCAGTTCGATGCCCACAAGTGCAAACCCATAGATTCCAGCCAAAATGCCTTACGGATCGTCAAAGAGGCAACCGAGGATAAGTGATTCAAGCTATTCTTCGCCTTAGGTACACATTGGGTATCCCATATAGAGGCCCACTCAGGCAATCAAGTGTCGTGTGCTGAATGTCCTCGTAACCCCCAAGTTTGCTAGTCCAGTTTCCGTTTCTCAGTCGTCGCGCCGCGTGCTTTGGCTCCCCCCGGAGCGTATACAGCACAATCTTTTCCATGCCTTCTTCCGGCATGTCGTTATCGCAAACCTCAAAGCCGACAGTGCCGAAGGCATCGATGTATGCCTGCTGAGAGTAGTTCCTTTGTACGCCATCTGGCCAATGGTATTGGAAGAATGGGTCTGGCTCCCACCAGTTCTCTACGTCTGATGCAGCCCAAGCGATGCAGTTGTATCCACTCGTCGCTTCGCTGACCGTATCGGCGCACAAGTGGGGGCGCAGATTCGGAACTTCATGCGGGAATCGCGGATCAGCACTGTAGGTAAATTCTGGAGGCCAATCAACCCAGTTGAACATTTCCCGTTTTCTCGCCCCACTCCAGCCATGCCCTAGCCATTTCGCGCACCTTCCCGCGACTCTGCGGAGGAACTGGATTGGTATCTGCAATCGCCGCCAACGCCCAGAACCAGTGATCGGGCTGATCTCCTTCATATCGAAGTTGTGTCAAGATGTGAGGCAGGACATCCGGGCCCATTCCCATGATTTTCTGATAGGCGGGTAGCATGGCCATTTCAGCCACAGACGATCTACCACCCCGCGCTTCGTGCCATTCTCTCCGCAAATCCTGAAATTTTATCCACGTTGCGACTCTGGAATCGGTCACCATTTCATAATCAGATTCAGGGATGACGTAGGACACTTCACGCCCCAAGGTATTCTCCTCGATGGCGGGGACGGGAGCCGTTGACGCTACGGCTGGAGCCGGAGCAATCAACGACACGCATACGACTGCAATGGCCATGTTTTTATTCGTTGTTGTCGAGAGATCGGCTGACATGATTACCTCCCTTCAGTTAATTCCAGGAGCCCGCTGTGCAGGTCGCTTGAGATTTGGCGGGGCAGTCACGACCACTATCATTGGATTCAACTTAAGAGCATAGGCGGGATTGCCTTCAGGGTCGTATTCGCCCGCTACCCTCGCGGCTCCGAGGATACTGGTTTTGATACGGAATATCGTTCCGTCTTCGAGAGTAACTTCACTCCAGCGCTCAGTGGATTCCCTTACGCCAACTTCGACGGCGTCCTTTAATGGACTATTCGGGAGTGGAAACGGGATTCTGGTAGGACGTTCGGGCATGATGGCTTCCTTGTATTTACTTTATCGGTCGTTCTCTTGTTTGACCTTAGCCCAACGCGCCAGCACAGCGTTTCTCGCGCTCTCGCTACGCTCTTGGGGGGTCATGTTCGCAGCGCGAGCCGGGCCACCCTTGCGACCACCCTTGCGGCCTAGGGCCACAGCATACGGGTTTTTGCGTTTCTTTGTCATGCTTGAATTGTATACGTGAGCGGTCACGAAATCAAGCGCATTTTTATCTTGACTTATACGTGAGCGGTAACGTATATTTGAGTTGCCATGAATCGTCTGCCCATAGCCAAACAAACTGCCATCGTGAGTGCATTGGTGGAAGGCAATTCCATCAACGCTACGTGCCGGATGTTGGGCGTCGGCAAACACACCGTTCTCAGACTCCTGCACGATTTGGGGTGTGCTTGCGCTGCTTACCATCACACGCATGTCCGCAACGTGCGCGTTCGTCGGTTGCAGTGCGATGAGGTATGGGCGTTTGTTTACGGTAAGGATAAGAATCTGACCCTGGAACAGGTACAAAGTGGCCTTGGCAGCGTTTGGACGTGGACGGCACTGGACAGCGACAGCAAACTGATTGTGTCCTACACGCTCGGGGATCTTGGAGCCGAAACAGCGCAAGCGTTCATGCGCGATGCAGCTTCGCGTATCGTCAATCGGATTCAACTCACAACTGATGGGCATCGCGTTTATGCCGATGCCGTGGAGAACGCTTTCGGCTCTGAGATTGACTACGCCATGCTGGTCAAACTGTACGGCTCCGCCGGAGACAGCCCGGAATCGCGTTATAGCCCCGCAACCTGCATCGGATGCCGTACCGGGGTGTTGAGCGGCAAGCCCGATCCGAAACACGTCAGTACGTCTTTCGTGGAACGCAGCAATCTTTCGATGCGGATGGGGATGCGGCGCTATACCCGTCTGACGAACGGATTCAGCAAGAAGTTTTAGAACCATGCTCATCAAGTTGCTCTATACTTTTTCCATTACAACTTTTGCCGTATTCATTCAAGTCTGCGCGCCACTCCGGCGATGGAGGCAGGGTTGACGGATCACGTTTGGAGTCTGCAAGAGCTTTGCGGGTTGCTGGTAGATACATGTACACCAGCAGCACGACTCGACAGAGAACTCGTCGCAAAGGCGCTCGCCGCCAGCAATCAGACAACCAATGGCACAGCCCGTGAAAGTTAAACGGCACCACTACCCGAAATCCGCAACCCAGCGCGCGGAAAAAAGTTCCGCAATTTGCTGCCCGACTCTGTGTGAAACGAACTTTCGATTTCCTGAACGGAGAGCAGCAAACCCGCATTGTGGGCGCATCACACTTAGCACAACCGGGTAACAACAGGAGGGCGGTACTGGTCAGGCAGGCCGGGCCGCCTTCCGATGGATCGGAGGCGCCCGGTAGGAGGACATTATGACGCGAACAATCAGGATGGCAGGGCTGGCAATGGCGGTGACGCTCCTGTTCAGTGGACTGGCCTTGGCGCAGCGCGATCACGACAACGATGATGACGGCGGTTATTACCGTGGCAACCTGGCCCAGGCCCGGCAGTATGGATATCAGAGCGGCTACCGCGATGGTGTCAACCAAGGACGCGAGGAAGGGCGCGAAAACGATCCTTTCGACTATCGCACGCCCGACTGGCGGCAGGCTACGCGCGGCTACCAATCATGGATGGGGCCGGCGAACTGGTTCCGGCACGGTTATCAGGAAGGGTATCGCAGCGGGTTCGAAAACGGCTACCAGAGCATGAACCGGCGTCGCGGGGATGGGGATGGCGACGGTGATGATGGCTATGGCCGCGGCAATAACGGCCGGTATCGCGGTGGTTACAACAGTCCGGCTTATAACATCGGCTACCAGGACGGCTCGACCGTTGCTCGCCAGGACATGGAGAGCGGCAAGCGATTCAACCCGAACCCGCGCGGACCTTACGACGATAAGGACCACGGCTATCAGCGCGTGTACGGGGACAAGAACGCATACAAGACGCAGTACACGAATGGTTATCGCGCCGGGTACCAATCGAATTTCAACCGAGGGTACTCAGGGTACTAGCCAGCACTCCTGCTGGGACAACGAAGCCGCCGGAAGTCCGGCGGCTTTGCCGTTCATGGTTGGATTCGTCGGTTGACTACGACCCCTTACTCGCGACTTCGAGGCGGGTCTCGGCGCGCTGCAAGGCGTTCTGAGCCCGTTCGTAGTCAGTTTCGGTGCTGCCGCTTTTCAGGCGCTCCTCGGCTCGTTCTTTGGCTTCCTGAGCGCGCTTCACGTCGATTTCGTCAGCACGCTCGGCGTTCTCGGCCAGGATCGTGACTTTGTCGGGCAGGATCTCGGCAAAACCCCAAGCCAGGGAGATCTGGTGCGTATAGCCGTTGTTGCGATACGTGATTTTGCCTACTGCCAATTCGGTGATCAACGGCGCGTGGCCGGGGAGTACTCCGATGTAGCCGTTCTTGGCGGGGATTTGCATTTCCTCGGCGACGTCGCGGACCACGAGTTTCTCAGGAGTAACGATTTCGAATTGGAAAGTGTCCGCCATGTCAGGCCCTGGGCTCTGGGCGCCGGGCTCTAGCGTTTTGCCTAACGCCTAGAGCCTAAAGCCGAGAGCCTTTCTTAAGCTGCCGCCGAAGCCGTCTTTAGTTTCTCGGCGGCTTCGAGGACTTCGTCAATCGTTCCTTTCATGTAAAAGGCCTGTTCCGGGATTTCGTCGTATCTGCCTTCGACAATGCCGCGGAAGCCTTTCACCGTGTCGGCAATTTTCACGTAGCGGCCGGGTGTGCCGGTGAACTGTTCCGCCACATGGAAAGGTTGCGACAGAAATTTCTGGATCTTGCGCGCCCGGGCGACGGTGAGCTTCTGGTCTTCGCTTAATTCGTCGATGCCGAGGATGGCGATGATGTCTTGCAGGTCCTTGTAGCTCTGCAGCGTCTTCTTTACCGACTGCGCGACGTCGTAGTGATCCTGGCCAACAATACGAGGATCAAGAATGCGCGATGTGGAGGCCAACGGGTCGACGGCAGGATAAATCCCGATCTCGGTCAATGAGCGCGACAACACTGTGGTCGCGTCCAGGTGAGCGAAGGTAGTGGCAGGAGCTGGATCGGTCAGGTCATCGGCGGGGACGTAAATAGCCTGCACCGACGTCACCGAGCCCTTCTTGGTGGAGGTGATGCGCTCCTGCAACTCGCCCATTTCCGTCGCCAAGTTGGGCTGGTATCCGACGGCGCTTGGCATACGGCCCAGCAGGGCGGAGACTTCCGAGCCGGCTTGGGTGAAACGGAATATGTTGTCGATGAAGAGCAGGGTGTCGGCGCCCTCGACGTCGCGGAAATACTCAGCAACTGTCAGCCCGGTGAGAGCCACGCGCAGACGCGCGCCGGGCGGCTCGGTCATCTGCCCGTAGATCAAGGCGGCTTTCGATTTCGAGGGATCACCGGGCTTGATTACACCTGACTCGGTCATTTCCAGCCACAGGTCGTTGCCTTCACGAGTGCGCTCGCCAACCCCGGCAAACACCGAGAAGCCGCCATGCTGTTTGGCGACATTGTTGATCAGTTCCATGATGACAACAGTTTTGCCCACGCCCGCTCCGCCGAACAGGCCGATCTTGCCGCCCTTCAAGAAGGGCTGGATCAGGTCGATGACCTTCACGCCGGTTTCGAACATCTCGGCGGTCGTGGCCTGCTCATCAAAAGCCGGCGCGGGGCGGTGAATCGGCATGGTCTGCGTGTGCTGGATCGGACCGAGCTGGTCCACGGGCTCGCCAATCACATTCATGACCCGCCCCAGGGTGCCTGAACCGACCGGGACAGAGATCGGCCCGCCCTGGTCGATGGCCTTCATGCCACGCACCATGCCATCGGTGGGTTCCATGGCAACGCAACGGACGCGTCCTTCGCCGAGGTGCTGCTGCACTTCGAGCACGACGTTAATCGGGGACGGTACCTGGAAGCCATCGCTTACCACGCGCAGAGCCTGGTAAATCGGCGGCATGCGGCCTTCGAAAAATTGCACGTCCACGGCGGGACCAGCGACTTGAATTACGTGTCCAATATTGTCAGGCATATAACTCCAGTATTTAGCACTTAGCTTCTGAACGACGTTGCAGAACCTCAGCGCGAATCTCACATGGCTAGAGCGCGAATCTCAAATGGCTAAATGCCAAGTGCTAATGGCCAAGTGCTTCTTTCTTACACCGCGGCGGCTGCGCCGCTAACGATTTCGATAATCTCCTTCGTGATCTTGGCCTGGCGAGCGCGATTCATGGCCAGGGTCAAGGAGTCGATCATCTCGCTAGCATTGTTGGTGGCTGCATCCATGGCGGTCATGCGGGCCCCGTGTTCAGCGGCGACGGACTCCAGCAGGGAGCGGAAAATCTGCACGCCTATATACTTCGGCAGCAGGCTGCTGAAGAGTTCCGTGGGGGACTGCTCGTAGATGTAGTCAACCTTGGCAGTAGCAAATTTGGCGGCTTCAGTATCAATCTGACTGGTGTCTGGCGCACGAAGGCCGACGCCCGCCGCGACTGCAGCCTTGCGCGCTTTGGCCTTCTCTTCTTTCGTTGGTTCCGCGGCTTGGCTGACTACGACCCAGCCAATCTGCTCGACGGGCAGTATCTGCTCAACCACCACCCGCTGCGCGATCACCGACTTAAACTCATTGAACAGCAAGTAAACGGAATCAATATCTGAGTGGCTGTAGCGGTCGATGACGCGTTCGGCAATTCCGGCAGCCACGGAATAATCCAGCTTGTTCAACACCCCGACTTGCTCACCAACAATCGTCACCGACGGAGCCGAACTGGCTGCCTGCTCTGCGCTGCGTACTCTGGGCTGAGCCTTTGGAAAGCGACGCCGCATAAAATCGCGGCCCTTGCGACCGATCGCTTCCATCTCGACCTTCTGGCCCGCCTTCGACTCCAGAAAGTGCATAGCTGCCTTCAGGATGTTGGTATTGAAAGCCCCAGCCAGTCCCTTGTCGCCGGTAACAATAATCAGCAGCACATTTCTCTCTTCGCGTTGCGCCAGCAAGGGGTGGCGCGGCTCGCCGGTTTCCGGATCAAAAATCTCGGCGCGAGAGACCAGGGACTTGAGCACGTTGGTCAGCATTTCCGCATAGGGGCGCGCAGCCAAAGCCCGCTCCTGGGCACGTCGCAGCCTGGCTGCCGAGACCATCTTCATCGCCTTGGTGATCTGGCGTGTGTTGGTCACGCTGCGGATGCGGCGCCGAATGTCGAGAATATTGGCCATGCTCTATGGTTGTGTTTCTGATTGGCGGACTACGTTCCCACGGCCAGTTTTTCCTGGCGGGTCTGGGCGCACTGCTGTTTGCATTCCTTAATCAGCTTAGTCATTTCCTGCTTGATGCTGTCGTCGAGGATCTTCTTTTCCATGATGGTGCGCAGTAAGCCTGGGTTCGTTGTTTCTGCATACTGGTAGAGGTCTTTTTCAAATTCGCGCACCTGCTCGACTGGCATGTCGTCGAGGAAGCCACCGGTTCCGGCAAAGATAATCAAAATCTGCTTGGAGAACGGTAAGGGTGAGAACTGGCCCTGCTTGAGAATCTCGACCAGCCGCGAGCCTCGGGATAACTGAGCCTGCGTGGCCTTGTCGAGATCGCTGCCGAATTGGGCGAAGGCTGCCAGTTCGCGGAACTGGGCGAGTTCAAGTTTTAAGGTTCCAGCTACCTGGCGCATGGCTTTGATCTGCGCGCTGCCGCCGACCCGGCTTACCGATAGACCTACGTTCACCGCAGGGCGCACCCCTTGATTGAACAGGTCGGTCTCGAGATAGATCTGGCCATCAGTGATGGAAATTACGTTGGTCGGAATGTAGGCGGAAACGTCGCCGGCCTGGGTCTCGATGATGGGCAGGGCGGTCAGCGAGCCGCCCCCGTTCTTGTCGCTCAGCTTTGCAGCACGCTCCAACAGGCGCGAGTGGAGATAGAAAACATCGCCGGGATAGGCTTCGCGGCCCGGCGGGCGGCGCAGCAGCAAGGAGATTTCGCGATAAGAAGCGGCATGTTTCGAGAGGTCGTCGTAGATGCAAAGGGCGTGACGCTTGGAATCGCGGAAGTACTCGCCCATGGCGCAGGCCGCGTAGGGGGCGATGTACTGCATGGGGGCCGGTTCGGAGGCCGACGCCGCTAATACGATCGTGTACTCCATCGCACCATAGTCTTCGAGAATCTTGACCACCTGCGCAATCGAGGAACGCTTCTGGCCAACAGCGCAATAGATACAAATCAGATCGTTGCCCTTATTGTTGATGATGGTGTCGAGCGCGACCGCAGTTTTTCCCGTCTGGCGGTCTCCGATGATCAATTCGCGCTGGCCGCGGCCGATAGGAATCATGCTGTCGATGGCCTTCAAACCGGTGGCCATGGGCTCGCGTACGGGTTGACGATCGATAACCCCGGGGGCCAGGCGCTCCAGAGCAATATTCTTGTCGGTTGCGATTGGACCTTTATCGTCGATGGGCTGGCCGAGCGAATTCACGACGCGGCCAACCAAGGCCTCGCCCACAGGCACGCTCATGATACGGCCGGTACGCTTGACCTCGTCGCCTTCCTTGATTTCGGTGTATTCGCCGAGCAGCACCACGCCGACCTGGTCTTCTTCCAGGTTCAAGGCGATGCCGGCTATGCCGTGCGGAAAGGAGAGCAACTCTCCGGCCATGACTTTGTCGAGGCCGTGCACGCGGGCGATACCGTCACCCAGGGTGATAACGGTGCCGACCTCGTCTACCGCGATCTTGGATTCGTAGTTCTCGATCTGCTCGCGGATAAGCTTGGTGATTTCGTCTGCTTTGATCTGTGCCATAAAGACTCGGTTTCGAGTTTCAGATTTCTAGTTTCCCGAACCGCACTTAGCGCTTGGCAATTAGCATTTGGCCCCTGAACAGTATTGCCGAAAGTCGCCCGGATCTGGAATGGCAAAATGCCAAGTGCTAAGTGCTGCTCAACTGTTCCCGAATTCTTGCCAGCTGTCCTTTGATCGAACCGTCGTAAATCGTGCTGCCAAGGCGGACGACGGCGCCGCCTAGAATCGAGGTATCACGCGCATAGTGGGCGCGCACTTTCTTCCCGGTCAAATTCTCGATCTGACGTTCCAGGGCACGCCGCTCCGCATCACTTAAATCGCGGGCGCTGGTGATGTCTGCTTCGGCAAAGCCCAGGCGCTGGTTCAGTCCCTGCTCGAAATCCTTGACGACCGGGTCGAGCAAATTAATGCGGCGATGGTCGATCAGGACGGCGATGAAATTCCGGACTGGGCGCGAAATCCCTTCCCGCTTAACGATTGCGTCCAGTAAAGCGCGCTTCTGCTCGGCGGGAATGGCTGGGCTCTCCCAGACACGGCGCAGTTCCAGGCTACTCTGGGCGGTTACGGCTATGGTGTGAAGTTCCTGAAGCGTTTTGTTCGCGTCCAAGCGTTTGCCCAGGACAACATCCACGAAGGCGCGAGCGTAACGACTGGTGAGGGCTGACATCTATTTCCGGCCGTCCTTCCCCGCCCCGCCGTTGGAACCGGTGCTGCTCAGCTGGTCGGCGAACGTTCGTACCAGCGCCTGATCAGTGTCGGTGTCCACGCGGATCTGCCTTTGCGCCAGCGAAACGGCCAAATCCGCAGCATAGGCTTTCAGGTCGCGACGTGCTGATTTGGCCGCAGTGGCGATCTCCTGCTCCGCCGAGTCGATGATCTTGCGTGCGTCTTGTTCGGCAGCAGCTTTGATGCGCGCTTCTTCGGCAGCGGCTTCTTTCTCCGCTGCGGCGCGCATCGCTCCAATCTCGACGTCCAACTTGGATAGCCGAGCCTCAATCTCCGCCAACCTCTGATCTGCCTCCTGGCTGGCTTTTCGCGCCTCTTCCATTGCTTTCTGGATGGAAATAGTGCGGTTGCGGAAGACGCCCGGCAAGTGCGAACGGGAAAGCCAGAGGATGGCGCCAGCGATCACCGCGAAGTTAATCAGCACCGCCAGCCAGTAGGCATGCTCCGGACTCAAACCGGTAATGCGTGCCAGCAGCATCACCGAGGGAGATTTCTTGAACTGCTCGGTTTGATTTTTTTCCTCGCCTGACGCTTCAGGGGATTCTTTCGCCGGCTCTGAACCGCGGCTGGCGGCTTGGCCGGAGGTCCGTTCCTGCTGGGCTGAATTGGACTGCTGGTTGGTTGCTGAGCTTCGCTCCGCTTGGGAGGGCCGAACGGGGGTTCCAATCAGGAACAGGAATGTCAAGGTAAGCGCCAAGAAGCCGACTCGGCCAACGCCAGAAAGCCTGATCATCGGCCACCTGCGCGCGATCCGGCGACCGCCGGTTCCAGCACGGCACGGATAATCTCAATCGCGAGAGCCCCGGCTTCCTGCTGCAGGCCTGCTTGCGCAAGCTGTTTGTCTTTTTCTATCGTGGCACGAGCCTCTTCCACTTGCTGGTGGGCACGGGAACGAGCTTCGGCAACCGCCGCAGCACGTGCCTGCAAAGCCTGCTGACGGCGGCCTTCCTGGGCCTTAAAGATGGCAAGCCGGGCCGCACGTACGTGCTGCTCGTATTCAGCGGTACGGGCCTCGGCGGCAGCGATGTCGGCGCGGGCTTTCTCCATGGCGCCTTCGGTTTTCCTCCGGCGCTCAGCGAGAACTCGGACCAGCGGCCTGTGAACAAGGACGGTATAGGTGCTGTACACCAGCACCATGAAGATGATGGTTGGGATGGACCCGAGCAGTAATCCGCCTAGTTGTCTGAGCGTCTCGTCCATGTCCCGCGCTGATTAGAACTCTCGAGAGTAAAGAAGGCTGTAAAACCAACAAAATTAACATTCTACGGGCATAGTGTCAACGCGCGCGTTCCCGGATCGGGCCCGTGAGCCACTAATACAAAGCTCCGGAAAAACCTTGACTTTCGGCGCAAGGGGTCTAGCATAGGGATATCACCTCCGATCCAATTCAGGATCGAATGGGCCGATAGCCAAGGAATGTCACCGCTTCTTGGTTGTCGGCCCATTTAAATTTAGCTACTAGCTTTTAAGCTGGGCCGGTAAAGGGACCCCAACTCTTCGGCCGATCACAAGACGATCCTGTGCTTGCCAAGCAATGGCAATCTCAAGGTCTTAAGGTAAAGTCTGTGAGCTAGCTAACGGCTGAAAGCCTTATTCCACGACAAACTCTCTTACCCGGCGGAGCAGGGATTGCGGAGCCTCGGCTTCCAGTTCTACCAATCCGTCTTTGTAATGTCGGGCATAGATGCGCGAGCCGGCTTCCAGTAGCGCCAGAGTCTTACCCTCTTTTTGTGGTACCCGCAGATGGATGCGGGAGAGCGGATCTTCTCCCAGCGCCTGATCGATTCGATCGAGGAGCGTGCTGATGCCAATTGACTTGAGCGCCGAGACGTGCACGGTTCGGGAATCGTCGCGCAAAGCGTCGCGGCGCGCCGCGGGCAGGAGATCAACTTTATTCATCACGCGCAGGCGAGGTTTCTGGTCTGCCTCCAGGTCTTTCAGCACCAGCTCGACTTGCGCATCCTGCTCGGTCGAAAGCGGACTGCTGGCATCGGAAATTTGGAGAATGAGTGCGGCGCGCTGCACTTCTTCCAAAGTGGCGCGAAACGCGGAAACCAGCGTGTGCGGCAGGTTTCGGATGAAGCCGACAGTGTCGGAGAGCAGCACTCTTCGCTTCGAGGGCAAAGAGACGGAGCGGATCGTCGGATCGAGGGTGGCAAACATTTTTGACGACGCCAGAACTTCCGCATGGGTCAAAGCATTGAACAGGGTCGACTTGCCGGCATTGGTGTATCCGACTAGCGCAACCGTCGCTACTGGCACCGATTCCCGGCGCTGGCGCTGTTGGGCGCGGATGCGGCGCACATTTTCCAGTTGAGATTTCACGTGCCGGATACGGCGATAAATCTTGCGGCGGTCGGTTTCGAGCTGCGTTTCACCCGGGCCACGGGTACCGATTCCGCCGCCGAGTTGCGACATCTCAATACCGCGTCCGGTCATGCGGGGCAGCAGATATTCCAATTGCGCGAGCTCGACCTGCAGTTGACCCTCGCGAGTTCGGGCGTGGCGGGCGAAAATATCGAGAATGAGCTGAGTGCGGTCGATCACCCGCCTATCCACTTCCCGTTCGATATTGCGCTGTTGCGACGGAGATAGATCGTGATCGAAGAGGATGAGATCGGCAGAAACCGAAGCGGCAGCGCCTTTGATTTCTTCCAGCTTTCCTTTGCCGATCAGGGTGGCAGGGTCGGGTTTGTCGCGGTGCTGCAGGAACTCGCCGGCAATTTCCGCTCCCGCGCTGTCCGCTAGCGCGCGTAATTCCTCCAGAGATTCCTCGGCGCTGAACTCCGGAGCACGCGCAGCTTTGGCGCCCATCGAAAGGCTGGTTGCGGCATCCCGTGCAGCCTGAGAAGCGGCGGTGGGTGCGGCTTTTGCGGCCTTCGTGGTTGAGGCAGGAGCCGTCCGCCGCCTTCGGTACTCAAGACCGACCAGGAAGGCGCGCTCACGGGGCAGAGCAGCGTTCTTTGATTGGGTGGAAGAACCCCGTAGACGCTTTCCTGATTCCGTGTACTCAGAACTTCGCAAACGGGAAATGCCTTAACCTTCCGTGCCCGAAGGAGCAGGAACTATTTCCGGCTGATGCGCCGAGGCCGAAGTGGCGGCTGGTTTTGCCTCATGAGAAAGCGCATGCGCCGTCCTGCCCATCACTACCGTAGAGATGGCGTGCTTGAAGATCAACTGCTCCTGGTTGTTTGAGTCCAGAACCACCGAGTACTTATCGAAGGAACGGATCCGGCCCGTCAGCTTTACTCCGCTGAGCAGGTAAATGGTGATGGGGTTCTTCTCCTTACGGGCAGTGTTGAGGAAAGAATCCTGAATGTTTTGCGCCGGCTTTGCATCCATGCCGATCTCCTTTTCGAACAGCCGCTTTACCAGCAGTTCTCGCGCCGCATGGAGGCAGCTCGAGAACCGGGGGGACAACTGGGCGCGGTCGCCTGCGCAGTCAGGAACTGCGGGGGAGCGAGCCCTAACATTCCTGTACCATAAGCGTAGCACGAATACTTTTCAACCCAATAACGGAGTGCATTGGACCTTAGTGTACAATCCGCTCGCCCAGCGTTCTTTCGGTTTTTCGGCCGTTAGTTCCGGTTTAGAGCACTGCCTCGTGGAGGAATTGCATGGTACTTCCCAACTTTCTTGCCATGTTTTCCGCACCCAGCATTACCTTTCCCGGTGGAGACGCCACCAACCTCATAATCTTCCGCTGGGTTCATTTCCTGGCGGGCATCACCTGGATTGGGCTGCTTTATTTCTTTAACTTGGTTAACGTTCCGTTCATGAAAGAAATGGATGCGGCCAGCAAAGCCAAAATTATCCCCAGCATGATGTCGCGAGCCCTGTGGTGGTTTCGCTGGGGAGCTGTAGTCACCGTGCTGGTAGGGCTGGCCTATTGGGGCAAAATCGTCGGCGTCGACGCGGACAACGGCCGGGGGGCGGGACACGCTGGCGCCTCGGCCGGCCACGTGATGGGCATGTTCTTCTTGATCTGGACCATCGTCTTCCTAGTGATGTATGTGGCGATTATGGTGGTGAAAGTCAACAAGGGACCAGTGCTGGCGGTAATTGTGGCTGTCGTGGTGGCCGCGGGCGCATACCTGTTTCTCGATTTCAATAATCACGGCTGGGAGAGCAATCGGCTGCTCGCGATCGGCGTGGGTGGCGGCATGGGCTGGGTCATGATGCTGAACGTTTGGGGCATCATCTGGCGGATGAATAAGAAGATCATCGCCTGGAATAAAGACTTCGCCAATAGCGGCACGCCGATTCCGCCTGAGGCCGCGGCCATGACGCGCATGGGCTTCCTGGCCTCGAGGGCAAATGCCTGGCTTTCGATTTTTATGCTGTTCTTCATGGGGGCGGCAAGCCATTACCCGATGCTGGGGCGGTAAGTTAACGTTGAACAAAGGGCCGACCCAGACAGTCGGCCCAGAGGTGAAGTTCGGAGCGCCCCAAACTCGAGATTAGAAGTAGAACTTCGCTGCCAACTGCGTCACTCTCGGCGAGCCTGGATCTCCTGTTAGCAGTGACGTAACCCGCCCGAAGTTAGCGGAGTTCACGTTTCCGTTCGGGTTTGCGAAGTGTGCGTGGTTAGCGATGTTGAACGACTCCAGCCGCAGTTCTATTTTCATCGGTCCTTCCGAGTGCAGCGGGAAATCCTTGTACAGCGCCAGGTCGGTATTGTTGAAACCAGGGCCCGCAAACTCGGCACGGCGGGCATTGCCGAATAACCCAAAAGCCTGGCGTGCAAAGATATTGGGGTCGAAGTAATAGTTGTTTAAGCTCTGAGTGTTGCTAGGGCTGCGTACTTTGTTGATCAGCGACGTGTTTTTCGGATCCCGCATGTGGAATCCTCCCAGGTAGTTCGGGTTATCCGGGCAAGCGTAGAACGAGAATGCCGTGCATGTTAGCGTCCGGAAACCGCTATCTCGAACGAACACCGGGAATCCACCCTGTAAAGTTGTGATACCGGCGAGCCGCCATCCCCCTATCAAGTACCGCACGGCCCTATTCACATCCTTGAACTGAGGGAACGAGTAGCTGTAACTGAGCACAAAGCGGTGGCGGGCATCGAACTCCGAGTCCCCATAGTCAGCCATGTGGTTAAACGGGTTCTGGCCACGTCGGCTGCCGCCAAATCCAGAATTCTCAAAGCTAGAGCCCGTATCCAGGGAGTGAGACCACGTGTAGGCAGCCAGGAATTCCAACCCATGGCTGAGGCTCTTCTTCACGCTGGCTTGGAGAGAGTTGTAGTTCGAGGTGTTGAACGTCCCCTGCTGCCCGATGGAGCCCATAACTCTTCCGTCAATCGCGAAATTCTGCGGAAACGTGAGGTTCTGGATGTTACGGCTAGCACGGCACGAGGCATTGCCTGCGCAGCCTGCGGGGTTAATCCCCGGATTCATTTCTTGCACGCCGATTAAGTGACGGCCCTGTGCACCTACATACCCAAGGGTGAAGATCATGCGAGTTGGAAGCTCCCGCTGAAGGGTGAGGTTGTAGTTCAGGGCGCGCGGGGTATTGAAGTTGGGGTCCATTACACTAATGGACATGGGCTCGAAGAAGCTGAAGTCCACAGCGGCGCCTGGCTGCGGCGGGGTAAAGGGGAACTTGTTTGTCGCCGAAACCGCTCCTGTTACATCTACGAACGGATTGGAGAAGCCAGGAACTCCGAAATTGGGAGCATCCCCGATGCCGGCACTTTGCAAGCCGAATGGTGGAGTTGCCAGAGTCTGTAACGTTAGCTCCTCCTCCGAACGGTTAAAGTAGAGGCCAACTCCGGCTCGGATCGAGGTTTTGCCACCACTTCCCGGGCTATAGGCAACGCCCAGCCGAGGTCCGAAGTGCCCCCATTTTGTCGAGTAGCCTGCGGAATTACACCCTTGGTCGCCAGGAAAGGTCAATCCCAGGGGGGCCGTGGGAAAGACGGTTGATTGTTGACCGAAATGCCAGCAGTTAATAGACACACCCTGGTTGAAGTTCTGCGACAAAGGCGTGTCGACCTGCCAGCCTACTCCGTAGTTCAAGGTCAGGTTGGAACGTAGTTTGAACTGATCCTGGAAGTACGAATAGTACTGTTGGGCGGTCGCATCAATGAATCCGCCGCTGCCCTGGAAATAGTCATCCGGGATGCCCAGCAAGAAGTCGGCTCCCGGCAATCCAGTGGTGTAGGTGCCGCTCCCTGCAAAATCGAAGTGCCCATTGTTCAGGAAGAAAAACGGATTGGACACGTGGAAGCGCCGCATCTCAAATCCCGTTTTGAGAGTGTGGCGGCCAATGACCTTGGTGAAGTTGTCGGTGAACTGATAGGTCTGGTCAATACGCGGTTGCGGTCCGTTATCGCTAAAGCCCAGCGTGAACAATCCGGTGACAGCGATTGTGGGAACACCGGCTGCCGCCGTATTTTGCGGCGTGACCCCAGTGAACCCGACCGAAGAGGGCAGCACTGCCTTCTGAGGGAATACCGCCTGGAAGTTCAGGCGAGTGTAGCCTACTCGCGTCTCGTTCAGGGTATCGGTGTTGAAGGTGTGGTTCCAGGCAATCACATACTGTTGCGTGTTAGAGCGGCTTTGGTCGCCAAAACCCGGCAGGTCCGCCCCGGTAAACGGAAGGGTGCGGGTCTGCGGACTGCGCTGCCACAAGCCGTATCCCCAGATTGCGTCGTGGCTGCTGAAGGTGTGATCGATCTTAGCAATTTCCTGATCGGTCTTATTGGTCTGGACTGGATTGAAGTCAAACTCACGTGTTCCGGAGTTGGGCAGGGGCACGTAGGTTTTCGTCAGATTCAGTGCCAGAGCACTCAAGTCTTCAGCGGGAATCACCCCGGTGCTGAAAAGCTTGGCATAGGTGGAATTGGGATCTGACGGCTGGCACTGGACGCCGGCACTCACGGGGCAGGTCGAAAGACTGTCCCCAAACATTGGAAAGGGAATGCTATTTGAGCTGAACGTTCCAGACGCCGAAAAGTCTCCGCCGCGCTCCGCTGGCGTAAATACCTGGGTACTGGATATGCTTTGCGGCCTCGCGGACCGGGTACCCTGGTAGGAGAAGAAGAAAAAGGTCTTGTTCTTCCACACTGGCCCGCCAATGGTTCCGCCAAACAAGTTCTGGTGGAATTGCGAGGCGGTGTTCTGGAACCAGGCCTTGGTGTTGAGGAAGGTGTCGCGATAGAACTCAAATCCGCTACCGTGCAAACTGTTGGTGCCCGACTTGATCACCGCGTTCAGAATAGCCCCCGAGTTGCGACCGTATTCCGGGTTGATGGTATTAGTGACCAGAGTGACCTCCCCAATGGCATCGGGGCTGGGAATAACCAGCGGCGTGTTCAATGGCAGGTCGTTGGTGTCCACGCCGTTCACAAGATAACTGTTCTGTTGGGTCTGGCTGCCGTTAGTGGCGTAGTTGTTGGTAAAACGATCGGAAGAACCTACAACGCCGGGCAACGTTTGCTGCAACTGAATCCAATTGCGACCCACCAGGGGCATATCCACGATAGTGTTTCCCGAAATCACTGAGCCCAATTGCGTGCTGTTGGTTTCCACCTGCGCAGGATTGGCTTCCACTTGCAGCACCTCGGTGACGGTTCCCAGTTCCATGCGCACATTCTGTACATAGATTTGACCTTGGACGACAGTGATGCCTCGCACTTCGAAGCCCTTGAAGGTGGTCTTCGACGCGGTTAGCTGGTAAGTACCAGGCTGGAGGCTAAGGAAGCTGAAGCTGCCGTCAGAACCTGAGACCACCTCGGTGGAGATTCCCGTACCTACGTTGATCAGCTTCAGCTGTACACCTGGAAGAACCGCGCCCGCGGGGTCAGTAACCAGGCCACGAACACGGCCATACAGCTCGTCGGCTCTGGCTGCAGAGGCACCGAATAGGCCAACTATCAGCAGAACGGCGAGCAAGGCTACGGTTGCTTGGCTTCGAAAGTTGAAATTCATTGGATTCTCCTCTGTCGAAATGCTCGACGCAGAAAGCCAGTAGCAGAAAGCCAGTAAAGGATGGGGCTGGCGCTGAATTAACTCCCCAAAACAGAGGCCCAGCTTATGAATCCGCAGGCTGGAATAGTAGCAACTCTCTTTCCAAAACAGAACACAATAACAATCTCGTGTTTTCAGTGGATTGTTCACAGAGTTGCAGACAACAATTCTGTTATTTGGAGGAGGTGTCTTTGTCTATGGTTTTACGTAGAGGTTGGGTCTGTTAACTCATGCCAGAAGTTGAGCCTGGACCAAGCCGTCTAGTGACCCGAGTCACCCGAGGCTGGGGAGCTGAGCAAACATGTCTTCATTTTATGAGAATTTTATGAGAAAGTCTTGCATCGTTGGCACTCTGACTTCAGGGCACGATAGAAAGATACTTCCGCTACGAGGAGTCCTGTGTCGCCGATGCAATGTTTATGAATCTCCGTTCTTGGATCGCGGGGGCTATTTCTACAGCTTGCGTGCTGTGGGCTACCAGCATCGCAGCACAAATCCGTGGTGACCCGATGAGCTTACCTGGTCAGCCGGGAACCCCGACCACCTATGGCGCTAAGGGCCTAATACTCCTCACGGTTCTTGGCAGGAATCACACCCGGCTTGATCGGCAGGCGCTGGTCAAGATATTCAATCAAACCACCCGCAACATCCAGTGGCAGACCACCGAGAGCCAGTCGGAGGCAAGCATCGGTGATCTATCGGCAGGCATCTACGAGCTTGAAGTAAGTGCGGTGGGGTACGTTCCCGGGCACAAAGAGGTAGCAGTCGCGAACATGGCGACCACCTACCGGGTGGAGGTCGAGCTAGCACCGGATCCCGACGCAGTTGACTGGGGAGTTCCCGCCACGGCTCAACTCCCGCCTAAGGCCCGAAAGGAGACGAACCGGGCGTTGGCAGCCCTGAAGTCAGGCAATATGAAAGAAGCGGAGAAACGCCTGAATTCAGCTTACCGGCTTCTTCCCGGAAGCGCGGATGTGAATTTCCTGATGGGATATCTGTTCCTCGAAAAGGGTGACTTGAACCAGGCAACGAGGTACCTGGGAAGCGCTGCAAGCATAGATCCTAGGAACGTCCAGGCTCTTACGCTGCTCGGACGCGTACAGCTCAAGCAGCAAGATTACACCAGGGCTAGGACAACTCTGGAGCGTGCGGTTGCCTTGAACTCAGGTGCCTCAACAGCTCACGGCCTGCTGGCGGAAGCATATCTGAAGGAGCGTGAGTACGAAAAGGCTCGCCTACACGCCCAGCTGTCAGTGGATAAGAGCAAGGACGCCGACAATACTGCTCAGATTGTACTTGGGGAAGCGCTGGCGAATCTGGGCCGTGACGAAGAGGCAATTCAGTGCCTGAAGACATTCCTGAAATACTCTCCCGAGAGTCCTCCGTCACGTCAAGTCCAGGACTTGATCGCGTTCCTGGAAGACCGCACGACGACTGATCGGACAAGACAAGTACAACCTTTACCCGGCATCGATCCCCATCTTGTGACTTCTGAATCGCTGGACAGTGACGAGCTCAGGATCTCGATCAAGACTTGGCAGCCCCCGGGCATCGACGACCGAAGGCCAAGCGTTGCCGTCGGCGTCAGGTGTCCATACGAAGACGTAATCCACAAGGCCGGGTTCCGCGTTGAGGAACTCGTTGACAATGTGGCCCGCTTCCAGGCTATCGAGGACTTGTTGCACGAGGATCTAGATGAACTGGGTCACACCGTAGCCAAGGACACGCGACGATTTGATTATGTAGTTGAGATCTCGGAGCAGTCCTCGGGCGAAGTCGCGGTTAAAGAGTACCGGAGCGGCCATTCCGGGACGGCGGATTTCCCCGACCAGATCGCCACACGCGGGTTGCCCGCCCTGGCTCTGATTTTCCATCCGCGTATGCGGGACAGTTTCCAGATGAGTTGCGAAGGTCTGGGCGAATGGGAGGGGCAATCTACTTGGCTGGTGAACTTCCGTCAACGGCAGGACAAACCCAACCGCATCCGGGCCTACAAGATCAATTCCAGCTTATACCCGGTGAATCTGAAGGGACGCGCCTGGATCAGCGCAAAAACATTCGAACTGGTGCACCTGGAGTCAGAATTGACCAGCCCGGTACGTGAGATCCAACTCCTCAGTGAACATGCGTTCGTCGACTACAGACCTATCCTGTTTCCTAAGAAGCAGGTTGAGTTGTGGCTGCCCAAGAACGCTGAACTCTATTTCGACTTTCGGCGTCACCGCTATCATCGCCGGCACAGTTTCGACCATTTCATGCTGTTTTCGGTCGATTCGGAAGAGAGGCGCATTGAGCCAAGGGCGGAGCCCAAGCCTCCGGCAGCAAGATCCCATTCCTCTCCCAATCCCTAGTGCCCGTCGTTTGAGCACGCTGATCCGGCCCTCGCACCCCGTCCTCCATTTCTGCCCCTTGCCGAACCGGCGTTTCTTTTGGTGCTGGCGTCGTGCCGCGCTGTGGGTGGAACGATTCGGGATCGAGACCCGCTGCACCCCCAGCGCGTGTGCCTCCCGTTCATTTTCCGCCGAGTAAAAACCGGCATGGCCTGCCAACAGCTCGGGCGCCCGCCCCAGCCGTTGCTGATGCAGGCGCACCGCTCCCAGCAGCAAGGTCGAGTCGGCCGGCCGCTGCCGGCACACCGCATAGTGGGTAATAATCTGATTCTCGGCTTCCTGAATCTTCACCAGCTTGCCGAACTCGGTGGGCTTGCTCACTTTGCCCTTGCGGATGATTTCCGCCGTGGGTTCGAACACGCTGAGGATCTTGCCGGGCGTGTCGGTGACGCCCCGAAAAACTCGCGCGGTGGTTTGTCGCAGCACCTGGTTGAGCAGCGGAATCATCGCATCCAACTCCTGTTTCATCCCCCCAAGTACCGCTTGCTGTTTCGGATTCACCGCTCGCTTCACGCCGCTGTGGATCTCCTCCAAGAACCGCTGCGCCTGGTTCCGCACCTGCCGCGCCAAGCGCACCAACTCCCGGTATTTCTCCTGCATCTTCGTTTTCTGCTCCTGGCCCTTGCACCGGCTGAGCCGGGCAATTTCCATCACCCGGTGTCCTATCGTTCTCAGCCGATCCCGCAATCGTGTCCCCTGCGCTCCCACCAGGTCGCTGATCTGTTTCATCAATCGCAGCACCACTTCGGACGGCGTGGAATTCCTCCCCCGCTTCCGACTCTGCGGGTGCCGCCGCCCGAGCTGCTCGTAGATCAGATCCAGCAGCTGTTCGTCTTCCAGGATCTCGTCGGCTTCCTCATCCACGCTTCCATCAGAGATTCCGCTTCGCGGGCGAAGAAGACCTCACCCAGGTTTCGCTGGCTATGCCGTAGTCGAACCATGGGCCCTCCGGGGTCTGGATTTTTCTTTTTGGCACTGCCGCCGAGACTCCTGGCGGTTGCCAGCCGCCAGGCGGACGGCGCTTGCCCAAAACTGCGCTCAGGCGGCATGAGCACGGCGGGCCTGCGGGACGCGATCGGCCGGCACGTACAGCGAGCTGCTGCGACCCTTCTCGGTCCAGGTGATATAGAGGTGGGGGCCGTGGCGGCGATCAATGAAACCGCAAATTCTCTCTGCCGCGGCGCTGGCCTAAAAATGCTCTGCGATCTGCCACGCCTCGGCGTCAGCGACCAGCGTCAATCAAGGGGTTGAGCCCTGGGTTTAGCAACAGGCTTTAGCTAGGATCCCGTTCTACGTCCAGCGGGGATTCTCCGCCCTGATCCTCCCTCCAAACGAGAGCAAAACGATACTAATCAATCCTCAGGACAGAAAAAATGGGGGCCTCTCGGCCCCCAGGAGATCAGGTGAGTAAGGCTCCTCACCAGAGAAGTTGTTCAGAAGATAACTTTCAACGCAAGCTGGACGTTGCGGTGGTCGTCGAACTCATTGCTGCCGTAGCCACCCTTCTTAGCCTGGGCGAAGGGGGCATTCGCAGTGCATGGTTGTGTGCCACCGGCCGAACAGGTGTTGTACACGCTGACGTCGGCACCGCCCTGGCCGAAGCCGAGGATGTAAAAGTTCTTGTGATTGGTAAGATCAAAGAACTCGCCCCGGAACTGCACATTAACCCGTTCCGTAAGCTTGAAGTCTTTGTAAATTCCAAAGTTCAAGTTCCAGTTGCCTGGCCCGACGAACGAGTTGCGACTCAGCATGTTCGAGGGAAACGAGCAACCCTGGCCTTTCAGGCCCGTGCACGTAGGCAGGTTCGAGGCCGCGAATGGGAACGGAGTAGCGGTCCCCGGAATGAACGCTGGTCCCGTATATTCGAACGGACCTGGGTTGAAGTCCTGATCAGGAATAGAAGCAGGAACACTCATGTAGTTGAATATATTGCCACCGAGGTCTGCGCCAGCTTTGCCCCCCTTTGGTATAGCCGCACCCGGAACCATGAAAGCGCGCGGGCAGTTGTAAGGCGACGCCCCAAACGAGCAATCGAAAACCGTGAATGGATATCCGCTGTGGTAGGTGTAGATGGGCGCAAACTGGAATCCGCCAAGAGCCTGCTTCAGAAAGGTGTTCGAGTAGTTCTTGAAAATCGGCAGCGGCACCACCGCACTGATAGAAATGCGGTGACGAGCATCGTAGTCGGAGTTGCCCTTATCGAGGGCGGGCTTGAACGGATCGAGGTAACCGAGTCCGTTATTCGCGACTTCGTCACTGAATGTCGAACTCAGCGTATCAATGGAATGTGAGTAGGTATAGCTTGCATTCCACTGAATATTCTTCATTCTGCCACGGAGGGCGCCCACCAAGCCATGGTAGTAGGCGTCGCCCAGCGATCCACGGTTGTTGGTGTTGCCGTACTGCGTGTTGAGGCGGACGTTTGGAGTAGTGTCGCCGAGGTAAAGTGGCGCGAAACCGGGCTCGTTAATGTTCGAGATGGAATATTGGTGGAGGCCGCGAGCACCGTTGTACCCGAGCGATGCAACCACATTCGGCCGAACCTCACGTTCCAGACCAAAGTTCCACTGTTCGGTGTAGGCAGTTTTGATGTTTTGACTTACGTGCCGCAGGCTGACCGCGGGGATTAGCTTGCTGCCACTGCTGCCACCCAGCGGGCCAGCGTTATCGGTGTAGATCGGAAGGAAAGGCAACCCCGCTTCAACAGCCGATATGGAGAGCACCGAGTAGTTTGGTGGATTCTGAATTACGTTGTAGGTGACGTTTCCGAAGTTACGCTCGTAAGCGATTCCGAAACCACCGCGGACTGAGGTTCTGCCATCTCCGAACACGTCATAGGCAAAACCAACCCGAGGCCCGAAATTGTGCTTCGAAGGTTGCCACAGCCCACCAACAGAGCTCTTCGGGGCAATCTGCACGGAGCCATTTCGGATTTGATCGAAAATGGTCGCACCCGACCCGTAGTAGAAGTTCGAATCGAGGTTCTGATTCCGGTTGTGCTGAACACCGTAGTACTCCCACCGCAAACCCAGGTCCAACGTGAGCCGGGAGGTTGCTCTCCAAGTGTCTTGCCCGTAGAACGCAAAATCGTTATAGAGGTTGCTGCGCGAGAACGAAGGAGGACCAACCGGCAAAGACACCGTGCAGTTGGGATCCGGAATTGCCGCCCCAGTGGTGGGATTATGCAAGCACGGGAACTTGCCTTGGGGGTAGACCGCTCCTTGGAATCGCGCCAGATGACCATTCAGGAAATTGTCGAACGCAGCGGCCTTCGACGGGGTGCTAGAAAGGGCCTGCACGGCCGCCTCGTAGGCACCGAACATGCGGTTATCCTGCGTGTAGATATATTGACCGCCGAAACGGAAGGTGTGGGAATGATGGACCCAGCTGAGGTCTTGGTAGATCTGTGCCAGATTCTGCGGACCACCAAACGGGATAGCATTGCCCGGCGTGTACTCGTTGTAACCCGGGAAGGCAATATCCTCGCCATTCACCTGAGCCGTTACGGCGTTGGAGGTATAGAGGGTCGGGCCCGGAGGATTCTTTCCGAGCGGCTGTACTGGGCCATTCAAACGTGTGATCAAGAACCGTGTATTGCTGAGGAAATTCGTGCTGAAACTGTGGGTCAACGACAGCATCAAGCTGTTGTCGAGATTAGTCTGTCCAGTTTCGTAACCGACATACGGACTTGTGTTCACGAACCCGGCAGCGTCCGTTTCCTTGTACAGAGAGTACCGGCCGAAGAACTGCGTCTTGTCGGTAATGTTGAAATCGACCCGCCCGACCGTCATAACCGTGTTCTGCGGAGCCCCACCGCCGGCATTACTCGGCGTGTTGTAAGTCACCTTGTCGAGGACTGGCGCTCCAGAAGCCCCGTAAGCAGCCAGCGCTGTTCCCGGGGTGAAATCCAAGCCAGAAACGCCAAGCGTGCCGAGTTGCTTCAAATCGGGACGAAGGGTGCCAAAGGTGCCGAAGAACGTTTGCGTCGCGGCGGCCGAAGCTGAGATCAACGCGGGGTCAGGGATCAATGCTATTTGAGGCGCTGCGCTTCGCACTCGGATCCACTCGGTGTTATTGAAGAAGAAAAGCTTGTTCTTCTGGATCGGACCGCCAACCGAAAAACCGAATTGGTTGCGAGTAAACCCAGCTTTTTCTACGCCCTGAGCTGCATTGTTGTAAGTATTAGCAGCGAGGGCAGCCACCCGGTTAAATTCGTACGCGCTACCGTGGAGGTTGTTGGTGCCGGCCTTAGTCGCTACGTTAACCACTCCACCTGCAGCGCGGCCATACTCAGCCGTCATGCCGTTGCTGATGACACGGAACTCCTGCACTGCGTCAAGCGGAACGGTCTGGCCGACCGTGGCAGTAAACAGATCCACATTCTCGGCACCATCAAGCAGGATGCTGGTGCTGGCGGAACGCTGACCATTGAGCGCATACCCAGCCCCTCGTGCATCACCCACTCCGGCTTGCGAGTCTTGCGTCGCATTGGCGGCGGTTGCAACCAGGTCGTAGGGATTTCTGGTGAGAGTTGGCAGCTGAGTGATCTCAACCGAGTTCACAACGGACGATACCTCTTGGTTAAGGGTATTGACCGTTGCCCCCATTTCACCCACTACTTCGACCGTCGTGCCAGGGCGGCCTAGGCCCAGAGAGAGGTCCGACTCAAGATGCGAGCCAACTGTGACTTGGATTTTTTCTTCCCTATTAGCAAACCCCAGGGCTTCGGCCGTTACAATGTATTGCCCCGGCGATAATGCCAAGAATGAATAATGACCTCCGCCATCTGTCGTGGTGGCGCGAGTCAACTGCGTTTCTGTGTTAACGATGGATACCTTTGCGCCCGTAATGACTGCACCCGACGGGTCCTTCACCAGGCCCTGGACCGAACCGGTCCCGGTCTGTGCAATTAGAAGAGCCGGGAAGCTTAGCAGCGCCAGCAGGAAAGCCAGGCGTCTAAAGACGGTAAACGCTTGATTCATACATTCTCCTGAAATCTTGAATTGCTTTGGGTAGATTGACTCTCTATCAACACAAACCGACAACCGCTGCGCCAATGTGAAACAACCCTGAGCTTGGGATCGAACTTAGTGGTGCAACTCACATTCCAAAGCCTACACTGTTATCCTCTCTGTTTTGATGTGTTTCCTGTACGCGCCACGCTCGTAATATGGGAATCGGGAATTCTGGGTTAACAAAACATATGAGATTCTGTAGAAGTGAATCGGGGCAAAGGCGAGATGAGCGAATCAGGGATCGGCTGTCAAACTTACTGGACGGGCATCGAGTTGTTCAATGACTCCCGCTTCTTCGACGCTCACGAGGTGCTCGAGGACGTTTGGCGCGAGACCTCCGGGCCGGAGAAAAGCTTCCTTCAGGGACTCGTCCAGCTGGCCGTCGCCCTGCATCACCATTCGACGGGAAACTCGCTGGGCGCGGGCTCGCTGCTGACGAAGGCGCACAGAAATCTTTCAGGATACCCGCCAGAGTTCGGCGGGATTCGTCTGGGTGCGCTGCTTCGGGCGGTCTCTGCCTGGCAGCGCGCTTTGGAACAGGGCGTTCCTCCACCCCCGTTGCCGCGCGTAGAAGCTGCCCGGTGTTAAAATCGCTGTTCTCGTGAATCAGCATTCCATGCGAAAACATGGGCTACCCAGCCTGGGTGCGAAGACTTCCCGCGCAGTGCCCCTCCTTGATCTCAGCCGACAATACTCCACGATCCGCGACCAGGTGCTGGCGGCAGTGGAACGGGTCTGCACCTCCCAACAATTCATTTTGGGGGAGGAGATCGCAGCGCTAGAACAAGAGATCGCGGCGTTAACCGGCGCTTCTGCCGCAGTGGGGTGCGCATCTGGCACCGACGCTCTCTGGCTGGCTCTGCTCGCGATTGGGATTCAGCCAGGAGATGCGGTCCTCACCACGGCGTTCAGTTTTCTTGCCTCCGCCAGCGCGATTGCCCGGGTGGGAGCTCGACCCACGTTCGCCGATGTCGATTCGGCCACCTTGAACCTCGAGGTCGGCCGTGTCAGGACAAAGCTGGAAACCAGCCGACGCATTCGGGCCTTACTGCCGGTTCATTTGTATGGGCAGTGTGCCGACATGGATGCACTTCAGCGGCTTGCCGAGGAGTTCAAGATTCCGATCGTCGAGGATGCGGCGCAGGCGATAGGAGCGGCCTGGGGCGGGCGGCGGGCCGGATCATTGGGCGTCGCCGCGGCTTTCAGTTTTTATCCTACCAAGAACCTCAGTGCTTACGGCGACGCCGGGCTGGTCACAACCAGCAATCCCGACTATGCCGAGCACATGCGGCGTCTGCGCAATCACGGTAGCGCGAAGCGCTATTACCATGACGAGCTCGGATCGAACAGCCGGCTGGATGCTATTCAGGCTGCGATTCTGCGGGTGAAATTGCCGCATCTCGAGACGTGGAATTCCGAGCGGCGGGCACGGGCGGCCAACTACGATCGGCTTTTCAAGCAATCAGGACTCGCCAGCCCGCAGGGTTCTTCTCCGATTCGCCTGCTGCACACTTTGCCTCGTGCCAACCACGTCTTTCATCAATACGTTATCCGCGCGACACGGCGCGATGAACTTCGAGCATTCCTTACTGAGCGGAAGATAGGCACGGAAATTTATTATCCGGTGCCGTTGCACTTGCAGGAGTGTTTTGCTTATCTAGGGTACCGGGAAGGGGACTTGCCGCAAGCGGAGCTTGCCGCGCATGAGGTGCTTGCCTTGCCTATGTTTCCTGAGCTGACTGAGGACGAGCAGAGCTGGGTGGTGACGAGTATCGCGGAGTTCTATTCGTAGGTGTGCGGAGGCGGCCCCGGGGGCGTGCACGCGAGATCCTTCACCGGGCTGACCTCCGTTAGGATGACGAATAGATACGAGGCAGCCTGTCTAGTGCCTGCGCTTGGCACGTCTCGGCGCGGGCGGCTTCTGCGGTACTTCCCCTGGCATCAGCACCCGGCGAACGATAGGGGTGTTCAGCTTGTACTTTCGATCGACCAGGTTGCCGCTTGCGCCGCGAACCTTCAGAACAAAGACGGGCAACGTTCCTTCTTTGTCGAAGCTTTCGTGACTCACCGTGATCGGAAAAAATCCTTCCAACTTGCGCTCGCGGTAGGCGGTTTCGTAACGATGACGCCTCAGATTCCAGGTGAACACCCGAACCTGGTTGTAATCGAAGGGCATGCCATCTTTGGGTTCGCTGAGTAAGACTAGGTACTCGGAAATTTTTTTATCGCCGTCCGGAACTTCGTCGAGGACGAAGAACGACTGGATGCGCTGCCCTTCGGCGTACTGGGCGACATCAAGCGGAACATCCAAGTCCATCATGCGGGCCAGGATCCAGCCGGTGTGGCCCTCCGCATCGCGCACCAGCCACCAGTCTTCCATCGCCGCCGGAGGAGCTTCTTTCTTGCTTTGCGTGGCGGGTGGCGCCGTGGGCTCTTTTTCAGTGCTTGCGCGCTTCAATATGAAAAGCTTGGCGCCTTGGTTTAGCTGATAGAGGTGCTCGGAATCGCGCGCCGGTTCCAGATGGAGGTTGGTTTCGTTGCGGGTGGTTCCCGCGGCTTGTACCGGGTCATTCCGGTTGTCCTGAGCGAGTTTCTGGAGCTGATCGAAGACTTGCTGAGTTATGGTGTAGCGCTGCTCGATCCAGCCTTCCGTCCCGCCAGCAGTACGCACTTTCACGAACCGGCGTTCGCGGTCCAGAACTTCGACTCGTTCCCCGTTCTTAGCCAGGCCGACTTTGTTGTAGACAGGAGCGACGCGATCGCGCAGGCCGACTTGTGGCGCTGAGATGTAGACGACCTCGAGCACGTGGCGCCCGCGGCCGCACGCGGCTAGCAGACTGCCTGCCAGCACCAGCAACAGCAGGCATCGCCTTAGATTGGGGGGGAGGATCAACAGAACAATATAACGCAGGCGGAAGGCAGTGGTCAGTGGTCAGTGCCAGGTTCTGCCTTTAGGATTCATAAATCAGAAATCTTCCGAAGAGTCTGTTCCGGCCACGGATCACAGCCAAAACTAGCCACTGACCACTAGTCACCGACCCCTTCAATCTCCGAAGCAAATACCAATCGCGCGCGCGGTTCGCACCAATTCGCCGTTGGGGTCCACGGTTTTCATACGGCCGACAGCGTCGGCAATGTCCACGGCGCACACAGTCTCTCCGCGCAGGCATACCATCTTGCCAAATGCGTTTTCAGCAATCAGATCGACAGCCTTCACGCCGAAGCGCGTGGCGAGAACGCGGTCGTAAGGCGAGGGCGAGCCCCCACGCTGGATGTGGCCCAGAATGCTGACCCTCACTTCCTTATGGGCACAAAGGCTGATGGCATCGCCGACCCGATTGGCAACTGAACCTCCGCGGGACAGCCCTTTGAGTTCGGGCGGCAGTTTGATGCCTTCCGTGAAGCGCTTGCCGTATTGTTCGCGGGCGGCAACATAGTCGCAGACCTTCTGAATGGTGAAAGGAATCTCGGGGATAAGGATGACGTGCGCGCCACCGGCAATGCCGGCCTCCAGCGCGATCCAGCCGGCATCGCGTCCCATGACTTCGACAGCCATGACCCGGTGATGCGATTCGGCGGTGGTGTGGATTTTGTCGATCGCATCGGTGGCCGTGTGCAGGGCGGTGTCAAAGCCGAAGGTCACGTCGGTGGCGGACAGGTCGTTATCGATGGTCTTAGGAACCCCTACCAGCTTCATGCCTTTCCGGGAAAGCTCCAGGGCGATTTTCTGGGAGCCGTCCCCGCCAATTGTGATGATGGCGTCTAGGCCGAGCTTGCGCGCATTGGCCGTCACCTGATCGGAAATGTCTTTCACGAGTTCGCGGCCGTTCTCGACGGTCTTGTACTTGAAGGGATTGCCACGGTTGGTCGTGCCCAGGATGGTGCCGCCGCGGGGCAGAATGCCGCTGACATCTTTCAGTGTGAGTTGGTGAGAGCGCTCGGGCCAGATCAGGCCGTCAAAACCGTCGGGAATGCCGATGACTTTCCAGTTGTACTTGTGAATAGCGGATTTGACGGCGGCGCGAATGACAGCATTGAGGCCGGGAGCGTCGCCCCCGCCGGTGCAGATGCCAATGCAACGAATCTCAGTCATTACCAGATCACCAGCTGACGAATGCGGCAGTCCACTCTAAAGGATGCCAACCTCAGATAATACCGTCTGGATCAGGCGAGGCAGAAACGGCGGGGAAGCAACTGGAGCTGGTTGGGTGAGTGCTTTTGGAGAAAGCTCGACTGACGTGTCCTGATACAAGTCCGTCTTCTTGGCCCGCTGAGACGGGGCACGCCCACTCTCTATCTCAGCGCTTGTGAGTGGACGCGCGAATGGCCGCGTATCCAGTGGCTTCGCTTTTCAGCAGACACGCTTATTGATTGACGGTGATCACGATCGTTCCGCTAGCCCCGTTGCTGGAATCGGTGCCGGTTATGGTCGCCGTCCCTATCCCTTGTACAGTGCCTGTGCTGCCGCTGGAAATAGCGATGACCGCACTGTTGCTGGAACTAAACGTGGTCGAAGTCGTGACATCTGTGCCATTTAATGTGGCGGTGAAAGTGATTCCTGACCCGGCTGGAGTGGTGGCAAGGCTGATTGGGGACGCCGGGTTCGACGTAAGCGTCAGAGTCGTCGACGTGCCAACCGTCAGGGTAATCGTTCCGGATACTACGCTGCCGTTTGACGACTGGGCTGCGGCTTGAATCGTGACTTGCACACCCGGGTTGGGAGCAGCGTTGGCGGTCACGAGACCGGGGTTCGTGGTGCTCAAGGTTACAAGGTTTTGAGGATCCGTCTTACTCCAGGTAGTGGTGCCTGACAGGTTTTTGTGGCTGCCGTCATCGTAGGCGCCAGTGGCAATGAGTTGGACCGTGCTGCCTTGGTTCGGCAGGTTAGTGGACTGCAGGGTTGTTACTGTAATGCCTGTGAGCGTGGGTTTCACGAAGAAACCGCGGCAGCCCGCCCAGCCCAGACTCATGAGGATCGTGAAACTAGTCAGCAGCAACAACTTCCGCTTGGCAGTCAACATGATTTTTAGGAAGCCTGAGGGAACGCACACTTGCAACGGGTCGCTCCGCTACCGGCGTAGTGCCGATTGTAGCAGAAGGTGAGTGGCCCCTTGCGGTCCGGCGTCCCTTTCAAGTCCTCCTTACTAGAACGCTCAGTCAGGACGAACTTGCACATTGGTTGCAGGGCCGCGCCCAGCCTGCCTCGCGAAGCGCACGTATAATCCTTGAATCGTATATTCATGATCCGAACCTCGGTGACGAAGTGCATTCATTTGGGGACACTGGTTTGCGCCTTGGTAGCGATCGCGGATGGCCAAGCCGCAACCCGACCTACGCCGGATAAATCGCTGCGGTTACTAGTGTGTGCCTCCTGCGTCCATGCGCATATGGAGTTCCTGGCATCGGACGCTCTGCGCGGGCGCGGCAGCGGTACCCCTGACGAATGGGTGGCCGCTACCTACGTCGCTTCGGAACTGCAGCAGTACGGAGTGGCTCCGGCGGGCGACGATGGCACCTATCTCCAGCGAGCTACGTTGCTTCGCCGAAAATTAACCAGCGCTCCGCAATTGAAATTCCGTACTTCCCTGCCTTCACCCCGAGAAGTCGCTTGGACCCATGGGAAGGAGATACTCGCGCTTTACTTGGCTAGTCCCACGTTTTCCGGTCCCCTGCAGAAGATCGATCTGGCGAAGGGAGAAAATCAACCCGTCCAGTCCGGGGCGGTTGTGTTTCTCACTGGGGCCAATGAAGGCAAAATGCGCCGGGAGCAGTTCCGCATCGGCTACCAGGGAGCGGTAGCGGTCCTTGTCCAGGAATCGCCTCGGCTGCATTCGGGTTGGGAGGCGATGGGAAGTAAGTTGCCCGAGTTACCGATTCAGATCGAGGGTGCTGACCGGTCGGATACGGGCCCGCAATTCAACGTGTTCGCCGTGAGCAGCGACGCGGGAGGTCTGCTGGCGGACCTGCCGGATGGGACGACGATTGACATGAACGCCGTGGCTGGCCCGGTGGAGAAGAGCTTTACGTGGAATGCAGTAGGCAAAATCAACGGGACGGATTCCTCGCAACGGCATGCATCGGTTCTTCTGACCGCGCATCTCGACCATCTTGGGGTCGGACCGCCAGTGAATGGCGACGATATCTACAACGGTGCCGATGATGATGCTTCCGGGACGACTGCTGTCCTGGAATTGGCGCGAGGATTGGCGGCGCAACCAAAGCCGCGGCGAACCGTGATTTTCGCGCTTTTTGGCAGCGAGGAGGCCGGAGGGCTGGGATCCACGTACTTCCGTGAGCATCCTCCGGTGCCCTTGCACAATATTTCAGCCCTCCTGGAGTTCGAAATGATTGGGCGGCCGGACCCGGCTGTGGCGGAAAACGCTCTGTGGCTAACCGGATGGGAGCGTTCCAACCTGGGGCCCGAACTTGCGCGTCATGGGGCTCATCTGGTGGCAGACCCGCATCCCGACCAGGGCTTTTTCCAGCGATCTGATAACTACGGGTTTGCGAAGAAGGGCGTAGTGGCGCAGACGGTGTCTAGCTATGGGCTGCATGGCGACTACCACCAGCCCAGCGATGACCTGACACACATCGACTTCAAACATATGGCTGAGGCCATCAACTCGATGCTGAAGCCGGTTTGGTGGCTGGTGAATTCGGACTTTGCGCCCCATTGGAATCGCGGGGGACAGCCGTAGTTTCTAGTGGTCAGTGGTCAGTTCTCAGTCGTTGTCAGATAGAGCGGGAGGGAGACTCGCGAACCATCGAATGCAGCTAAACGGCGAACGAGAACCGGGAACTGAGAACCGGGAATTAAGAACTATTGTTTCTTCTTCCCCGCCTTGGTAATCCGCTCATCAATCGGCTTGCGGCCGGCATAGCCTTCTTCGGTGCCGTGCCAGTGGCCGATACCTTTCTCTCCCAGCTTCCAGCAGAGCAGGACTATCTCGCCCTCAACCCGGCAGGGGAAATCCAGCAGGCCCATGTCGAGATCTTTCACCTGCACCCCGGTGGCATCAATCTCGGCGAGAGCGTCTTTGACGCGCTGCAACGCCTTTTCCCGTTCCGCCTTGCGGCGGGCTAGGTGCACAACATTGAGCAGCATTCCGCCCTTTAGAAATACCTTGTGGGCAGTTTCCTGCATCTCGGTGTCGACCTGCTCGATCAGTCTTTTGCCCTTAATGGCGGCGCGCAGCAGGGACTCCAGTACAGGCAGAAGAGACTGAGCTTCTTCCAGGGTAAAGGTTCGATTGGACATATCGGCTATGAAAGCATTCTAAATCATGCCGGCAACTCGTGACCGTGCCGAAAGGAGCCTGAGCTTTGGTTACCGCTTTTAGTTTCGAGTCTCGGGCGTGCCGTGTGCGCCTCCCATGCACACTCGAAACTTGAAACCCGAAACTTCTTACTGAATTTCCAGCATCCGATCCAACGCCATCCGAGCCCAGTACTTCACATCGTCTCTGACCTTGATTTGGTTGACGACGTTGCCCCCCGCCAGGTTCTCCAGTGCCCAGCAGAGGTGCTGCGGGGAAATGCGGAACATGGTGGTGCAGAGGCAGCCGGAGTCATCCAGGGTGATGACTTTCTTTCCTTCTGCCGCAAACTCCCTGCCCATTCGGTTCACCAGGTGAATCTCAGTTCCCACGGCAAAGCTCGTGACGGACGGAGCTTCGCGAATCATCTTGATCAGCTTGTCGGTGGAGCCGATGCCGTCGGCCTTCTGGCAGACTTCCCAGCGGCACTCAGGATGGACGATCACGCGGATTCCGGGATACTTCGCGCGGACCGCGTCAACATGTTCGGGCAAAAATCGCTGATGCACCGAGCAGTGGCCCTTCCAAAGGATGACGCGTGCGGCGCGCAGCCGCTCGGCTGTCACACCGCCGTTGAGCATATATGGATCCCACACCACCATTTCGTTCAGCGGGATTCTCATGTGGTACGCAGTATTGCGACCCAGGTGCTGGTCGGGAAGGAAGAGGACTTTCGGAGTTTTGGCAAAGGCCCACTTGAACGCGCCGGCAGCATTCGACGAGGTGCAGACCGCCCCTCCCCGTTCGCCACAGAATGCCTTAATGGCGGCGCTGGAATTCATGTAGGTAATCGGAGTGATACCCTCGCCCTTATCGCTGGTTAAGCCAGCAGCAATCAGTTGCTCCCAGCAATCTTCTACCTGCGTGATTTCGGCCATGTCGGCCATGGAGCAGCCGGCGTTCAGGTCAGGAAGAATCGTCATCTGGCCGCGGCGGCCGAGAATGTCGGCACTCTCTGCCATGAAATGCACTCCGCAGAAGATGATGTACTTGCCTGACGCCCGGGCAGCCTCTTGCGAAAGCCGGTAAGAATCGCCGCGAAAATCGGCAAAACGGATGACTTCATCGCGCTGGTAGTGGTGTCCGAGGATGACGGCATCGCGGCCCAGGGCTTCTCTAGCGGCGAAGATGCGGTCGTCCAGCGAGTGGTCAGGAAGGACAAGATAATTGTCCAGAGAGCAGACAGCGCTTGCGCTAGCCAAGTTGTATCTCGCTTTCAGTGCCGTGGCAGCACGCCCAATTTTCTGGGGGCCGCCCGGAACGGGGTTGTTGAAAGCCCTGCCGGCTCCAGTAGATTCACTGCGCTTACGGCGCCCAACCTACGGGGATGTTGAAGCTGACAGTTGTTTCTTTCCTTAGTTTAGATGCCCCAGGGTAGCGGCTGGCCGGAATTTTCTTCCCGGTACATCACGGCCGTTTTTGACTGGAGCAACACCTGTATTTTGCACTCGGCTGAACGCCAATGCAAGTGGGCGGCGGGGTCTTTGACCCGCGCCCGGATGGATCAGAGACCCGTCTCCACGCAGCCCTATCCGCCTATGTGGACCATGGTACGGGAAGGCGGCACAAAATCCGGTTCTCCGATGTGGTGGCGGGCCTCTTTCCGATCTACCACACTGTGGATAAAGGCCACGAGTTCGTCGTCGGAAGCTCCGCGACGCATCAGTTCGTGTAGGTCGTGGTCCCAGATAGAAAACAGGCAAGTACGAATCTTGCCATCGGAGGTGATGCGCACCCGGCTGCAATGACCGCAGAAGGGATGGGACACGGGGGCGATGATGCCAATCTCACCCATGCCATCATCAAAAACATAGCGGCGTGCGGTTTCGCTGCGATCATGGGGGATTTCGACCAGCGGCCGGTATTCGGCCATGCGGCACAAAATCTCGTCCAGCGTGACCACGATATCAGGGGACCAGACCCGGTCTTCTTCCAGCGGCATGAACTCGATGAAACGCAGCACTACGCCTTCTTCCCGGGCAAACCTGCCGAAGGGGATGATCTGGTCTTCGTTGAAGCCACGCATCAGGACGCAGTTGACCTTCACAGGAGCCAGACCGGCACGCTTAGCAGCACGAATTCCCGCCAGCACGCAGTAGAATCCGTTGGGAACGCGGGTGATGCGGGCAAAGCGGTCCGGGTCGACGGCGTCCATGCTGACCGTAATGCGGCGCAGGCCGGCGTCCTTCAGCGGTTGCGCCATCTCGGCAAGAAGATGGCCGTTGGTAGTGATAGCCAAGTCGAGAGGCCCGCCATGTAGGGTGCGCAGCCCCGATAGCTCCCGGACGAAGTCCACGACCCCCCGGCGAAGAAGCGGTTCGCCGCCTGTAATCCGGATCTTCTCGATGCCCAGACCGGCGAACACACGTGCCATGCGCAGGTAGTCGGCAAAGGGCAGGTCTGCGTACATCGCACCATCATTCCCCGTGCGGCAGTAAACACACTTGTAGTTGCAGTGGTCGGTTATCGAAATCCGCAGATCGGTGATCGGGCGACCGTGTTTGTCGATCAGGGAAGCCATGCCAAGTACCCAATTGCTGATTCGCGAGAAGAGGAAAGTGACACGGCAGGAAAGACCTGGCGGATGTCTCCTTTCCAAGTGCTTCTCGCGAAGCACGGGAGGCACAAGCGTTTCCACCTGCACCCTCGGGCGGCAGCTTGACTCTCAGCTACTCACCCTCGCCGCCGTGACCAGGGTATTCCCGGAGGTTTCGGCGGTCGGAAACTGACCTGAATTATACGCTTGGATGCGGCACATGCGGAGGCGGATTCTGTGTGGGGGGCGCGGGTCTTTGACCCGCCCAAAAGCACCAACTCACATGCCGTCGTAATTCGGGCCGCCGCCGCCCTCGGGTGGAACCCAGGTGATGATCTGATAGGGATCCTGGATGTCGCAGGTCTTGCAGTGCACGCAATTGGACGGGTTCAGGCTGATGCGCTTGCCATTGGGGGCGGAAGAGTCGTCCACCATCTCGTAGACGTTGGCTGGACAGAAGTTCTGGCAGGGGCTGCCGAATTCCTTGATGCAGCGCTGTTCGCAAATGTTGGTGTCGTGAATCACAAGATGCGCGGGCTGATCTTCTTCGTGCTTGGTGCCGGAATGATAGAGGTCGGTAAGCTTGTCGAAAGTCAGCTTGCCGTCGCCTTTGTAGAGACCTAGCAGATGGGCCTCATCGCCACCGTCAGGGGGCAATTCGCTCAGCTTCCGCAGGTGCTGATAGCCGGGTGTAGCAGGATAGCGGTTGTGAAGGCCGCGTCCGCCCGTGATCTGCTGCAAGCCCACGTGGAACATGCCGGCCCACAGGCCATGCTCGAAGCCCTGGTGGAAGTTGCGGACCTTCCAGAGCTCTTCTTTAATCCAGCTGGATTCGACGCGGCGCTGGAAATCACTGAGGGTGGCTGCCGACGAGTCGCCCTTTTTGAGCGCTTCGAAGGCCGACTCGGCGGCGAGCGTGCCGCTCTTGATCGCCAGGTGGATGCCCTTCAGCCGGGCGGAATTCAGGAATCCTGCCGAGTCTCCTAAAATCATCCAGCCATCGCCAGAAACGGGGGGAATCGCCCACCAGCCGCCATAGGGCAGCGACTTCGCGCCGTAGCGAATCATCTTCCCGTCCTCAAGCAGGCTGGCTACAAACGGATGTTTCTTGAATACCTGCAGCACGCGCTGCACGTCGAGGCGGGGATCGGGATAGGCGAGGCCGGTCACGAAGCCAAGGGAAACAATGTTGTCCTTGCCACCATAGATCCAGGCTCCGCCGTATTCTTTCGAAGTCAGCGGCCAGCCCATGGTGTAGATTACTTCGCCTTCGGCAATCCGGCCGGATGGAACCTCCCACAGTTCCTTCACGCCTACGCCATAAGTCTGCGGATTGCGATCTTTATCGAGATTGAAGCGGGCAATGAGTTGCTTGGTCAGCGAACCGCGTGGGCCTTCAGCAAGGATCGTGACTTTGGCCTTCAGGTCATAACCGGGCTCGAAATTCGATTTCCGCTGGTTTTGCTTGTCCACACCCTTGTCGTCGGTGCGCACTCCGGCCACGCGATTGCCATCGAATAGCAATTCTGAACCGGCGAATCCAGTGAACACCGTGATGCCGGTCTCTTCCACCTTGCCGCCAAGCCATTTCACAAACCGGTTCAACGAGATCACATAGTTCCCGTGATCCCGCAGCGCGGGTGGGGTGACAGGGAGCTTGAACTTGCCTTTTTCGGTGAGGAAGTAGACGCCCTCTTGGTTGACCTCGGCGTCAATGGGGGCTTCTTTCTCAAAACCGGGGAGCAACTCGCGCATGGAGCGTGGGTCGAGAAGCGCACCGGAGAGGCAATGCTGGCCTATTTCACGCGCCTTCTCGAGTACGTAGATGTTCTCTTTGCTCAGCTGCGCCTCGGGATGTTTGGCATTGTGATTGTCAATGATTTGAGACAGACGCAGTGCGCAGGCCATGCCTGCAGGCCCACCGCCAACAATGACGACGTCGGCTTCCATCTGGGGGCGGTCGATGCCTTCCAGCGGCTTACGAAAGATCAACATGCTTGACGTTTCAAAGTCTCAAGGTTTCAAAGTTTCAGGGTTAACTCGATTCAAATTGCGTAATGAGTCGAGCGGACGGTTCAAGAGGCCAAGGACTTGGTAAGGGCGCTGATCGAGCATCTGATGAGACTCTTTGTCCAGATAGCCAAGCACGCGTGCGATCGCCAATTGGGTATCCAGCTCGAGCAGCGATCCACGGGAGTGTCCCAAGAATTGCTGGAATTCACCTTGCGTTAGCCGCCCCTGTCCCTCGGCAATGTTGGAAACAACGGAAACAGCGGCTCGCCGAATCTGGGACGTTAAACCATAGGTCTCTGTTTTGGAAAAATGCTCTGTGTGCTTATAGACATCCACTGCCAAGCCCTTGGCTTTTTGCCAGACCAGCAATTCGCGATAAGAACGGCGCATAATTTCTCCATCTGCCATCCTCGCCGGGTGAAACCTTGAAACATTGAACCTTGAAACCTGAAACTCGAAACTATGCTCCGGCTTTAGCTTTCTTGATCTCCTCAATTAAAGGTGGAACGACGTCGAACAAGTTCCCGACCACGGCGTAATCGGCGATTTCGAAAATAGGCGCCTCGGAATCCTTGTTGACCGCAATGATCGTCCGCGAGCCTTTCATGCCCACGATGTGTTGAATCGCTCCGCTGATTCCAAGCGCCAGGTAGAGTTTTGGCGTGACGGTCTGGCCGGACGAGCCGATCTGGCGATCCATAGGCAGCCAGCCCGAATCGCAAATCGGACGCGAGGCAGCGATTTCGCCGCCAATGGCGTCGGCAAGCTGCTTAGCCAGATCGATGTTCTTCTGCTCTTTGATTCCGCGGCCCACGGCGACGATGATTTCGGCTTGTGTCAGGTCCACGGCTTGCTTGGCTTCCTTGAAGACTTCCTGCGGTTTGTTGCGGATGGTTCCATCCGGAATTTCAGCTTTGACCGTCTCGACGGGAGCGGCACTTGTGCCAGTCTCGGCCTTATCCGCGCGAAACGCGCCGTTCTGGAAAGTGACGAACCACGGAGCATCGCACGTGAAGCGCACGTCCGCCGCCAGCTTGCCCTGGAACATCTGCCGAGTGAATACGAGCTTGCCACCATCCTTCTTATAGCCGATGCAGTCGCTGACCGCGGTGCGTCCCATGGCCGTCGCCAACTTGGGGACAAAATCGCGCACCTGGTAGGTGTGTGGCATCAGCACCAGCTTGGGTTGATGGGAAGAGATGAACTGCTTCAAGGCGGCAACGAAGGCATCCGGCGTATAAGGCTCCAGCCTGGGAGACTCGATCGCATACACCTTGGAAACTTTCCTTCCCGCGACTTCGCCGGCAAAATTTCCCCCGCTGCCGCCAACAACGGCTGCTTCCAAAGCCCACCCCGTATCGGCTGCCAGAGCCTGGCCAGCGGTAAGCGTCTCCCAGGAGACCCGATTGAGTTTGCCTTCGCGTTGCTCGACAACCACCAGAATTGTGTCTGCCATGGATTTAGTTCTCAGTTGCCAGTTCTGGTTCTCAGTTAGACGGTGCAACGCTCGCCTTAAGAAGTCATTCTTCGGTTGTATTCCGACGCATGGTGAAGCCGGTGATCATCAGTACTAGTCCGAGCAGCGCGAGTGCCGCAATAACAGAAACAAAAAGCTCTTGTCGCCCGACTCTAAATGCTGATGGGAGAAAAAAGACCACCAGCAAATCCGCCACCCACACCGCCAGCCCGATAAAAAGCAAACTGGAGCTGGTCTCTCGCTTTTCCAGCACTTCCGCCATATGCGCCTCCCGAGGGCGCACACGCCCTTTGGCCACAGTATGAATGCCAGAACAATCTGTTTCAGTGACGAATAACCATCAACTAGCCCGCCAAGGTGTTTTGGGTAGAGACGCGGCTTGCCGCGTCTCCAATGCCGGCGCTACAAGACTCTGACTTCGTTGCGCAGCTTGTCGACCAGCTTCTTAGCTACTTCTCCAGGCGGACCTTCAATCGTCTCCGTCTTCTTGGTCTTTTGCGGAACGTAGAGGCGCTCAATTTTTTGCAGGTTCCCGCTTATCGCGGATTGCACTTCCGCCATGGTCACTTTGCGCAGTGGCTTGTTCTTGGCCTGCTTGATGCCGTTCAAGGTCGCGTAGCGCAGCTTGTTGATGCCGGACTGGATGGTCAACACAGCTGGAAGGGGCATATCCACAAACTGGAAGTAGCCTGCTTCCAACTCGCGCTTTACACGAATGCCGGAATCGCTCTTCTCAATCTGCATGATGATGGTCGCATGTGGCCAGCCCAGCAGCTCGGCCAGAATTACACCGGTCTGGGCGTAGCCGTAGTCGTCCGACTGGAGACCGGTGAAAATCAGGTCGAACTTCTCATCTTGGATGGCTCGAGCGAAGGCCTGCGCAGTGTTAAGAGCGTCAAGGCCGACAAAGGCATTGTCCTCGAGATGAATGGCGCGGTCGGCTCCTTTGGCCAGGGCCTCGCGCAAAACCTGGGCCGCGCGAGCGGGACCCGAGGTGATCACAACCACATCGCCGCCGTGCTTTTCCTTTTGACGCAGGGCCTCCTCGAGGGCGTAGGCATCGGGTTCATTGACCTCGTAGGAGACGTCTTCCCGGATCCAGGTGCCGCTTTCGTTGAGCTTGAGGGGCGCGTCCTTCTGCGGGACCTGCTTCATGCAGACCAGGATTTTCACGGGAACACTCCTTGGCCCAAACCTACTGATCGGTTCGGTAGTTGTGGGATAAACAAATCAGTATAAATGAGCAGCTGGAACGGAGGAAGCACTCGCTAGTCGAGAAAGGCCACCGATTGTACGCCGGAGACTTCGAAGCGCTTGCGGCAACGCATGTTCTTGCACATCATCATGTCGTCCTTGCGCAGCATGTAGGAGCGGGCTTTGGCGAAGCGGGCGCGGTCGCGCTCATCGGCCCGGCCAGGAAGCTGCTTTTTCTTGGTGCGCACCAACCAGAGCACTTCGTATTCGGCAGACTGCTGGCAATGAGGACAGTTCAGCATCGCTGTCTTCTTTTCCTGGCGCTCGTCGAAGAAGTCGCGTTCTTCCATGGGGCGCAGTTGTCAGCTCTCAGCTATCAGTTTTCAGCCAAGTGCTCAGCACCTCGATTATTGCATAATTGACCAGCCTAATCCGGTGTGCCGGTTTGAATTGCCTGGAAAAAAGAGGGCGAACGCTTGCCAAAGAGAAAGAAACCCAAGACGTTTCGGGCGGTGAAGGCCGTCAAGGCAGCGGCGCGAGAGCAGGTGGGAAGTCCTCGTCCAACTCGCACGGTTCCGGATCGGAAGAAGAAACAGATCCGCGAAAAATACAAGCCGACGCTCAACAAGTTGCTTGAACAGGAGTGAGCAGCGAACACTTAGGAGCCGCAGTTGGGGATCTTCACGTTCACTGTGGAGGTCCCGAGTACGACATTGCCGCTGGGCGGGTTCCCGGGACGGCTATACACTTTGGCTAGGATTCCGATGTTCGTCCCGCAGGCGTTGCCCGTGCTCGTGGCGAGGCCGGGCGAACCGGGGGTGCTGAAGTCGATTACCTGGGGTGAATCTGTCGACCACACGACGGTGTTGGTAATGTCCTTGGACTCCGGGGGATGGACGTAGCTGCCCACCGCCGTAAACTGAATACTCAAATGCTCTCCGGGACCGCTCAGACCAAGCGTGGCGCCCTGCGGCAATACCTGGATTGATACCAGCTGCTGATCGCGCCCGCAATTGATAGAGGCCAAAAGCAGCAAAATTATTAATCCTACGCAAATCCTACGCTACTAATCCGCAGCCACCCGCGATTCATAACTTCTCCTGCACTCACTGAACTGACCGCCGCACGGCGTAGAAGGGAAGAATCGTCAATTTATTAGAAGCCATGGCAAAAAACAAGGGTGCGTAGTAACTAGGCACTATGCTTGACACCCTCGGAGGCGAACTTCGCGAATTGCTTTATATCTTCCGTGGTCGTATCGAACGAGCACATCCAGCGCACGACCGACTGCTCCTCGTTCCACACGTAGAAGAAATAGCGCTTTTGAATTTTGGCGATGGCCTCGCGCGGGATGCGGGCGAAGACTCCGTTGGCCTCGACGGGGTAGACGATTTCCACTGCCGGGATTTTGCTGAGCTCCTTTTCCAGGAGCTTCGCCATTTGATTGGCATGGCGCGCGTTCTTCAGCCAGAGATCGCCGGTGAGCAAGCTTTCGAATTGAGTGGCGATGAAGCGCATCTTGGAGGCGAGTTGCATACCCTGCTTCCGGAGATAGAGGAAATCCTCGGCCAGCCTCCTATTAAAGAAGATCACTGCCTCGCCTCCCATCAGCCCGTTCTTGGTTCCTCCGAAGGACAGCACATCAACGCCGAGATCGCGCGTGGCTTGCTTGAGCGTCTGGCCCAGGCTAGCGGCGGCGTTGGCAATGCGGGCGCCATCCATGTGCACAGACATGTCATGAGCGTGCGCGAAGCGGGTCAGGGCCTTTATTTCTTCCGGCTTGTAAAGCGTGCCCATCTCGGTGGCCTGGGTGATGGCTATCACCTTGGGCTGAACGTGATGCTGATCGCCGATTCCGTGATACGCCGCCTTCACGGCATCGAGTGGCAGCTTGCCATCGGGGGCGGGGATGGGAATGAGCTTGCAGCCAGTGAATTTTTCGGGAGCGCCGCACTCGTCGGTATAGATGTGCGCGGCTTCGGTGCAGATCACCGCGTGATAGGACTGGGTGAGCGCCTTCAGACCGAGCACGTTGGCGGCGGTGCCGTTGAAGACAAAAAAGACTTCTATCTCCCGACCGAAATGCTCCCGGAACTTAGCGACTGCGGAGGCGGTGTAAGGGTCATCGCCATAACCGACGACGTGGCCCTGGTTGGCGGTTGCGATCGCTTTCAAAACGGCAGGATGAACTCCGGCGTTATTGTCGCTGGCAAAGCTGCGTGCGGGCTTCATGGCGTTGACAATGTAACAGCTTGGTCAGCAACGGTCGCAAAAGAGGTTGGCGATCAGCGCCGATGCGCGGTCCGAAAAACCACCAAAGGGCATTATCGGAGGAACCTAACTAGGTTACTTGAGACCGTCGGGCAATGATCTTAGAGTGGCCTCCATCGGCGATACTATAACCTTCGCGACCGGTGGGGTGATTCTGGCCGCAGGTTGCCTGTACCGCTGCGTGGCGCGGGAAGAGCACCTGTTGGCCGCCGCGACCAAGCCCCGCGAGCGCCAAGCGGCTTATTTTCTTGGGCGCCGGCGGGTCTTCGATCCGCCGGGACGGGTCAGAGACCCGTCCCTGCCCGATCCCTTTCTAATTAAGTGCTCCCCTGACCCAGAATGTTCTGCCTCTGGACTCTAATCCAGAGCCTCGCGCCTGACCCGTTGTGCGTGATAGCTTACCCAGAATGCGGAAAGCTGGCCAAAACGCCACTCATCGAAGCAGTCGGGGCGCATCCCTACTGGCCGGGCTGCTCCTCCTGATTGCCATCGGCGCAGGTTGTAGCAAGGGCCCGGATCCCCAGGCCCAGGGTCCGACCGCCATGCCGGTGAAGGTCGCCGTCGCCCAGGATGTCCCCGTGGATGACACGACCGAATATGTGGCCACGCTGAAATCGCGCGACTCGGCCGTAGTCATGCCTCAGGTGGAAGGGGTGGTCACGGAGATCTATGTGCACTCGGGCCAGCAGGTCGCAGCTGGTATTCCGTTGATGCAGATTGACCCTTCCAAGCAACAAGCCACGGTTAAGAGCCAGCAGGATGCGCGTGCAGCGCAGGAAGCCAACCTCAAGTATGCGCAACAGCAGTACGATCGCGTCAATGGATTGTACACGGCGGGGGTTGTCAGCAAGCAGGAACTCGATCAGGCGAAAACGGCTCTGGACGCGGCTCATGCTCAGCTGGAGTCGCTCGAGGCGCAGGTACACGAGCAGCAAGTCCAATTGAAGTATTTCAAAGTCGACGCGCCTCGGCCGGGCATTGTGGGCGACGTTCCGGTGCGGGTAGGCGATCGCGTGACCACCACCACCATGCTGACTACCGTTGACAAGCCCGGCACGCTTGAAGCTTACGTCTATGTACCGGTGGAGCGCTCCGGGCGGTTGAAGATGAAAATGCCGGTGCAGATTGTGGACAGCGACGGCAAAGTGATCGCCGACAGCCGCATCAGCTTCATTTCTCCCCAGGTGGATAACACCACCCAAACAGTACTGGTGAAATCTCTGATTGGAAATAACAACGAGCGCCTGCGGACGGCGCAGTTCATTCGTGCCCGCATTATCTGGGGACGTCGCCAAACCCCGGTTGTGCCCGTGTTGGCCGTGTCTCGCATTGGCGATCAGTACTTCGTGTTTGTGGCGGAGCCGGGCAAGGGCGGGTCTTATGTAGCCCGCCAGCGGCCGCTGCGCGTCGGGCAGATGGTGGGCAATGACTATGCAGTGCTGGAAGGGATCAAGCCCGGAGAACGCATTGTTGTTTCCGGCACGCAGTTTCTGGTGGACGGGATGCCGGTAACGCCACAGAGCTAGACTCCAGGTTAGGCTCTGGGCTTTAGGCTCTCGGCTCTAGGTTGTCTGCCGATCAGGCCCCAGAGCCTGAGAACCAGCGCCGAAAGCCAGGAGCCGAATTCCAAGAGCCGAGAGCCTAAAGCCTAGAGCCTGAAATTTTCATGTTCGTCGACTTCTTCATACACCGTCCGGTGTTTTCCACGGTCTGCGCGCTGATGATCATTCTGGCCGGCGCGGTCGTCATTCCCACGCTTCCCATCTCTCAATTTCCCAACCTGGCGCCTCCGCAAGTGTCCGTCACCAGCGCCTACATCGGGGCCAGCGCTCAGACCGTGGAAACTGCGGTCACGCAGCCGCTCGAACAACAAATCAACGGTGCGGAGGGGATGAAGTACATCACCTCCAGCAGCAGCAATAACGGATTCAGCCAGATCACGGCAACCTTTGATCTAAACCGGGACCCGGATCTGGCCGCGGTGGACATCCAGAACCGGGTTAACACAGCGCAGGGTCGCCTGCCGAATGCGGTGAAGGCGACCGGCGTTACGGTTACCAAGTCATCGAACAATTTTGTATTCGGGGCGGCGGTTTACTCGCCGGATGGACGTTATGACCCGCTTTTTATGAGCAATTATCTGGATGTTTATGTGCGGGACACCCTGAAGCGGGTGCCGGGTGTGGCCGAGGTTTTTATCTTTGGCGAGCGCCGGTACTCCATGCGCCTATGGCTCGATCCGGTGCGCATGGCCGGACGTGGGCTGACCGCCGATGACGCGGTCGGCGCGTTGCAGGAGCAGAACGCTGAAGTCGCTGCCGGGGCGGTCGGACAGCCACCGATCAGGCCGGGGCAGCAGTTTGAGATCAGCGTACGGGCGGTGGGGAGGCTCACCGAGCCGGCGCAGTTCGACGACATCATTCTCAAGACCAATAAGGACGGCACGATTGTTCGGCTGAAAGATGTCGGCCGTGCTGAACTGGGCGCGGAAGACTACGGCTCCGATCTTGAGTTCAATGGCCATGAGTCGGTTGGGATTGGCATCACCCAGCTATCCACCGCTAACGCTTTGGAGGTTGACAGCCGCGCCATCGCCGAATTGGAGCGGCTGAGCAAGCGCTTCCCTCCCGGAATGAAATACGAGCTCGCCTTCGACACGACCGATGCCGTCGGCGAATCCATCAAAGACGTGCTCACCACCCTGATCGAGGCGATTGCACTCGTCATTCTCGTAATTTTTATTTTTCTGGAGGATTGGCGCAGCACCATCATTCCGTCGGTCACAATTCCTGTGTCGCTGATCGGGACTTTTGCTTTTGTGAAGTTGCTGGGATTCTCGATCAATACCCTCACGCTATTCGGCATTACGCTGGCCACGGGGCTGGTGGTGGACGATGCCATCGTGGTGATCGAGAACATCGAGCGGCATATCAGCGAAGGAGAGAGGGACCCGAGCCGAGCGGCATCGGCAGCCATGAAGGAAGTGACGGGCGCGGTGATTGCTACCTCGCTGGTCCTGGTGGCGGTATTTGTGCCTGTGGCGTTCTTCCCGGGAACTACTGGAATTCTGTTCCGCCAATTCGCGCTGACGATTGCCTTCTCGATCTCCATTTCTGCCTTCAATGCGTTGACGCTTTCGCCCGCTCTTTCCGCTCTGCTGTTGGGACGCGGTTCCGGCGGCAAGAACGCTTTCTTCCGTGGGATGGACTGGGTGGTGACTGGCGTGACGCAAGGCTATCAGGCATCCCTGCGCAAGTTCCTGGGATATCCGGCTCTGGCCATCCTGCTTTTTCTGACCGGCCTGGCGCTCACCTATTTCGTGTTTGTCCGGGTTCCCAAGGGCTTTGTCCCCAATGAAGACCAGGGATGGTTCATCATCGCCCTACAGTCACCGTCAGGAGCTTCCCTCGAGTACACAAAGAAGATTGGCGAGCAGGTTACAGCCATTTTGCAGAAGACTCCTGAGGTCGAAAGCGTATTTGCCATAGCGGGCTTCAGCTTCACCGGGAACGCACCTAATCGCGGGATTGTGTTTGCATCGTTGAAGCCGTACTCGCGGCGGCGAGGAGCGAAGCACACGGCGGAAGCCGTAGTCAACCGGCTGCGCGGCCCGCTATTCGGAGTGAATGGCGCCTTCGTGATTCCGTTCCTCCCGCCTGCGGTTCAGGGATTGGGCGAGTTCGGCGGCTTCCAGTTCGAGGTGCAGGATCAGGGGGGGCATACTTTGCAGGAACTCGCCAATGTCACTGGCGATCTGGTGCGGCAGGGCAACGGACGGAAAGACTTGCAGGGATTGTTCACCGGCTACACCGCCAATGATCCCCAGTTCCTGGTGACCATTGACCGGGAGAAAGCCAAGAGCCTGCACGTGCCCTTGCAGCAGATCACCGACACGCTGGGTGTGTACATGGGCTCGGCCTACGTGAACGATTTTGATTTCAACAATCGCTCGTATCGCGTCTACATCCAGGCCGACAAGCAGTTCCGGTCGCGGGCCCAAGACATCGCGCAGTTCTATGCGCGCTCCGATACGGGAGCCATGATTCCCCTGGACAACCTGGTGAAGATTACGCAAACGATCACGCCCCAGGTGATCAGCCACTACAACCTGTTTCGGTCGGCGGAGGTTGACGGCGCGGCGGCGCCTGGCTTCAGTTCCGGGCAGGCGATCACCACCATGGAGGACTTGAGCAAGAAGCTCCTGCCGCAAGGATTCAGCTATGAGTGGACAGGCTTGTCGCTGGAGGAACTGGCGTCCGGCAGCACGTCCTTCATCCTGTTCGGGCTGGGAACGCTGGTCGTGTATTTGACCCTTTCGGCACAGTACGAGAGTTTCGTTCTGCCCTTGATCGTGCTGCTGGCCGTTCCCATGGCGATGTTAGGAGCGCTGGCCGCGCAAGGGCTGCGCGGGTTGCAGAATGACGTTTACTGCCAGATCGGATTGGTGATGCTGGTGGGTCTGTCGAGCAAGAATGCCATTCTGATCGTCGAATTTGCCGAGCAGCTACGCGAGCGTGGTTTGTCAATAAGAGACGCGGCTGTCCAAGCGGCACGCATCCGGCTACGGCCCATCCTGATGACCTCATTCGCCTTCATTCTGGGGGTCGTGCCGCTGGTGCTGGCGAGCGGTGCCGGCGAAGCCGGCCGCCATTCCGTGGGCACTACCGTGTTCGGCGGCATGATCATGTCCACAATCTTGAACCTCTTCTTTATACCCGTGCTGTACCTGGTCATCGAAGAGTTCCGCGAACGACGAGGGGTAAAAGTCGGGCGCTAGGGTCATCCGCTGCAGGCAATTCAGCCTCGTTCAGCTCGACGAATCGATCAAAGAAGTACACATGATATCTTGCTCAAGATGCCGCTGAAGTTTCTGCGAGAGTTTGCCGCCGCTGCGGCCCCCCGATTGCGTTTCCCGCTTCTGCTTATTGTTCTGGGCACATTGCCCCTGATGGCGCAAGACAGCTACGAGATCCAGGTCTACCCCTATGACACAGTCGAGCCCGGCTCCACGATGGTCGAACTGCATAGCAATTTCACGGCAAAAGGCACGAAGACGGTCGTTGACGGAGTCGCACCGACGAATCACGCTGTGCACGAGACGCTCGAGATCACGCAAGGCTTCACCGACTGGTTTGAGACCGGTTTCTACGTCTTCACCAGCATCCAGCCGAACGGCGGCTGGGAGTGGGTGGGCGACCATATTCGCCCGCGGGTGCGGGTTCCCGAGTCGTGGCATTGGCCGGTGGGAGTCAGTGTGTCGACTGAGCTGGGCTATGTGCGCGGCAAATTCTCGGCTGATACCTGGACCTGGGAGATCCGGCCGATTGTGGATAAGAAATTGGGGCCTTGGTATTTGGCCTTCAATCCGGCGCTGGAACGCTCCTGGCATGGACCAGGAGTGAACAAAGGCGTGGAATTTGCTCCCGCCGCCAAGCTCAGCTACGACTTTACTAAGCACATCGCTGGTGGATTCGAGTACTACGGATCGACCGGACCCATTACCGGGTTCGATCCCCTGCACGATCAGCAACACCAGATTTTTCCGACCATTGACCTCGATGTGTCCCCGCTCTGGGAAATCAACTTTGGCGCGGGGATCGGGATGACGGGTTCAACCGACCACCTCATTATCAAGGGGATCCTGGGCCGGCGGTTCTCCTGGACACACCGCAAGCATGCTTCACAATAAGCTTGTCAGCTTCCTTCCGTCCGACGCGAAAGTTCTTAGCGCCGCACGGGCCTGCTCGTACTGGGGCTCGACACCAAGGTTGTCCAGGTCTATGCCGATCCGGACTGCCTATTGCAGATCGTCATCAACTTCCTGGACCAGGCCATCAAATTCACACCGGCCGACGGCGTGGTTACGGTATGAGCCTGCCTGGTCGACGCCAACCCGGACTTGGTGTGCGTTTCGGTGCTGGATACCGGTTCTGGCCTTGCTCCGGAAGTGAAACCATTAATTTTCGAGCGTTTCTACCAGGACCCCAACACCGTCGACAACCGGCGCAAGGTTACAGAAGCGCAAATCGTGCCTTCATCCCCGTCATCGTGTTGACCTGCCGCGAGCCGCAAGCCAACAAGAATGGGGCATTGCGCGCGGGAGCCAGATTGTTCTTTCAGAAACCGGTGGACAATGAGGAACTGCTGGCGGCCGTTCGCGCGGCTTTACAAAATCCGGTGCCGCAGACCACGCCCACGTCGCGATGACGGCGAGAGTTGCTGCATGGAAGCACCGGCCATCAGGTAAGAAATTAGAACAAGGTTACTCTGCGGGCGCTTATAATGCGCACGCGGCATCCCAGAACACCCAGGGAGAGAGAACGGACATACATGGCAAGCTTATCGAAGGCACTCAGCGACTTACGCAGGGAAAGAGATCGAATTGCGAACCAGTTGAAAAAGCTGGAGGAAGCAATAAGGGCGGTCGGGAGTTTGCATGGTGGTCGCGGGCGCAATGTCACTCGCACCCGCCGGAGACTTTCTGCTGCGGCTCGCAGGAGAATTGCGCAAGCGCAGAAAGCACGCTGGGCGAAGTGGAAAGCGAAGCAACACAAAAACGCCGCCTAGTCCACGCGGCTGATTACCCCAAGCCCAGCGCTACCGGCGTGAATCCATGATTACCAGCTTTCTCGAGGGTGCGCGACGAATTGGCTTGGGAAACAAGATGATCTGTGCCGGCCTGCAATGCTTATCGGCTGGCCCAACGGCCTTCCCTGCCTTTCTCGACGAGCGCACTCGAACCCTCTCCCGCGCCTGCCGGCGGACAATTTTCTTGGGAGCTTCCTGTTCGAGTTGAAGCTTTTCAAGAGCCGCGATGGCCTGGTTCAGGTTTCTTTGCTCTTTCCTTAGTTCGGCCAGAATCCTCCGGATGTCCAAGATCTCTCCCCTGGGGAAGCCCGCATTTTTCCTATCATCATTTGTATGGATTCGAACAGACTTTCCTCTTTTGTTCCATTTTCAGAACAAAAAGTCGTAGAGTTCTGCAACGGAGGATGGGCATTTATCGGGGGTCCTAGCCAAGAATTCCGGTGAACATAATCAGCATTGGCGAAGTTCTTTGGGACCTGGTAGGGAGTGCTGAGCACCTGGGCGGTGCCCCCTTCAATTTTGCGGCACACCTCGCGGCCCTGGGCCATAACGTCTTTTTTATCAGCGCAGTGGGAGCGGACGAGCGCGGCCAAAGGGCTCTGGAGCGCATGTCGGAAATGAGCTTTTCGAGCCGCTACGTTCGCCGCCTGATCGAGGACCGTACCGGGGTCGTGACCGTCACCTTAGATAAGCAGGGCCAGCCCCAGTTCGTGATCCATCGCCCGGCCGCCTATGACTTCCCCCAGCTAAACGAATCGGAATTGAACGAGCTGGTGTTCTGTTTGCCGGAATGGATCTACTTTGGGACCTTGCTGCAGATGAGTCCTCAGGCCCGCCAGTTGACGATCAAAATCCTGGACTCTAATCTCAAAGCCCGGCGGTTCTACGATGTAAACCTTCGCGCCAATTGCTATGAGGCTGGGCTGGTTCGGGATCTAATGTCGCGAGCGAGCGTAGTCAAGCTGAACGAACACGAGGTCGCCGAGATAGGGCGGCTGCTGGGCGGGCCGCCATGCTCGCTCGAGGAATTCTGCCGCTCTTACTCACAATTGTTCCGCTGGGAGGCGGTCTGCGTTACCTGCGGTGCGGATGGCTGCGTGTTGCTGATCGGCGATCGATATGTCACCGCAAGAGGTTACCCGGTGAGAGTGGTAGATACAGTCGGGGCAGGCGACGCGTTTGCGGCGGCCTTTGTGCACGGTTTCGGCGCGGGATGGCCTGCTTCGGAGATCGCGGATTTCGCGAATCGGGTGGGGGCGCTCGTTGCCAGCCGTCCGGGTGCGATCCCGAAGTGGTCCCTGGAGGAAGTTCGGCAGTTGCAGCGTCCAATCGAAGTCCGGGAGGAGAAATGAGCCTCAACGCTACGTTGGTCAAGAGCACGGTTATCGCGGCCTTGGGCGGTCTCTTGTTTGGATTCGACACCGCCGTGATTTCGGGAACCACAGCCGCGCTTACCCAGACGTACCAACTCTCTCCTGGCCTGCTGGGCGTGACCGTGGCCAGCGCGCTGTGGGGCACGATTTTGGGTGCGATGCTGGCCGGGTTTCCCGGTGAACGATACGGCCGTCGCGACAGCCTGCGCGTGATGGCCGTGTTGTACGTGATCTCGGCGGTAGGTTGCGCCGTGGCGTGGAACTGGTATTCGCTGGTCCTGTTCCGTCTGATCGGTGGATTGGGAATTGGCGGGTCCTCAGTCCTCGGACCGATGTACATCGCGGAGATCGCACCCGCGAGATTGCGCGGACGGCTGGTCGGCTTTTTCCAATTCAACGTAGTCTTTGGGATCCTGCTGGCTTACTTCTCGAATTACTGCATCGCGCTGGCTCATACGGGAACCTGGGAATGGCGATTGGAACTCGGGGTGGCGGCGATTCCTGCCGTGCTGTTCTTTCTGATGTTGTTCTCCATTCCCAGGAGCCCGCGCTGGCTGGTCAAAAAGGGGCGCCTGGACGAAGCGCGCTCCGTACTGCAGCAAACCGGAGAAGCGAATCCTGAACAGGACTTGCGGGAAATCGTCGAGTCGATTGAGCAGGAGCGGCGGGAGACGGCGGAAAGACTCTTCTCCAGAAAACATGCGCTGCCGATTTTCCTGGCAGTCAGCATTGGCATGTTCAACCAGCTTTCCGGCATCAATGCGATCCTCTATTACCTGAACGACATTTTTGCGCACGCTGGTTTCAGCAAAGTCTCGGGCAACATCCAGGCGGTAGCGGTCGGCGCCACCAACCTCTTATTCACGATGATTGCGATGTCCGTCATCGACCGGCTTGGCCGCAAGACACTGCTCCTGGTGGGTTCGGTCGGCACCGCGGCGTGTCTGGCAGGAGTTTCGAGAATCTTTTTTACGGGCCGGCACGAGAGCCTTCTGGTCTGGCTGCTGATCGGCTACATCGCATTCTTCGCCTTCTCCCAGGGAGCGGTGATCTGGGTTTATCTTGCCGAGGTCTTTCCCAACAGCGTTCGAGCCAAAGGACAAAGCCTGGGAAGCTTCTCCCATTGGTTTATGAACGCGCTGATCTCAGGAACGTTTCCTCTGATGGCCGCATCTTCAGGAGCTTATCCGTTCGTCTTTTTTGCGCTGATGATGGTGGTGCAGTTCTTCGTGGTTTTGTTTGTTTATCCGGAAACCAAGGGCGTAACCTTGGAAGCCATGCAGAAAAAAATGGGAATTGGATGACGGGTCCTATGTGGGCATCGGATCTTTGTGGGCACCGGTCTTTGACCCGTGCAGGGCGGGTCGAAGACCCGCCGCCACACAGGAATAACCCTGCTCTAGAAAACATAGCCGGGCTTGCGGACGCCGGCGGCAAATTGTGCGGCGCGCGCCACGTTTTCAGTCAAAGCAGCTACCGTCACGGGCCCCACGCCCCTGGGAACGGGCGTAATGTGCGAAGCCACGGGGGCAACACTCTCGAAGTCCACGTCTCCGTGTAGACGTCCGTCCGGGCTTACTCTCGTTCCCACATCAATGACGACCGCGCCCGGCTTTACGATGTTTCCAGTTAGCCGGTAGCGCTCACTGCCGACCGAGGTCACGATGATGTCCGCTTCGCGCATGAAGGCGTCGTGATCTTCCTTGCGAGTGTAGCGGTGACACCAGATCGCGGTGGCATTGCACATTCGACCACCCAGCATGTGGTGCACGGGTTTGGCGGTGATGTCATTCCTGCCGACCACTACGGCTTTCCGCCCTTCGGTTTCGATGTGGTAGTAAGCCAGCATTCGGCGAATCGCGACTGCCGTAGCGGGCAAAAAGCGTAGCCGGTTCTGCTGCGCGCGGTAGAGCTCGGCAATGCAATAGCGCGAGACTCCATCCACATCCTTCTCGGCCGCGATGGCATCGAAGACGTCGAACTTGTCCAGGGCATTGTTATCGCCGGGTTCTTCGATGTGCCGCGGCAAGGGCAATTGCACCAGTATGCCGTGCACGCTTCGGTCGCTGCCAAGACTGCAAACCTGATCCTTGAGCTCGCGGGCGGTCACGTCGTCATTGAAAGTGTGAAGTTCGGCCTTCATGCCCAGGCGCTGACAGGCGTCCAGCTTCCTTTTCACATAACGCTGCGATGCCGGACTCGTTCCCACCAGGATGACATCCAGCCGGGGCACCACGCTGTGCGACTTCCGAAGGGAATCGACCTCGCCTTGAACTTTGCGCTCGATTTCCTCGGCCACCGGCTGGCCATACATGATCTCTGCCATAGAGCGAATATAAATGAGCGCCAGCGAAAAAGTGCAGTGCAGCTCCACCGGCGACCCAGTCTTATGGCCTCGTCGGTCAGGGCACCTATTTGGACTCGACGGCATCACATATCAGGCACGTTCACGTGCGAGGAATGCATACCGTGGTGGGAATCTTTGGTTCGCGAGCAGCGGCCGAGCCAGCTGTCAGAAGACTTCCGGCGAGTGGAGTGCCAGAGCAATCCATCATCTTCTTAACCGCCGACCAGCCCGAAAGCAAAATGGCATCCATGCGCACTACCGACGCTGAAGCCGAAGGCATGGGCAAGGCGATGGGCGCGTACTTGGGTGACGTGGTGGGAGCAAGCGCCGGCTTGTGGCTGGGGAGTGCGGCAGCAAGCCTGTTCGTTCCCGATCATGGCTGCAGGCACAGGAGCGGCGGCGCTCGGAGTGGGCGGCACGGGCGGAGCCACCATCGGTCACGCGTCAGAAGACGCGATGGCTGAAGGCATTCCTAAAGACGATGTCTTCTTCTATCGCTACCTGCTGAAGCAGGGCCGCTCGGTCGTGCTGGTAAATTGCGACGAGCAAAGTCAAGTCGCGCCCATGCGCACATTGCTGGACAAGAGCGGCAGCGAGAACGTCGAAGTGGCACGAAAGCAGAGGCAGGAATCGCGGCCTAATGATGGCGCAGCAGCACGCGGCGTGATGATGGCGCGTGCAAGCGGTGGGCTGTCCAGATATCCCCCTCCCCTCAAAGGATTATCTGAAATTATCTGAAATCAAAGATTTAGAAACGAACCTCCGCAAATATGGCGTTCCAAAAGACTTAGCTCAAAAAGCCACTTTGGGTGATTTCTGCGTGCTTCAGCGATTCGCAGGTTGCGGAGCTTTTGGCCATGAGGGACTTCGACATCGGGAAGACGGTCGCGGTACTAATTACCGTTGCGTTTGCCTACCTTATTGGTTCGGCATTACTGGGAAGCTATTTGCCCGACAAAAGGCGAAAGTGATTCGGTAATCCCCGACATGAAAACAAGTACGGCTGGGCTTTCTGGCTTGACGTGTTCCAGGACTGCATTATTGACCCACTGAAATGGCTTCTCGGGTTCGACTAAGACGACTCCCTGTGCTACGTGCTGCCAGATACCCAACCCTTGCTCGCAAGCTCCCAATAACGATCACCTCCGTTTACCATCGTGCCACGACACCGGCAACCGCGGCGGGGTGGCCTACTCAACCAAAACCGGGCTTGAGTGGGCCACCCGTCCGTCCAGTTACTTCCGGGTAAAGTCGAGCAAGACAACAGTTGATCTCCCCATATGCATCGTTATCATTAGACGTATCGGAAAGCGCAGTTCCTTACAATCCTGCCGATTCGGGTAGCAGGATATTTGTGCCAGGGGCAGGTTGGCGTCGCGCCTTCCCAGCATATTGGTTTATGCGGACCAGGAGGTTCTCATGTCTCGTATTCGGTTCCTCTTCCCTTTGTTATTGACCATTGCATTTCTGCCCGGGACGCTAGCTGCACAATATTGGCAACGCGACTCTGGCCAGTACGTCATTCTGAGCGCTCAATACGGCACGGAGCGGCATCACGCGGACGTCACCGGACGTCTGAAAGAACTTGCCCGTGAGGATATGGCCTTCCGCATGGGGAACAGCACATTCGGGGTGGACCCTGATCCCGGTCGCATTAAGACCCTCCGCATTTATGCTCGGGGACCGCGTGGCGATGAGCGCATGTTTGAATATCGCGAAGGCAGCACGGTCGACGGCTCACAGTTCCGCGGCTGGGGCAGAGGCGATTGGGGCAGGAGTGACTGGGGTGGCGACTGGGAAGGCGGCGGCGGCGGGCATAACCGCGACTCCGGCGAGTACGCCATCTTGGGCGCTCAGTACGGCACAGCGCGGCGGAACGTGGATGTCACCGGCCGTTTGAAGGAACTTGCCCGCGAGGATCGTCCCTTTCGCATGGGCAACAGCACGTTTGGCGTGGACCCTGATCCGGGGCACATCAAGACCCTCCGCATCTTTGCCCGCGGCCCGAACGGGCGAGAGCGCATGTTTGAATATCGCGAAGGCAGCACCGTCGACGGTTCCCAGTTCCGCGGCTGGAGAAGCGGCGAGTGGGGCAGCGAACGCTGGAATGGCCGTTGGGAAGAGCACGACCGAGACTGAGAAAGCTAAGCGACCGGAAAGGAAGCTAGACAGCGATGGGCACGGATTTTTTTCCGTGCCTTATTTTTTTTCGGAAAATACGGCCCTCATCCAGTCTGCATGATTCGTCTTCCCCAACACGCGCGGCTCAGGCGGCGCGCTGTGCAAAGCGCCTTGGGTAGCGCCTGGGATGGGGCTTTCGCTCACGGTAAGAGTGAGCCAGTTCCAGATAGATGCCAACGTCGCGGTCGAGGTCCGACTGAGTGCCGTCGAAGTAGAAGTTGCGGATCGGGACGTCGCCGTAATCCTTGCTGAGGCGAGGATAGATGGCTTCGCTCACGATGCCGTTCATGCAGGTGAACGGGCTGATGTCTATGATTCCATCCACACCGTGAGTGGCCAGGTAGGCGGACTTGCCGATGCTGACCACCATTTCGCCTTCGGCGCCCGGGTGAGGCAGGTAGGGACCTGCCAACTCCAAGATCTTCGGGATGTCGGGTTCTTCGTAGCCTGTGAAGTCTTCGGCAAACGGCGCCAACAGCGCCTGCATGTCTGCATGTTGGATACGGCTGCGCAGCTTGGACTTCAGCATCTCCAGCGAAAAAGCACGGCCGGTGAGGCGCAGGTCGCGGACTTCTTCGGCGTTGGAGTACGCAACCCACTCAGGGATGTCGGTCATCCAGCACTCGGCGCCGTGGCGCTCGAAGCGGCGCACCAGATCTTCGTTGCTGAAGTTATTCAGGCGGCAGAAAATCTCGCCTACAACGCCGATAAATGGGACTTGCGGATCGTAGCGCGCGGGCAACTCCTGGAAGCGCTGGCGGGCACGCAGAAGGGAGGCGACCAAGGCTTTAAGCTGGCAATCCGAGTGGGAGCAACTTGTCTCCAGGGTCTGGCAGAAATCGCGTACGGATTCCTGGAAGGCTCTGTCGGTGCTTCCGGGAATTTGTTCGTAGGGTCGCGTCTGCAGCAGCAGCTTGCGCAGAATTTCCGCCGAAACCAGGGCGCGCCAGGCGGCGCGAATGAACGGAGTTCCGAATTGACTGACGTTGCTGTAACCATGCTGGCCGCCAGGAGAAAAAATCTGCACGCCGCCGTAGCCGTTGTCGCGCAGAATTTTGTGGATGAAGGGGGCATACTGGCCGAAACGACAGGGACCATCTGCCGTGGCCATGAAGTAGACCGTGCGATCAGGATCAAAGCCCGGCTGCTCGACGATCTTGAGGAAATCTCCAACCGTGATTTTAGCGGGATAGCACTCGTCTCCGCTGGTGTACCTGGCGCCCAGTTCGCGGGTGCGCTCATCGGAGGGCGACGTGGGATGCGCCTCGATGCCAAACCACTGAAAGACAGAAGCAAGAGCCTCGACGCTGCCCTCGGCCAGCGCGGGAATGTAGACCACTTTTCCCGCCAGCGGATGGTCGTTCTCGATCTTGGGTGTCACACAGCGATGGCTGAGGTAGGGCATCGTAGAAATCCTTTGCTGTCGAGATAAGCCTCGCAGCGCGTGATATAGCCCGCATCGTTGGAGTGTCCGTCGAACTGCAGCAGCAGGCCAGGTTTCTGGGAAGCGTCGGCCATGAAGGACTTGATGTACGAATCAGGGCCGCACTTGAAGTTTGAGATGTATACCCAGTGTAGATTGGGGTAGCGCCGCGTAATGGTGGCCGCAGCCAGGATCAGGCGACCCGAGCTCCAGTACATGTTGTCGTTAACTGAAGAGATGTCTTCGACGTCGAGTCGCAGGAAATCAAAGGGCAGCACGTTGACGCCGTACAAGCTGCGGAGTTTACGAGGAATGTCGCAGTTCGCGCCCCGGTCGTAGAGATTGTAGGGACGCCCTATCAGCACGATGGCCGGCGCGCCGGTGCTCTGAAGAGTTTGCAGAGCCGTGTCGCCGGCACGGAGCAAGGTTTGCTTGAATGTTTGCTGCGCGGAGTACGCTGCCGCAGTAGCGCGATCACTTTCACCAGAGGTCCGGTCGAGGATGCGAGCCAGTCCGCGCAGCTCTCTTTCGACTCGCTTGCGGCCATAACGAAAATGGACGGTGGGAGCGAGGAGTTTACTGCGTGCACTCTCCAAACGCGGGGCTGCTCGTACGACGAAGGGCAGCGTCTGGTTCCAGGGGCAAAGCTTGGACTGCACACGCTCATCGGGCGTTTCGAAATTGACCACATTTGGCAGGAGCATGCAGTCAACTCCAAGTTCGAGCAGCGCTTTGACGTGACCATGAGCGATTTGAACCGGGAAGCAAGGCTGAGCGATGGCAAGTTCGTCGCCGAGAGCAACGATGTGCCCGTCGGTTGATGGCGAGACTACAACGTCGAAGCCAAGCTCCTGCAGATAGGTACACCAGAAAGGAAAGCGATCGTAGAAGAACATTGCTCGCGGGATGCCCACCGTGCCGTGTCCGCCATTCTTGGCCTTGAGAGGCGCCAATAATTCCTTGTCGCGGAAGGCAATGAGATCCTCGATCACCGGCTGACGGTCGGTGTGCGAGCGCTTGCGGAATTTGTCAGAGCACTTATCGCCCCAGTAACTTTTCTGGTCTTCGATGACGAACTCTTTCATCTCGCAGTAGTTCGAGCAGGCCCGGCAGACAAAATCACGGCTGGTAAAAGCAACCCGGCTTAGGTCGTAGCCCCGGAACCGGCTGGGATGGCCGGAGTTCTGCATACGCTCGCGAGCCAGTAGCGCCATACCGATAGCGCCGATCACGCCGTTATGCGGTGGGACGATGATCGGCTTACCTAGGATTTTTGCGAAGGCGGCGGAAACGGCGTCGTTGTACGCGGTGCCGCCCTGGAAAAAGATGACATCACCGATCTTGCGACCGCGCACCAGGCGGTTCAGGTAATTGGCTGCGACCGAGAAAGCCAGGCCGCCACAGAGATCACCCACCGGTGCGCCGTTCAGTAGCAGCCCGCTAACGTCGCGCGCCATGAAAACCGTGCAACGCTCCCCCAGGCGCACGGGATTCTTGGAAGCCAAAGCCATCCGAGCGAATTCACCCTTGATGGAGACACCCAGCTTTTCCGCCTGCTCTTCAAGAAACGATCCGGTGCCCGCGGCGCACGCTTCGTTCATGGCGAAGTCCACAACTACGCCGTGATCGATGCGGATGAACTTGGAATCCTGGCCGCCGATTTCAAAAATAGTATCCACCGGCTCCATTCTGAGCTCGCGCGAAACATGCATGGCGCCGGTCTTGTGCGCGGTTATCTCGTCGTTCACTGTGTCGGCGCCGACCAGCTCACCCGTTAGCTCGCGGCCTGATCCCGTAGTGCCTACGCCGCGAATGTCGAGCACATTGCCGAGTTCAGCCTGAATTTCCTGCAGGCCGGCATTGACTACCTCCACGGGGCGCCCCGCCGTAGGCACATAAATTTCCTTGAGCAGGTGGCCAGCTGCGTCGAGCACTACCAGGTTTGTGCTGACAGAGCCGACATCGATGCCGAGATAAGCTTCCGCTCTGTGGCCCGGTTCCAGATGTGGCGCGGGCTCCACCCGATCGCGCAGGAGCACTACGTTTTCCAGCGAGAGTGGATCGCAGGAAGCAAAATGGTGCCGGGCGATGTCGTGGTTTCGCAGTGGCTCGACGCCGCAGAATGTGGGCTTCTGCGCTTCTTCCATTTCAAACAGGGCAGCTCCGATGGCATTGAGCCAGCCATACAGTTGAGGGACGAAGAACTGGGAATCTTGTAGCTTGAAGACCTCCTGCAGCGCTTTGCGAACGCCCTGGTTGTTGGAGACAGCTCCCACAAAAGCGACGGGAGGAACTACTGGCTTTCCTTTAACGATGCCGGACTTGAAATTCCGAGCCACCGCTTCGCAGAGACCTTTCAGGATCTGCTCGGTGGAATAGCCCTTCTGCTGGGCATGAATCATGTCGGTCTTGGCGAAGACCGAGCAACGTCCCGCGACGCGGGCAGCGCAGTCGGCGGCACAGGCCGCCGCACCTACTTCTTCTACGGAATAAAGAAGACGAGAAGCCTGCTGATCAATGAAGGAGCCAGTGCCGGCAGCGCAGTCTCCATTGGACTGGTAGTCGACGATTCCCAGGTACTTGGACTCAGCGGAAGGTTCCAATCGCAGATACTTGGCGGCTTCTCCTCCCATCTCAAACAGAGTGCGCACTTCGGGGTAGAAGGTTCTGACGGCCTTGGCGATTGCCAGAAACTCGTTTTCGAAGGGGGCATTCAAGATCCCTGCGACAGTTTTGCCCCCGGATCCTGTAGCGCGAATGCCGGCAATTTTCTCCTTGGGGATAACGTCTTGCAGGTCACTCAGCAGGTCGAACGCAGCCTTAATGGGATTCCCCTGGATGCGCCGATACCGGGAGAGCACGACGGGATATCCAGCTAGTGGACCGGAAGGAAGTGGCCGGGCGGAGAAGAAGTTCGAATTCTTCCGTGTCAGTGCGTCTACGAGCGGTTGGTCAGCAGCCGCGCCGATGGCGGCGAGCTTGAGACTGACGCCTCCGATATCCAAACCGACGTTAATGGCCATAACGACCGTCGCGTCCGCAGAGCGAAGCGCCAAACAGGCCCTCTGTCGAGGGACGGTCGCGGCTGCCAGCCGAGCGGCAGCTCCGCCGGGAACGAGCAGGGTACTTAGAAACGCCCTACACCCTTCGCATCAGGCTAATGAATCGTTAAGGACAGTGCTGTGACGAGCGTTACAGGTGTGATATCCCGTCCCATTTTGGGAAAAATGTGCGCCGACCTTGAGATTCAAGCTGGACGCGTACCAAATGCCGTCGCCAGTCGATGATCGTTGGCGTTCCCCTCAGGAGCCGGACGCCGCCTCACTACTACGCAGGGCCTACTAAGTGCTTTAAACACTGGCGATATAACCCCTGCGTAAGGCAGCGAACAGCGCCGGATACAGGATGTTCCGTATTGACGGACGTCGAAGCACAATCCAGAGTTTCTGATTGGGGACATTATGAATAAGCTTCGCATCCTGCTAGCCGATGATCATGAGGTGGTCCGGCACGGGATGAAAGTGATTTTGCAAGCACGCTCCGATTGGGAAGTGTGCGGCGAAGCAAGGGATGGCATGCAAGCCGTTGCCATGACCGCGCAATTAGGTCCGGATATCGTCGTGATGGACCTTTGTATGCCAAATCTGAACGGGTTGGAGGCTACTCGCGAGATTATATGGAAAGACCCCCAAAGGAAAGTTCTCGTGGTTACCCTCACGGATAACGATCAAGTAATACGAGCTGCGCTGGAGGCAGGAGCTCGCGGGTTTGTGCTCAAGTCAGATGCGGCTCGCGACCTGGTCTCCGCCATTGAATCGCCGCAACAAGATTCGACCTTTTTCACTCCACGTATGCGAGGAATGGTTCTGGACAGCGGCACTCAGCCGCAGGTAAAGCTCAGGAGGCTGACGTCCAGAGAACGGCAGATCGTGCAACTTCTCGCCGAAGGGAAGAGTAGCAAGGATGTGGCAATTATTCTTGATCTAAGTGTCAAAACTGTCGAAACGCATCGAGCTAATATCCTGCGGAAGCTCAAACTGCATTCGGTAGTGGAGTTGGTGCTGTACGCGCTACAAGACAATATCGTGATGCTTCACCAGTTCGATTCAGACGTAGGTGCAACGAGCGTGCACCACGGCTTGGGCGGGAGAGGTGGGGACAGTGAACAGCGTAGTACGGCCCCCTGAAACAAATGTACGGGTCGACCGGAACGAAGCGCGCCGGTCTTCTAGGGGGATTTATCTTAGTCCCGCGATTGTGCACGCCGGTGCCATTTACCGGGAATGTGAACATGCTTAGGCTGTGAATCATTACGAACCCAGGGGGCAGTATGGTTCACTTGATTGACGCTGTCACGGGTTACCTGTTCGGCTGCCATCACCACTCACTCAGCCGGGTATTCACAATTCAGCATCGAACTTATCAGGTTTGTTGTGACTGTGGCGCTGAGTTCGAGTATTCCCTGACCACCATGTCGAAGAAACCTAGGTTGACTCTTGCGGCGCGTCTGGGCGAAACCCAGGGAGCTCCAGACAACCGGCAAGCACTACCATCTGAGCCATTAGTCGCCGTTTTCAGAGGCCGGAGATCGCCGTTCCTTAACCTACCAAGTTTCGGGAGAATAGAATGAGAAACATCGATGAAGTTATAAGCGAGAAAAATAGTGCAGTTCAACAGCTGCGCCGGGAAGTAGAAGCATTGCGCCTAGTGGCCCCGTTGCTGGCCGAAGCGGGGGAAGGCCCGCGCAGCATTAGCATCCAGCCCGTTATGGTTGGGGAAGGGAGTAGCGAAAGGGATATGAATTCCTTCCAAGAGACTGAGAATTTTCCCACCAAAAAACCTGCCGCAGGAAGCCAGAGTCTAGGAAGCGAAGCCACGTTCGCCAAGGCAAGGGAGATTTCACGTCACCTGAGACGGATCGCGGCGCCGTTGTTCGGCACCTCTGGAAGTTAAGCGCGTGTCGACTGACTCCCGCGAGATCGGGCCGGCAGTCAGAAACCTGTCAAATCCACTCTCAACGAGGGGAAAGGTAAGCTCCAGCCGAATGTTCTCCGGTTAGCCGCCAACCATTCGATTCTAGGATTGTCCCGACGTGAGACGGAGGGCTGTCTCAATGACGACCCAGATGGCTATGCCGAAGAGTGTCAAAATGGCAAGCGCAATGGCGATTCGCCCCCGTGTGCTAATCGAAGATTCTTGTACCTCAAATAGGTTTTTCATGGGCTGCTCCAGATGACACGTTCGGGGGAGGGCGTTGGGGGAGGGAAGGTAATTCCTTGCGCCGAAGAGCGCGATGATCTCGGCTCAATTGCGCGGAGAGTAAATCTACTTGGTTTTCGATCTATTGTGTTGTGCAAGCGCAAGAACGGTGTAATTTGTTGGTAAAACGTATGTAAATTGCGCACCCGCGGTGTCGGGCGCTTCCTGTCCTGGTAGCAAAGTCGTCTAGCGACTTTAAAGTCAGTCTTGCCAACTGGTCGATTGCCGTTTCTGGGTGGCGTCCAGAGGAGCGAGCGTCGTCGCCGGGTTCACGTTCCTGGAGCCCAGGAGCCAGTCGAATAGCGGCAGGAAAATGTTGAAGTTCCCGTGGGGCCTGACATGGTGGCATAAGTGATGGGCCCTAAACGCGGCCGGAACCCACCTCCCATCGTGTATGCGCAGGTGAATCTGTACCCCCGCTACGATATATGTGAGGAAGGCGGCAGAAACACCGGTCAACATCCGCAGGTGGAGCAGGTGATCGGGAACAGCAAAGAAAAGAACACTGATGATGAAAATTGGTGACCAGAATCGAACTTTCATTGTGATGTGCCGGGGATCAGAGGGAGCAGAATGATGCAAGGCGTGGCGCATGGCGGCAGGCTGGTACAGGCTAGGCCAGTGCATTGCCCAGCGATGATACGCATACTCGGTCCAGTTCGACCATACCAATCCGGCCAAGAATCCCGCCAGAAATCTCATTTGACCACCACCAGTTGCTCGCAACCTCGGGCGTAGGTGACGGTAGCGGTACGGCAGTGCGGCGGGTTAAAGGTCACGTCACAGTCGACCAGGCGAATTTCCTTGGCGCATTCCAGCGGGACTCTAATGACAGGAAGGAAACGGCTAGATCGGGCACGTGGCGCGCAGCCGGTCAGGACAGCCATTAGCAACACACTTACCCAGGCCCGGCCCCACATAAAATGCGTCTCCCCACGCGGGGAGGGCTGGCCGCTGGACACCCGTCGGAGGAGTGTCCTCGAATGACCAGCGGTCAGCGTAGATTCGTTGGGGCGGACGGGGAATGGCCTGTGCGGGCTACTGTGCACCCCACTTCCAGGCTATCCGATTACCAAGGCCTCGTCGGGGAACAGGTTGTGGACAGTACAGGAGGACGCGAATTCACGCAAAAATCTGGCTCCGATCCTGGTTATGACCGGTTCAATATGGCAGCAACCTTCTGGCAAAGAATGTCTGGCCCTTCCACCTTACTCAGGAAAGCGTCCGCAACATCGGCACCGTTGGGAATTTCATTAACCCCGGACAGAAGAACTACTCGAACTTCGGAATGTTGGGACTTAACCTGACGAGCGAGTTCTATCCCGGTAATCCCGGGCATCAAATGGTCAGTCAACACAAGATCGATTTTGCCTGACCTCAAAATATCTAATGCTTCTTTTCCTGACAACGCTGTCAGTACCTCGTAACCGGCCTTTTGGAGCACACGTTTCCTGAGTGCCAGCGCATTCTCTTCATCGTCGACACACAGGATCACTGCTTTGCGGTCTACGGTCATTATATTTTTGCTAGACAGCATTACCCCCGGCGATCATTTCAGCCGCGGAGTCGGCATTTTGCGTGGCCACGGCAGCCGGTATAAATACTGAGAAGCATGTGCCATAGCCTTGCTTGAGACGCATGCTTCGAAACCGAATCGTGCCATCGTATTTCTGGATGATGCCTCTACTGATCCAGAGCCCGATCCCGGTGCCCTTGGTTTCTTTGGTAGTGAAAAAGGGCTCAAAAATCTGTTTGGCATATTCCGCACGAATACCCATACCCGTGTCGTGGATTGAGACTCGCACACCTTGGCGTCCGGTCCGTCTTTCCCTGGAGGAGAACAATTGGACTCGCAAGCAGCCACCCTCCGGCATGGCCTGCACGGCGTTTGCAATAATGTTCAGGAAGACCTGCTTGAGCTCGCCGGGGAAGCCCTGAATTGTTCCCGGCGTCCGGTATCGCTTATCCACGGTGATGCTGTTCAACTGGAACCGCCGCGATTGCAGTTCGATTACATTGTCGAGGATCTCGGATAACGACACCGTGGCAGAGTGATGGGATTCCCGGTAAAAGTTGAGGGTCTGCTTGGTGATGTGCGCCAGGCGCGCGATTTCCCGGTTGGCGAGCTGGGTGTAGTACCGGGCTTCCTGATCCAGAGACGAGTGGTCCTGAAGCAGATAAACCGCATTGGAGATCGCTTCCAGCGGATTATTGATTTCGTGAGCAATGATTCCGGCGAGGCGTCCCATCGCGGCCAATCTCTCGGATTTGACCAGAGCGTCTTCCGCCTGTTTGCGGTCGGTAATATCCGTGTTCGTACCGAACCAGCGCGCGACCTGGCCCACGGCATCGCGAATGGGCAAAGCACGGGAAAGAAACCAGCGATAGCTGCCATCTTTGCCACGCAAGGGGAAAGTGTCTTCCCAGGGTTCACCCGTTGACCAGGACCGTTGTATTCCCTGAGCAACCCGCTCGACGTGGTCCTGATTGACAAGACTGCTCCAGCCCACGACGTTCATCTTGTCGAAGGTGGTGCCGGTGTAGTCGTACCAGCGCTGGTTATACCAGAACACTGAACCGTCGGCATGGGCCATCCAGGCTAGCTGCGGTATGGAGTTTGCCAGAGAGCGAAATTGGCTCTCGCTTTCCTGAAGTTCCCGTGTTCGTTCGGCAACTCTGCGCTCCAACTCAAGATTAAGCCGCTCGAGCTGCTTGTTTTTGCGATACAGCTCAGCAAAGACGCTCACCTTGGCGCGCAATAATTCGGGAATAACGGGCACGGAAATGTAGTCAACCGCCCCGCGCGAATAGCCCTTCAGACGGTCTACGTCTGTGAGGTGGACAGCGGATATAAAGATGATCGCGGTACTGCCAAACCGGGGATGTTCGCGGATCATGTGGGCTAATTGGAAGCCGTCAATGTCCGGCATGCTGACATCCATCAGGACGACGGCGACGTCGGTCTTAAGCAAGTTCTCCAACGCCTCGCGACCGGAATTTGCCCTAAGCAGGTTTTCCCCCAGCGGAGCGAGGATTGCCTCGTAAGTGAGCAACTTTCCAATCTGGTCGTCCACCATCAGGATGTTGACCGGTTCGTGAGGAGTCATTGGGTTTCGTATTCTACAATGCGTACTTGCTGCTGCCGGACTGCGTACCAAGGTTCACAACGCATGGCCGCACACCAAACTCCCTCTATCTGTGGAGCCAGACGCGCAGTGCCGATAGTAACTGTTCGGTGTTAACCGGCTTCGCCAGGTACTCGGAAGCGCCAGCCTCCAGGCATTTTTCACGATCTCCTTTCATCGCCTTGGCAGTTAGCGCAACGATCGGCAGACGCCGGAAGGCAGCATTTTGCCGGATCACTTGCATGGTTTCGTAGCCATCCATTTCAGGCATCATGATGTCCATCAAGACAATCGCGATATCTGGCGTTGATTCTAGAGTCGCGATTGCCTCACGTCCGGTTCCCGCCGTGAGCACCGTCATGCCCCGCCGTTCCAGCACGCTACTGAGTGCGAAAATGTTACGCACGTCGTCATCCACGACCAGGACCTTCCGCCCGACCAGGGCGTCATCGGAGTGATGCAGTCGTTCCAGCATTTTCTGCTTTTCGACTGGCAAGTCGGCGACCACACGGTGCAGGAACAGCGCCGTTTCATCGAGCAGTCGTTCCGGCGACTCCACGCCTTTCACGACTACGCTGCGGGCTAATGTTCGAAGGCGCGCGTCTTCCTCCGGAGAGAGCTCCTTTCCGGTAAAGACCACAACCGGCAAGTCACTCAGAGTCGGCGTATCCCCCAGACGCTCCAACACGTCGAACCCGGACATATCCGGGAGGCTTAGGTCGAGGACCACGCAATCACAAGGTTCGTTTTGCATGATGTCGAGGGCGTCACCGCCTGTACTGACAAGCTTCACATCGATGTCGTCATATCCCAGCAGTTCCTTAATGCTGAGCTGCTCGGCGGGATTGTCTTCTACCACCAGGAGTCGCTTGCGCCGGGGAGTCGCATATTCCTTAATTCGAGTTAAGGCCTGGTCCAGTGACTCGGGGGTTGTGGGCTTGGTGACAAAAGCAAACGCGCCGCGAGCGAGGCCGTGGTGGCGGTCTTCATCGAGGGTGAGCATTTGCACCGGAATATGGCGTGTGTCCGGATCCTGTTTCAGGTGGTTGAGCACGGTCCACCCCAGCATGTCGGGGAGGAACACATCGAGCGAAACCGCGGAAGGGTGGTACTCGCGGGCCAGGGCGAGAGCATCGGCCCCCCGGCTGGCCACGAGAACCTTGAAACCCTTATCCCGGGCCAAGTCGCAGAGAATGCCTGCATAGTGCGGATCGTCCTCCACGATCAGCAGAATGGCATCATCCGGCTGCAGGTTATCGCGGTCGTCCGCCGTGGGCTCGGCGGGCAACTCAACCGCGCTCACGCGAGAAAGTTGGAGCGGAGCAACCGTTGAAGGTTTCACATCTAGCACCCCGGTAGCAGTAGCCGGGCCAACGTAGGTCTGCGGCAAGTACAGAGTGAAGCTGCTCCCTTTGCCAGGTGTACTGCGCAACTGAATCTCGCCTCCGAGAAGGGTGGCCAGTTCGCGACTGATGGCCAGACCCAGCCCGGTTCCGCCGTACTTGCGGCTGGTGCCGGCATCTGCCTGCTGGAAAGCTTCGAAGATAATTCGTTGCTTTTCGGCAGGAATTCCGATTCCGCTATCCGTCACCTCAAAGGCGACCACGGACCCGGCTTTTGAGAGGAGCGGGTGATCTTCGCTCCAACCACTCGTAGCCGCGTTGACCGAGAGCTTGACGCCGCCTTGCTCGGTGAACTTGAACGCGTTCGAGAGCAAATTCTTCAACACCTGCTGCAGGCGCTTGGAGTCGGTGACAATACTGCGAGTGAGCCGAGGATCGGTGTGAATCTCGAACGAGAGCCGTTTGTTTTCCGCCTCGTGACGGAACGGACGTGCCACAGCGTCCAGCAGGCTTCCGAAGAAGATCTCCTCAGCTTGGACGGAAACAGTGCCGGACTCGATCTTTGACAGGTCGAGAATGTCGCTGATGAGGTTAAGCAGGTCGGTGCCGGCAGCGTGGATCGTGCGGGAAAACTCGACCTGTTTCGGGGTCAAATTGTGTTCCGGATTATCGCTGAGCTGCTGTCCCAGCACGAGAATGCTGTTCAAGGGTGTGCGCAACTCGTGCGACATGTTGGCCAGGAACTCAGACTTGTACTTGGAAGTAAGTGCCAGCTCCTTGGCTTTCTCTTCCAAGGCACGGCGGGCCTGCTCGATTTCCTGATTTTTCCTTTCGACTTCGACGTTCTGTTCGGCAAGCTGCTGTGCCTTCTGAGCAAGCTGCTCGTTGGTCTGCTGCAATTCCTTCTGTTGTGCCTGCAGCTCGGCGGCCAGTTGCTGAGACTGCTTGAGCAACCCTTCGGTCTGCATCGTGGCCTCAATGCTGTTCAGCACGATTCCGATGCTTGAGGTTAGTTGCTCAAGGAAGGCCAAGTGCGATGCGGTAAAAGCGCCGAGAGAGGCTAGCTCGATGACCGCTTTGACTCGATCCTCGAAGAGAATCGGCAACACGATCACATTTCGCGGGACGGCCTCGAACAGCCCTGAACGGATGGGAACGGTACGGTCCGGCGGAAGATCGCTGATTAACATGCGGCGCTTCTCGACCGCACACTGCCCGATCAGCCCTTCTCCCAGCTTGAGACTGCGCAGGTGATCGTCCCGCCCGTCGCCGGCGAACGCCGATAGCATCACCAGTGCGCCCGAGTCTTCCGATTCCATCTGGTACATGACACCTTGCTGCGCATTCACCAGAGGAGCCAGTTCGGACAGCAACATCCGTCCGACCGTTCCGAGATCACGCTGCCCCTGCAGCATGCCCGTGAAACGAGCGAGGTTGGTCTTAAGCCAGTCCTGCTCGGTGTTGCGCTCCGTGGTGAGGCGGAGGTTGTTGATCATGGTGTTGATGTTATCTTTCAGCTCTGCCACTTCACCGCTGGCCTCGACTTGAATCGAACGCGTGAGGTCGCCTTTGGTCACAGCAGTCGCGACTTCAGCGATAGCTCGCACCTGATTGGTGAGGTTGTCGGCCAGGAGGTTCACGTTGCCTACCAGGTCCTTCCAGGTTCCGGCAGCACCAGGAACGTTAGCCTGACCGCCAAGCCGGCCTTCCACGCCCACCTCGCGGGCCACGGTCGTTACCTGGTCAGCGAACGTGGCAAGCGTGTCAGTCATGTTGTTGATGGTTTCGGCCAGGGCGGCGACTTCTCCCTTGGCGTTCACCGTCAGTTTCTGTGTGAGCACACCGTTGGCGACCGCGGTTACGACTTTCACGATGCCACGAACCTGTTCGGTCAGGTTTGCCGCCATCACGTTGACGTTATCCGTGAGATCTTTCCACGTGCCGGCCACACCGGGCACTTGCGCCTGTCCGCCCAGTTTGCCTTCCGTGCCCACTTCGCGGGCGACACGAGTCACTTCTGCAGCGAAGGCGTTCAGTTGGTCCACCATGGTGTTGATGGTGTTCTTCAGCTCGAGAATTTCGCCCTTCACGTCGACGGTGATTTTTCGCGACAAGTCGCCGCGGGCGACGGCCGTGGTGACCTCTGCGATGTTTCGGACCTGGGCTGTGAGGTTGCCAGCCATGAAGTTCACGTTGTCGGTCAGATCTTTCCAGGTTCCGCCCACTCCGGGCACATTGGCCTGACCACCCAGCCGGCCTTCGCTGCCCACCTCGCGCGCTACGCGGGTTACCTCGCTGGCGAAGGCGTTCAGCTGATCCACCATGGTGTTAATCGTCTCTTTGAGCAGCAGAATCTCGCCGCTGACATTGACGGTAATCTTCTTGGACAAATCGCCTCTGGCAATGGCAGTCGAGACTTCGGCGATGTTACGCACCTGAGCCGTCAGGTTGCTGGCCATCGAGTTCACGGAATCGGTAAGGTCCTTCCAGGTGCCGCCTACGCCGGGCACTTGTGCCTGGCCGCCCAGCTTGCCATCGGTACCGACTTCACGGGCAACGCGGGTCACCTCGGACGCAAACGAGCGGAGCTGATCCACCATCGTGTTAATGGTGTCTTTCAATTCCAGAATTTCGCCCCTGACATCGACCGTGATCTTGCGTGACAAGTCGCCGCGAGCCACGGCCGTTGCCACCTCGGCGATATTGCGCACCTGCGAGGTCAAGTTGCCGGCCATGAAGTTGACGTTGTCGGTGAGATCCTTCCAGGTACCGGCCACGCCGGTTACCTGCGCCTGACCACCCAGCTTGCCTTCGGTTCCGACCTCGCGGGCCACACGCGTCACTTCGCCGGCGAAGGCGTTCAGCTGGTCCACCATGGTGTTGATGGTGTTCTTGAGTTCGAGAATTTCGCCCTTAACGTCGACCGTAATCTTGCGGGAGAGGTCGCCGCGAGCGACGGCGGTCGTAACCTCGGCGATATTCCGCACCTGGGCCGTGAGATTGCCGGCCATAGAGTTCACCGAGTCGGTTAGATCTTTCCAGGTTCCCGCCACGCCGGGCACGTTAGCCTGGCCACCCAAGCGGCCTTCGCTACCAACTTCGCGGGCAACACGGGTGACTTCGCCAGCGAACCGGTTCAACTGGTCCACCATCGTGTTCAGGGTTTCCTTGAGCTGGAGGATTTCGCCGCGAACGTCAACCGTGATCTTGCGGGACAGATCGCCGCCCGCGATGGCGGTCGCTACTTCCGCGATGTTTCGAACCTGGGCGGTGAGGTTGCCGGCCATGAAATTGACGTTGTCGGTAAGGTCTTTCCAGGTACCGGCGACTCCGGTTACCTGTGCCTGTCCACCGAGCTTGCCTTCGGTTCCGACCTCACGGGCCACGCGGGTAACTTCGCCGGCGAACGCATTCAACTGGTCCACCATGGTGTTGATGGTTTCTTTGAGTTCGAGAATCTCGCCCTTGACGTCGACCGTGATCTTGCGGGAGAGGTCGCCGCGAGCCACGGCGGTCGTGACCTCGGCAATGTTTCGCACTTGAGCTGTGAGGTTGCCGGCCATGGCGTTAACCGAGTCGGTAAGGTCCTTCCACGTGCCCGCCACCCCGGGCACGACGGCCTGACCGCCGAGCTTTCCGTCCGTGCCGACCTCGCGGGCCACGCGCGTAACTTCCGACGCGAACGAACGAAGCTGGTCGACCATGGTGTTGATGGCCTCTTTCAGCTGCAAAATTTCGCCGCGGACGTCCACCGTGATTTTTCGTGACAGATCGCCGCTGGCCACGGCGGTCGCCACCTCCGCGATGTTTCGCACTTGGCCAGTCAGGTTGCTCGCCATGGAGTTCACCGAATCGGTCAAGTCTTTCCAGGTGCCGGCTACTCCGGGTACGACGGCCTGACCACCCAGCTTTCCATCGGTGCCGACCTCGCGGGCCACGCGGGTTACCTCGGAGGTGAAAACGCCGAGCTGCTGAATCATGGTGTTGACGATGTTCGCGGAGCGTAGAAACTCGCCTTCCAGTGGGCGACCGTCAACATCCAGTCGTACAGTTTCGGTAAGGTTCCCTTGTGCAACCCCGGCGATTGCTCGCGTCACTTCGGTAGTTGGCCGTAGGAGGTCCTCAACGAGGGTATTGACCGAAACCTCCATCTCGCCCCATGCACCGCGAGATTCGTGGAACTTGGTTCGTTCTCTGGTCCGTCCTTCTTTGCCGACCACCTGACCGACGCGCTTCAGTTCCTGAGCCATCTGCTGATTGGCGGCCACGATCTCATTAAAGGTGTCCGCAATTTTTCCCGCCAGTCCTGTCCAGGCGCCCGGCAGACGCACGGAGAAATCACCATCCCGCATGGTCTGGAGGCCGGCCAGAATGACACTGAGGTCCGCAATCATTGCCTCCGCAGATTGCAGAGTCTTGCCATTGCTTCCGGCACTACGGATCGCGTCCGCATTGGCGGTGGTCGTTGCCGTTCGTTGGGCATTTCTCTTCATGAAAATGTTCTCCTGCTGAAATGAGCAAACGAGCATCTGCGGAGTGGCAGACCGGTTCTCTTCATGTGACCATCAGTCGGCGCGGCACATAGTGGCATGCGGCTTCGCCGGCGCGGGCTCCTAAGATCAATTAAGCGTTAGGCCTCAGAAATCCGCCCGCGTTAGGGTCACTCGTGGCTGCGTATCGAAGGGCAAAACTAAGGCTCGTCCTTAATTTCTACCATGAAGACTGTACTCAGGCTCTACAGTCTTTACTGTATATCCCGCTCTAGCCGTCGCGCCCCCAGCTGTGCTTGCAGCTCGACTCGACTAATAAAGAAGGGACTTAGCTGGACATCTTGGAGACCGAAATCGGGTAGAGGTTCCGCTCTTGGAAAGCCTACCGTAAATTCCCTAGCCCGACGGTGCAGGGGGAGGATCACCTTTGTGCCATTTACGAGCGTTTGTCGTAGCTTCTACTCTGGCTGCGAGCAGTTCTGGGGGAGGGCTGTTCGACGGGCGCCTCAAGACTCAATGAGTCTGAGGCGCTCTCGTTTTTTGGTAAGCGGGGAATTTCACGAACCGTGCTGAGCTATCTGGGGATTCACGCGCCGGCTTTCGACGCGAATGCCTCGATGGATTCTTTCAACTGAAGACCCAGGGCTTTATTCACAACCCGCAGATCGGGGATGAGGTGGCTGACATCCACGCATAGCAGGTTCTCCTGGATCACTTCATAGATTGCCTCGTCGATTAATCGAGCATCCTCGACGATCAGCGGCAGGCGATAACCCTGCTTCAAGCGCGCTCCACCATGTTCGGCAGCATCTCGTAGCAGGTCGTCGTTGAGCTGGCTGCCCTTGGATTCAAGCGCGCTTACGACTGCCCGCAAGATGCTCGCGACGTGATCTGTTCGCTCGCCGTCTGAAATCTGAATTCCCTGAATTTCAGGATGGTCTTTCATCTTCGCCAAAGCTCGGTCCGTTATCTTGTCGACGTTCTCGCGCAAGATCGTGGCGACACGCTTCGGAGCCAGAGGCTTACAAGGCTCGCGCGCCTTGGTTCTGTTCGTAATGGATTCAACTAGGGTCTCGATCGCTAGAGGCTTCAGCAGGTAGTCATCTACCTGTCTGCGAATCGCCTCCAGAGCGGTTTCGAAAGCAGGGAAGCCGGTTAGGATGAAATTGACGCAGTTGGGCTGGGTGCACCGCATCGCGCTTACCACCGTAAAGCCGTCCCCAGGGCGACCAACATTGAGGTCGGCAATCAGCACGTCGAATTGTTCATGAGTGATCTTGGCGAGGGCTTGAGGCACAGTCGCCGCCACCTCAACCGCGAAACCCCGTTTCTGGAGAATAGGCGGGAGGGTGAGGCGAATCGTTTCCTCATCATCAACGAACAGGATGCGAACCGTAGGCATACATGCTCCCCGATGACCGGAACTTGTCAGTAGGTTGAACAGCGTGGGGCCGTCAATAGATGCGGAGAAACGATATCACGTTGCCCCAAGAGATATCACTGAATTGGGGGGCATTTTTCAATCAGGGGTCGGCGCGGAGCAGGGCGCTTGCTTTTGCAGCCCGGCGCAAAGCGGCGGCAGGACTCGCGGCTGGATATCTCTCAAGACGGCAAAATGCCGGCGAGCCGGCCGTGTTCCGCCTGGATCACGTTCTGCAGATGCTGCTGGAAACTGAGGCCCGGCTTCTCGGCGAACTGGTCAGGGTAGGAGCAAAGAGCCAACATGTACACGTTGACTTCTTGGAGGGTTTCCAAGCCCCCGGAAGAATCGAAGAGCTGGATAAGGTCGATACCTCTCGTCAGTTTGGCCATAGTGCCCTCGAATGTTCGGCAGATGGACCACGATTCAGGCTTGGGGAGGAAAGCGGAAATCGCTGCTGCTTGAATTTACCTCGGGGGTTAGGTTGCCCCCTACGCTAATCACTCGCTCACGCTCCGTAAATGGCACTTATGAGCTATTTTCCAGAAGCAAGTCGTGAACGTCCCCGATCCCAGCTAGATGCCGTGAATTCCAAGGGACGTTTCGCTTCTAATTTGCGGTAATGTCAGGCTCCGGAAAGATCGAGTCAGGCTCGAAGGCCGCAATGACGCAAGTAATCGGAAAACACACTAATTTCCACAGTAGCCCGTCCGGGCCATTCCCACGCCCCAGGTCAGAACGTAGAGTGGTCGTGAGCAGTTTTCGGGGGAGGGCTGTTCGACGGGCGCCTCAAGACTCAATGAGTCTGAGGCGCTTTCGTTTTTTACGACAGCGATCCGCAGGCTTGTTGTCCATGCCTGTCGATCCCGCCGATAGCAGAGGAGCTAGCCTAGGACCTGAATAAGGACCTACAAGCGACGGAAGACTCTGCTAGCCTGTCCTCATGAAGACACCCGTCAAAGAGCGCATCGCCAAGCTGCGCGAAGAAATAGCGGAAATTAGTGAAGCCAACCGCCTGTACTTGCAACGCGGCAAAAGGGTACCCGAAGCGGCGGATCAAGAACGGCGACTTCAAAGACTGCAAGAAATTCTCGACGAATTAATGTCCCTCACCGATTGGAAAAAGACATAAACTTCGTCGTCCTCGCCGAATTGTGCGTCCATGGTGTAACGCAAACGGTCATGCCGGTCGGCCAGGTCTGCGGCAAGTTCCTGCCATACTTTCCTGAAGCTTTGAATCGAACCTCCAAACTTGCAGCCAGGGCGAAGGTGCCTTTCTCCCTTTGCCACGTGTTCACCCAACATGGGTTTATTACATGGTAACTACATGGAAAGCCGTATTGTTCTGGTCATAGATCGTGACACCATTGGTTTGCGCAACACTTCGCGATCAGCTGTTCCCGAGTACCCGCATTCCTCTCGCCAACAACTGATGGTCGGGCAGAAGGCCCCATGCAGAAAGGGGACTGTAATGACCCGTATTCTAATAGCCGACGACAGTCAGACCGTGCGCGCGGGAATTCGTAATTTGCTCAACCAGCACAGAGATTGGGAAGTTTGTGGCGAAGCAATAGACGGGCAGGATGCAATTCAGAAAAGCCGGCAGTTAGTTCCCGATGTGATCGTCCTTGATTTTTGTATGCCCGGCGTGAATGGCATCGAAGCAGCGCGCCGAATCTCCGAGATATGCCCGAGTGCTTCGATGCTTCTCTGCTCGATGTTTCTGGATTCTCAGCTTGTCAGATTAGCGCGGAAAGCTGGTATGGCGGGTGCGATCTCCAAGAGTAATGTGGGCAAAATTGTGAGCGGCATTGAAGCCCTTCTTCATGGGGAGGAGTTCTTTACGAATCAGATATGATCGAAATAATCGCGGACAAATCCCAGCCCAACGGCCAGGGACGCTGAACCATCAGGGGCCACGTCCCACGATACCGGGCATGTTCGCGGTAGCTCCCCTTCAAATTCCTCGATCGAGACAGGTCAACCAGAATGGCACCTTGGGGCCATTCCCTCCGGACTTCAAAACTGGATAGAGTAGAGCCGGTTACATTAACGCGTCGCTACTGTTCTTTCCTCGACAAAAACCACCAAAAGTGAGTTCGGCGGGACGCGTCCAAGCCTATGACAACTAAGACACCCGAAAATCCAGAACCGGATGCGCCAAACAACCTAAAGCGAACTTACGAGGCTGCACTTGGCGAACTTCGCGGAGAAGAATTTCCAGACCGCAAGGCCAAGACTCCGATCTATCGACGCAACCGGGAAGTCGCCTCCGCAGATGCCTCTCCGGCGCAGCCCGACAGGGCCGTAGCCGACGCCGCTGACGCTTTGGCAGCTCTTTGGAAAACCTCTTCATCCAATGGGCACATGCGACCCAAGGATCCGCGCCGGCAGAAATAGGAAAATTGATGAGAAGAAATACCGAGTCGCCTCGCTTCCGGCGGAATCCGGCCCTCTAGCAAGGGTTCTCTGTACTGGCCGAAGTCTTCCTCAGTAGATCAGTTTCACTGAGAACTGGATCTGCCGTGACGGCCCTGCGGTCCTGCTGATGAGACCGAACCCACTCCCGCGGACGATATTCGACGGCAATCCCAAGTTCACCGTATTGAATATATTGAACAACTCCGCCCGAAACTGAATGGTTCCTAATTCGCCGCCTGCTCGTTGGCCAAATGACGTGTCTTTGATCAAAGCAACATCAAAGTTGCGGAATCCAGGCCCGCGAAAAGTATCCCGACCGAGGGTTCCGAAGCGTCCGTGATTCGGACCGGTGCCTCCCGGAACATTGATAGGAATGCTGAAGAAAGATGCATTGCTCATGCCCCTTCCGAAGTAGTCAGCGCGCGTGCTGTGACTCGTCGAGAAGTGCGGGGTTTCTACCAGGTCGGGACGGTCCGTCCCGCCGGCCCCCACACCGGTCTGCTGAATTCCGGAGAACACGGTGAAGGGAGTCCCACTCGTCACGGTCGTGATGTCGAGGAACTGCCAGCCGGTGGTCACAGATTTACCCAGAGGGCGCAGGAATCCTATTCGTTCCAAGGGCAGAAATTCGATCAGGCTCAGCGTAAACGAATGCGTGACATCGAATGTGGATGGACCTTTCTCCGCACTCGGGTTCCAGGGGTCCTGCGGCAGCGTCTGCAGGATGACCCCCGCCGTTCCAAAAAGACCGCCTAGCACCGAACTGGTATCGTCCAGCGCCTTCGAATAGGTGTAGCTCGCCTGCATCTGGAACCCTGCCCACGCGGACTTGCTGGCGACGCTGGTCTGCAGGGAGTGATAACTGGAATGGGACTCGCTGGCGATCAAGCTTTCGTTGCCGTATCCCCCGATGGGATGTCCGGCGGAATCGAATCTCGTGAAGGGTGCAAACTCTGGCTCTGCCCCGCTGTAGCTGTTTGGAGAAAATACGCTGGGCAGATGAACGCCGTTGGTCGCCATATAATTTGCACTGGCCACAAAGTGTCTGAAGGATTGATCGAGGCCCAAGCGATAACTCGCGATGTACCCATTTCTGAAGTCTGCGGCAATTCCGGCGGCGGTCGGGAGTTGCACCTGGTGGCCGGGGGTGAGCGCCGCCAAGTCCGTCTGTAATCGCTGCAAGTCGAGCTGAGTGTTGGGCGCGACTTCATCGCTTCTCCCGTTCGGGAAGATGAGCTGCCCGTGGATGTCGTAAGCGGGAGGCAATATCTGCGGCACAAACGTGTTTTGAAAGGGAATAGAAACGCCGGGTAGCGCTGTCGCATAGGGATTGAAAACGTATGGCAGTCCGGCCGTCAGGAAATTCTCCTGCCACAAATTCGGTAGACGCGTAGCAATGGAGCCTCCCGCGTGTAAGACAGTGTTGTTAGAAAACTCGTAGTCGACGGCGACCCGCGGTCCCCAACCCCGCCGGTCCATTGCGTATGGAGGCTGCGGGTTGATTACAAAAATCTGGTTCGCGTTGCGATCGCGGTAGGAAGTGGGCCGTCCGTCACTGTCCAGGAATACCGGCAGGGATGTTCGTTTTGTGGCCTCATGAATGCGGCCGTTCACTTCGTACCGAAGTCCGTAGGACAACGTCAGGTGAGGTGCAGCTTTCCACGTGTCCTGAAAATAGAAGTTATAAGCCTCGCGGCGCACGCCCGCCTCGTCGAACTTTCCCCCGATTGGCGTAAAGGCAGCCGGCGCACTGATGTTGTAAGAATAAGGTGTCGCGGTCAGCAATCCCGTCAGCGAATCGGGAAGGGGATCTCCCACCGCAATGTCATGCGCGCCACTCACAGAAGGGATCGCGACCGGAGAGTAAGCTGTGCCCCCGCCGAAAGAATAGGCTCCGTTCGGCGCCGTGCCAAAAATGGTGGAGTCACGGTTAACTCGAATCTCCAGTCCCCAATTGAAAGTGTGATGGCCACGGATGCCATTCATATCCTGCTTGAACTGATAAAGATTTGAGTACGAGCCAAAAATAGAGCCGGCTGGTGCCCCGAATGCCTCATAGAGCCCATCGCCGAAGCCGATGCCCGGCTGTGTATGGTTGCCGGCAGGGAAGAATGGCGTGCTTCGGATATATCCCAGGGACGTCGCCGAAACAAAATGTGGACTGAACCTGCGCACATACTTCACTGCCGCATTGCGCTGATGATCGAAGAATTGCACTCCAAAACCGCGATCGATCGCAGTCTGATCGGGGTTGGTCACCGGCCCAGTCACCTGGTTCAAGCTGAATCGGGTAAACAACTGCGCCTTCTCAGAAAGGCGATGGTCCCCCCGGATTGAAAACTGATCGGTGCGCGTTGACACCTTCGACGATGTCGCATAAGTTCGCTCCCCATAAGGACCGTTCGGATCATTAGGCAGCGGATAGGCGTCGAGCACCGGCTGAATCGCCGGATTCACCGGCACAATCAGCGTGTCTCCGGGAAAGGTGGCAGTGTCGACTCCGCGTCTTTCCAACGCGGTCGGGACGGGAAAAACCTGCGTGGTGCCCAAGACCTGGCGGAATCCCTGGTATTCCCCGAAATAAAAAGTGCGCGCGCGTCCGTCATAGAGATGCGGAATCACGACAGGTCCACCATTGGTGAAGCCAAACTCATTGCGCACAAATGGTGGAATCCGCCGGCCATCGAGGCCGACATGATCGAAGTAGTTGCGGGCATCGAAAGCCGCGTTTCGGACGAACTCAAAAACGCTGCCGTGGATGTCTTTGGTTCCGGACCGGGTCACAACATTGGTATAGCCGGCTGCGCCATGGCCAATCTCGGCGGACATTACTCCCGATTGGGCCTGCACTTCCTCAATGCCATCCACGTTGAAATTAGAAAACGTAGCGCCACCCTTTTCCGGATCGGTCGTGTCGGCGCCGTCGAGGGCAAACACGGTCGCCGATCCCCGCTGACCATTGACCGCGAACTGCTGGGTAAAATTGGCAGCCCCGTTGGTATCCGTCATGGTGCCGGCGGAGAGCAACAGCAACTTGCTGAAGTCCCGCGTGTTCAGAGGCAGGCTCGAAACCTCTCCGCGGGAAAGACGTTCCCCGCCGCTCACCTGCCGAACGCTGGCACCGTCCCCAGCGACAATAGTCAACTCTCCTCGCCTCGCCAGGACTATCCTGTCAGTCAGCCTGCCCCCTTCTTGAATCTGGAGGGGAGCTCGAGCCTTCGAAGTTTCGTCACTCGTTGTGACAGACAAGTCATACTCTCCCGCAGCAATGCCGGTAAAAGCAAAGGTTCCTGCGGCTGAGGTTGTGGCCGTATACACCTGTCCCCCGGCAACTGAACTTAGCTTGACTGTAGCGTCAGGCACTGGCTTTCCCGCCGCGTCGCGCAACAGGCCAGTCCACGCAGCAGGAGCAGTGGAAAATGCCTCGGGAAGTAGAGCAGCAAGAAGAGATAAGACGAAACCAGCCTTCAAGCACCCGCGAAGCCATAACGGCATTACCGGATTATATCGATGCGGACAATCGACGGGCAAAAAAGAGATCGGTTAGCAGGCACCGGCAGGTGACTTCAAGGCTGGAGAAAATCACACCAAGCCAAAGGGCCTAAGCGGCTTCGAGACCCGCATCGTGAAAAACAGGGATTGACGCTTCCAAGAATGCGTTTAAGATCTCTCCAATTTTCATGGCATCGCTGATTAGCGTACTCAAGTCGATTTCCAGCAACGATCCTTGCAGGGTATTTGAGATCACGTGGTGAAAGATCCTGGTCTCACGCACCAGCATGCGAATGTTATAGCCCTGTTCCTTTCGAGTTGCCCCGTGCTTAATCGTCGCCGTCAACTGGCCCGCAGTGAGTACCTCCAGTTTGCCTTCCAACATTTGAATGAGCGTCTCAAGGACCAGAGGCAGATGGTCAGTTCGCTGGGTATCGGACAGCCGTACGGATGTGAGTTCCTCGTCCTTCTTCACTTCCGTCAACCAGTCATCAATGATCCGTGCTGAATTTTCTCTCAATATGGCTCCCACGCGCTTATGCGTATAAGGTGGAGAGCCGATGGGCTTTGCTACCTTACGGGCACCTTTAAGGGCGGCAACTAGTTTCTCAACGTCGACGGGCTTGGTTAGATAGTCGTCCACTTGCTGCCGAATAGCTTCCAGCGCGGTCTGAAAATCCGGGTAGCCGGTCAGGATGTAGGTCATCGTGGAAGGCTGCATCCGTCGCATGGCGCTTACCACGATGAATCCGTCCGCCGGCTGGCCAATGTTGAGATCTGAGATCAGAATGTCGAACTCTCGTTCTGTAATTAAGCTCAAAGCTTCCGCCACCGACGCCGCAGTGGTTACGACGAAGCCTTGCTCCTCCAGAATCGCCGGGAGCATCAGCCGAATACTCTCCTCATCATCAACAAAGAGAACCCGGTTCTTCGCTTCGGATTCACCCTTCGGCATCGGCATCTTTGACCTATTTGGCATTGATCCATCTACTCCGGCAGGGAAAGTTACGGTGCAGCAGCAGACTCGTTCAGATGACAATAGTGCTTCTTCAGAAATCTTCCATCACTGCCTCGACCGGAATCTGCCCGAAATGTGTCTCCGACATCCGCAACATCCGCATTGCGCTTCGCTCCATCAAGTCAGCGAAGAATTCTAGGATGCAAGTGATACGGGGTCCGGTCTTAGGGAACCGGACTTTTCTTTTAGTGGGATTAAGCGCGCAATCAGCGGCACTTGCATGCCAAGCCGCCGGACTACCTCCAGATAGAGGTGAACACACGGCGAAAGTGGCGCCCTTCAATCTGACGTGACCGGCCTTTTTCCTCTGCCTTTGTTGACCAAGGCCCAGGTGCGCTGAATCTCAGCAAGGAGCGTATCCGAGACGATCCTGGATTCGCGTTCCCCACGGGCCACACGGCTTACGTAAGAGGGATCGCAACCCAGTCTCTCCGCTACACGCTTATAGATACCACGAGAAAGCGAGGGCAGCGAGGACAGGCTCTGCAAATTGCCATTACCATTTCTGTTGCGGACGCCAGGCATAGAGTTCACCTCGATTAGGAACAATCTGAGTCTGTCGTAAAGGGGGGAAGCGTATCCTACAACGCAAAGGTCCGGGATTTCAACCGTCAGAATCCAAGAGGTCAGAATGCAAGAAGCAAACCGCCTAGATTTGGCTTTACTGCCGCAAATGCCGTGATACCATATCGTGCATCTTGGGTTGAAGCTGCGCACTTCCCAGCACTTCGTAGCGGTTCATTATCAAAAGCGAAAGAGTTCCGATGTCCCGCACGGAGGCAATCTATAAGATTCCGCAGTGGGGTGAGGGAGGCAGCTGACAATGTGGTGGAAGCGCAAGAAACTGGAGCTCCTGTTCGACGAACTTAGGGCCATTGCCCTCTTGAACAGGCTCGATGATCTCCAAACCGACCTGATGCAAAAGGACCCTCATGTGTGCGCCCAGCGGGAGACAAGGCAACTGGAACTCTTGGCTGAAATAGCAAACTTGCAAGCTTCGCATTCGACGCAACGAGACAGCACAGCACGTTCGACCCTGTCCCGCCGCCGCCGTGCTGCCTGAAAAAGCCGCGTGAGTTCAGGCCGAACCCGCCGAAACGTTGAAAGCAGGGGCAGGCCGCTTGACCCGGAGGGTGCCAGACCGGCTATTTACGTCTGGTTTCGGCGGCTGGAACGTATGCGAGTCGAACCCGTTGCGGTGTTGAAAGCAAAGGTAAATCCTTTATAATCAATCGCGAATTCCGCTCAAAACCTTTCGAAGTGAAGCTGCCAGACGGGTTTCAGGTAACAGGCGTTGTTCTTGCCGACGCGATTAAGAACCTCGACTGGCGTGCTCGACGCGCGGTGTTGGTTGAGATTGCCCCGCCAGCAGTTCTGGCTGCCGTAAAAGCCCGAATCATGGCCCTCATTGGACTCGGCAGACCGTAAGAAGAGGCCGCTAGATCCGGGCGTCTTCCATTTCTCTGCGATCGGGGTGACCACCTTCGCCAAGTATGAGAAGAGTTACCGGCTGGCGCCGCCCTCGGCGATCTGCAAATCCAGGCTGACGCGTTCCCCGTTAATGAGCACCGTGCCCGCATCAATCAATTGCTGACCGGTGCAGTCGTAGCGTTCATAGCAGCGCAGAGCCGAAAACGGGAAGAAGAACTCCACCGCTTCCTGGCTTGCGCTCGAGCCAGCTTTACCGGCCAGGTGGAGGTTGGTACTGAAGCCGATACCGTCAAACTGCGAGTCATCTTTGAAGTGGCCGAGCACGGGACGAATCAGGTGGGCAATGTGGTCGTCGAAGGCAAGAGCTGCCAGTTTGTAGCGGGATCCCACGGAAGGATCCGGGAGAGTCGTGTTGATTGAGAGTTCCAGATAAACTCCTTTGCGAAACGCTATGAAGCTGGGTGGGGCATAGGACACGAAGTGCGCTTGCGGATCGAGTTCCTTGACCAAGCCCGAAAGGTCCTGTTTTCTGGAATCCTGAAGGGATGCGAGGGCCTGAGGGGACGTGTCGCGCTCGGGAACAGGCCGGTCCGCCGATTTGGCAGGCGTTAGACTGGGCGCGGGAATTGCGCCAGGCATCTTTTCGTCGGTCCCCCGAGCGATTTCCACCGAAACGGAGTTGGGTGCTCCAGGGGTCTCCGCAGCCCCGGGATCTGCGGGAGCAGGCTGCGCGGCTAGTTGCGGACCTTCGCCATTGATCCAGATTGTTACAGGTTGCGCATTCAGATAAGCTTCGCCTTGCAACAGCGCAGACTGCTGAACATTTTCATCCTTGCCTGCCACCAGCCGAATTGCGGCCTGCCGCGGCAGAACCACCACCAGGTTTTCCGGGCGCTCCATGGAAACACCCATCACTTTGCCAAGAACGTGATGCGAGATTTCAAAAGCATATCCCTGAACGCTGGTGTTGCTTTGGAAGCGTGTGGCAGCAACCTTCAGGATGGGAAGCACCACGTTGCGAAAAGTCTCGCGAGCGCGTTGATCGGGATTCAGTCTCTCGGTGGAATAGGCGGCGTAATAGTTGCCGGTAATCTCAAGAACCGTGCGCCCCTTATAGCGATCGAAGCGGATAGAGCGCTGGTCCCCGGCCTTCTGTTGTTGCTCGTCGAGATCCAATCGGCGGCTCAGGTAAAACGAATACTGAGTTGGAACCGACAGGACGTCGGCGCCAAGCTGCTTGAGATCGTCCATGTAGCGCTCCTGCAGAGCGCGCAGTTCCGGGTCCTTGATCTCGACCGGGGTGACAACCTGAGCAAAAACAGTGGACAAAACGGCAAAGCACAACAGGAAAAGGAAGCTAATTCTTCGCATACACCAATCCGGGAGTTTTATAGGGCGGATCGGAGACGGCGCGGATGTACGCAATGAGTGCCTGGATCTCCGTCTTGCTGAGAGTATACCCGTAGGGAGGCATCAGGGGTGACTTATTCAAGGCGGGACCGCCATGATTGATGATCGCGGCCACGTCGGCGTCGCTCATTTTATTCAGCGTCTCACCTTCTGTGAATGGGTGCGGCTTGACCTCGAGATTGTCGTAATTGGAGACACGTTCGGGTGTTGATTCCGGGTTGTGGCAACGATCGCAGTATTGGTCGTTCAATTGACGGCCCAGCACCTGCTGATAACCGAGCGCGATCTCCTCCAGCTTGAGTTCCACCCTTTTCCCTGCCTGGTTGATGGTCGCTGCAGTGATCTGATAACGCCCCGCCATTCCGCCCAGAGACACATTGCTGGCGAATTGCCCGCTGGAATCGCTGATCCCGCTTGCAGGATCGAAAGTCACACCAGGCGGCCCGCTGAATTGAACGGAAGCTCCGGTCACCGCGTTGCCTTGCTCATCATTCACCTGCACAACCACTGGTTGTGGCAGAATCGAGCCGATCGCCGCGATCTGTTTTCCGCCACTCGATTCCACCAGCGCCGACCCGAATGCTGTGGCCTTGGGGGACAGGGAGAGCGCCTTGCGAGCGCATCCCGTGCTCAGCATTGCAATCGAAATCATGCCAATTGCTAGTAACCGTCGCGTCATCTCTTCTTGGCCTCCTGTCTGGCGGAGCCTTTTTGAGCCATTAGAAATGCCGTGAGTGCGCGAGCGTCTTCATCATTCATGCTGCGATTCGGTTCAATGCTTCCTGGACGAAGCGCCTGTGGGTTTTTCATCCACATATAGATCCAGGCTGCGGTCAGGCGTGAGCCAACTTGCGTCAGAGTGGGAGCGATGTAACCCTTGTCATTCTTCGGATCAACAATATGGCAGGACTGGCAGGCGTACTTGGAATAAAAGAGCTGCTTGCCCTGCTCGACCTGCGCCGGAGAATAGCCGGTGAGCGGCAGGGAATCACGATCCACCGCCGGACTCTGATAGACGGTCATGATGTAGTCGGTCAGTTCGTTGATTTCCGAGTCTGTCAGATTGAACTTTGGCATTCGCCGAATGAGCGCTGGTCGCAGCGTATTCGGGTTCTTGAGGAACTCCACGAGCCACTGGCGCTGAACCGAGCTGCCTTCCCAGCTGAGGTCGGGCGCCATGTCGCCGCCGTGACCGTTGATGCGATGGCAGCTGACGCAGGCCAGGTCGTGCATCAACTTCCCGGCCTCGCCTGCGGGTTCATAGTTCGATTCCGGAGTCGCTGCGACCTCAAGCGATGGCGGCAAGCTATGGGAGCGTTCATTCAGCGAGAGCAGAGCGGTTGTGAGTGAATCCATCTGCGCCGGCGAGAACCTGTACTGCGGCATTTTCAAGCCGGGCGAGAAGGCGCGTGGATCACCGATCTTTCCGGCAATGTAGTCGGGCAGCGTGTGCGACATGCCCGGCAGAAAGATCAACTGGTTAACTGCCTTGCTGCCGATCCGGCTAAGTTCTGGAGCGAAGTTTTCAGGCTTCTTGATCCCGCCGATCTCATGGCAGGAGGCGCAACCGTAGTCCGTTACCAGGCGCTTACCGTGCGCAATCTGTTCTGGGGTTGCCGGGTCCAGATGAACGTTAGCCAGCAAGTCGGAATCCGTCTTGGCTTCAAGGAATCCGGCCAAGGTCACGACCTGCTCATCGTTGAAACGGTAGTGCGGCATACCCGTCGGGGGATCGTAGATGCGGGGATTGCGCAACCAGGCCTGCAGCCACTCCGGTTGTACCTTGCTGCCGACGCGGGTTAACTCGGGGCCTAATTTTCCACCCACCAGATTTCCGGCCGCATTCTGCACAGTGTGGCAGGAGGCGCAGAAAGACTCGCCGTAAAGACTGGCCCCGGCCGACGGATCGGTTGCGGCCTTGGCAGTGAGCGTGACGTTGTCCCCGGGCACTGGCTGGCTGTTTGCGATGAGAAAAGCCGAGATGTCCCGGGCCTCCTCGTCACTCAGTTTGAAGTTCGGCATCGTGGCAGTCGCAGCATAGGCCTTGGGATCCTTCAGCCAGGCGTAAATCCATTCGCGCGTAGTCTTATCTGCAATGTGAGACAGGGAAGGCGGATCGTCGGTCGCCTTCATGGTCGTTCCATCCGGCAGTTTCACTGTGTGGCAATGAACACAGCCATAACTGGAAAGTAAGTGGCGGCCTTCATTCAGCCTCGGCGTGCCGGTGAGCTCCCCTTGATGGCATTGCCCGCAGGAAGATTCGATGTACTTTGCGGGAAGGATTGGCTGCTCCCACGCCAGCGTGCTGCGATGCGCTTCTTCCGCTGTCGTAGCAGGTCCCTGGCCACGGTGACACATCGCACATCCGAACTGGTCAATCGAGTGCGGAATGACTGGGTGTTTCCGGAATGGTTGCCTACTGACGTCGACCAGGCTCGCCTCTTTCAATCCCACGTGGCAGGTGGTGCAGCGGTCAACGACGCCAAGTTCCGGCAACCAGATCTGCTGGATGTCGCCTTGGAAGTGGCGCTGTAGCGTGACCGCCTCGCCTCGGCTTCGGATCATTTTCAGGTACTGCTTCTGATAATGGCGCCACTCGCTGAAATAATTTTTGGCTGGGGCAATCGCGAGAGAGAACAGGAACACCAGGCTCACGGTTCCAAACGCGCGAATGCTGTCGCCGAACAATTGTTGCCAGAGGGAGATCAGTTTGTTTTTGAGGCCCACGTGTTCCTCTTAATAACCTTGCCACGGCCAGACCCAGGACCAGCCCGGTCCGCGGAAGAAGGTCCCGACCACAGTCAACACTACGAGCTCGAATAAAAACCAGGTCATGATCCAGAAGGAAAGCGGCTTGGAAGCCAAGTAGCGGCGGAAGGCCGCTCCCGAATCAGGCGAGCTCTGCGCCGCCAAGGTCATGAAACCTGCCACAACTAGGGTTGGTACTAAAGCTACATAGACATGAAATAGGAATAAGAAGATTGAAAGTACGGCAGCGGCTGCGTAGAAGATTTTCAGCCGCCGGGCACGATCCTTAAGGAACACGCCCTCGGCTTCGATGTTGATGTTGAAATAAGGAATGATGATGAGCGCTATCACCACCAGCCCGGGTGCCAAGACTCCCGCGACGACAGGTGGAAAATAGTGCAGCATTTCCTGCAATCCAAGAAAGTACCAGGGCGCCTTGGCAGGGTTTGGCGTGTGCGAGGGATCGGCAACACCTTCCAGCGGGGCATTGAACGCCAAGGCCATCCAAACCAAAGCCACAGCCAGAACTTCTATGGCGACGACCGCGCGAAACAATGCTTCTGGAAAAGTCTGGAGGGTTTCCTCTTCCGCGGCTTTGACCTGGGCTGAGGTTCGACGCGTTACGAAAACAACACGTCGAGGCGCCTTCTTGGCGTTGGAGTCGACACCGGTGACGAAGTCTTTTGAGTCGCTCATTGTGCCACCTGTCCAGCGGCGGCCTTGGCACGCAACGTCGCCGGCTCGCTCGGATGTGCGTACAGGCCACCATCTTTGCGGATGCGCCAGAAGTGAATCGCAATAAGGAAGATGGCCATCAGAGGCAGAATCATGCAGTGCAGCACGTAAAAGCGCAGCAGCGCGTTGGCATTGACCGAATTGCCCCCGAGCAGGAGGAAATGAATCTTATTGCCCAACAGCGGTACAGCCGAAGCAATGTTCGAGCCTACGGTAATTGCCCAAAAGGCCAGCTGATCCCACGGCAGCAGATAGCCGGTGTAGCTCAACAACAGCGTGATGAGCAGAAGGATGACGCCGATTACCCAGTTGAACTCGCGTGGCGGGCGGTAGGCGCCGCGATAAAACACCTTGAACATGTGCGCGAATACCAGGAACACCATCGCGTGTGCCGACCAACGGTGCAGGTTACGGAGAAATAATCCTGAAGAGACCACGAACTGTAAGTCTTTGGTGTCGGCATACGCCTGAGGCACGGACGGATGGTAGTAAAGCATCAGAAGAATCCCGGTGATCACGAGGATCAGAAACGTTCCCAAAGTCAACGTTCCTAAATACCAAGTCGCGCTGAAGCTCAGCATCCGGCGCCGTACCTTCGTGGAGAACAGATGCAGAAAAACATTCTGCTGAATGGCCAGAGCGCGATGCAGGGTACTGGAGCCTGTGCCGCTGCGGAAGATCGAGCGCCATAAGCGCGTATCGCGCAGGTCGTCGAAATATTGGATAACCCTCTTGGCCATCCTCAAACCCTCACGAACTGCATGGGACCAATGTCGGTGGAACGGTCCACCATGAGATCGCCGTCATCGTTGACCCACATACGCTTCCAGGGAAGAGGCTTGGGCGCAGGGCCTTCGATCTTCTGCCCGTTCTGCTGGAACTTGCTGCCGTGACACGGACAGGCAATGATTCCCAAGTCCGGCTTCCACGCTGTGAGGCAACCCAGATGCGTGCAGACCGCGCTTAATGAAAAGAAGCCTTCCTTGGAATGAACGATATAGATACCCGAATTCACGTCCAGCGTCACTGAATCCAGCGGATAACTTCCCGGTTTTCCTGCGTTGATGGTCGGTGAGGGTTCATACAGCACATTCGGCGAGAGGAACTGGTACGCGAACACTGCCGTGCCTGCCGCAGCGATACTTAACGAACCAAGCCCGAGTTTCACGAAGAAGACCCGCCGGTTCAGGCCGCCGGCTGAATCAGGGGGATGTTTTTCCTCTGCCATACCTACCTCGAGGGACCTCCTGTCGTCACTGGCACCGCAACCGTTGGTTTGGGTCGCAAGGCTGCATCAATAGCTTGAATGGAAATCAGGCCCGTGGGTTCAGCCGCAACCAGGTTGTAAGACTCCATGGTGATGGTGCCGACGGGACACCGCATCGCGCACAGGCCACAGCGAATACAGCGTGTCTCGTCCTTGAGCATGGCCGAGCCGGTCACAATGCCGAGTTCGTCGGCTGCAACCTCGTCCAACTCGACCCCGAAGCACTCCTGATTGTCGCGGATGTGCTGCACGGTTTCCTGCGTGAACTCGATGCGGTCGAGCGAGACCAGTTCGAGGCAATTCTCCGGACAAACATCCACACATCCACCGCAAAGGATGCACATGCTGCCATCCTCTGGCGTGCCCTCGAATACTGTATTGACCCAGCAGTGCAGACAGCGCTGGGCTTCTTCGATGGCAGACTGCGCGTCGTAACCGATCTCGACTTCGGTCACGCCAGTGCGGCGCTCCAGCGGCAACACGGGAACGGGTTGGCGGTTGATGTCGAGATAGTCCAGCGGCATGCCGTGGCGTTTGAGAACTTCGACCTCGATAATCGGTTCGGGATGCTTTTGGCCACGCAGATACTCGTCAATGCCAATGGCAGCACGCTTCCCGTCGGCAACGCTGTCGATGATGAGGCGTGGTCCGAAGACGCAATCCCCGCCAGCGAAGATGCCGCTCGCGGAGGTCATTAAGGTCTGAGGATTGACCGTAATCAGACCGCGCGGCGAAATTTCGACTCCGTCTTCAGGCTTCAGGAAGTCCAGCTTGGGCGCCTGCCCGATCGCCATGATGACGGTATCGCATTCGATCTGGCTCTCGGTGCCCTCGTAGAACGCGGGATTAAAGCGCTTGTTCTGGTCGAAAACCCACTTGGTTTGCAGAGTCTCGAGCGCGGTGACCTTGCCAGCTTTTCCCAAGATGCGCTTGGGGCCGAAGCCCGCATGCACGATGATGCCTTCCGCCTCGGCCTCCTCAATTTCTTCGAGGGCGGCCGGCATTTCATAGCGCCTCTCCAGGCAGACTATATTCACTTCTTGCGCACCCATACGTAGAGCGGAAAGCGAGATGTCCACCATTTCGCGGGTAGCAACCGCTGCCACGTTTTCCTGAGAAGGTTCAACGTCCTGAACCCCCGCGGCATGTTGCTTCACGACTTCGCGAGCCGCCGACCGGGCCACGTCCATGGCGACGTTGCCGCCTCCGATGACAATGACCTTCTTGCCGATGGTGAACTTGTAACCGAGGTTTACGTTAAGCAGGAAATCGATGCCTTTGTGCACTCCATCGAGATCAACACCCGGAATGCTGAGATCACGGCTACGATGGGCACCCACCGCGACCAGAACGGCATTGAATCCTTGCTGGCGCAAATCAGAGACCATGAAGTCGCGGCCTGCGGCGTGATTCAGCTTGAGCGTGATGTCGCCCGTCTCGAGAATTTCGCGCACCTGGGCTTCCACTACGTCACGGGGCAGACGGTATTCCGGAATGCCGAGATACAACATGCCGCCGGCAACCGGCGCCGCTTCAAAAATGGTTACGGAATAGCCCATTAAGGCGAGATCATGCGCCGCGGAAAGTCCGACGGGTCCACCGCCAACGACCGCTACCTTGTAGGGGAGCTTCTTTTGGCCGCGTCCTGCGTTGATGTCTACACGATTCTTCGATTCGGGGCCGTAACGCTCGGTCAGAAATCGCTTGAGAGCTCTTATCGAGATGGGTTTGTCAATTTCGCCACGGCGGCAGGCCGTCTCACAGGGATGCGCACAAACGCGACCACAGATGCTGGCCAGAGGATTGGGGTCGCGGGCAAAACGATAGGCCTCTTCAAAACGGCCTTCCGCGATCAGACCAACATAGCGCCCGGCATTGGTATGGGCCGGGCAGGCCATCATGCAGGGAAAGTTGGTATTAAGCCAATCTCCGTCGACCTTCTTATTCTTATAGCGCTTCAGCATGGGGCGATGCCGTTGCTCCAACTGGAAGAATCGTCGGGGAGCGGAGGAGGAGGCCGCTCCCCGTCCAGCCCTACTTGCTCAGGGTGAAATCTGCTTTAGTGTCGCCGGCTACAGTCACCGGCTTGGACTGGTTCTTGGCGCCTTCGTGCACCGCCGTTAGGGTGTAGCTGCCGTCGGGCACGTTCTCGATTTTATAGTTGCCCGACTTGTCTGTCGTCGCGTAATAGGGCGTAGGCGAGACCACGATGTAGCCGGACATCTCGGGGTGTACGTTGCACAGCAGCGGCACGGCTCCGGGGTTATCGAACTTAAACGAACGCTTTTCGCCCTGCGGCCACGTTCCCAGGTTGTGAGTGAGCTTCTTGTTGCCGCCCACGGAAGTCCAGAACACGTTGTGAGCAACTTTATCGCTGTTGAGGAAGTCCACCGTGGTGCCCTGCGGGACCACCATTAAATGCGGCTGAAACATCAGTCCCTTCTGGTCCATGACGGGATGCTGAGCGGGGGGGAAAGTCTTGCCCGGGATGGCATCAACATAAACCGCCGACTCACCCGACACGCCGGATACTTTGCCGCTGATTGTTCCGGCGCTTGCCACCAGGCTCAACGCCGCCACCATTACTACCAGGGCCAGAAGATTGCGATTCATGATCTCTCCTTGTTGTTGAAGTCAAGGGAGGGCTTGCGCCTCCCCAGTTTCAGTAAACGAATTCCAAGCCGGCGACGGCTGAGTTAGTACGAAATGGTTTCGTGATCGGGTTTCCAGCAGGATCGAAAATCGCCTGCTGCGGCCGAATCTGATATTCAAATGCGGCCTTGATGTTAGCGTGAATCAGGAACTGTATGCCGGGCGTGATGCGATTCCGAGTGGCATGCACGGGCGAGAAAAATGGCGCGATAGGCTCGTTGACGTCTCCGCCAAAGCCGTTGATCTTATCGGCGGTGGAGTTCACGAAGTCGTAGCGCATGATGGTCATGATCCAAGGTAGTGCCAGGTAATCGGCCTGGATGAACCCGCCACCGAAGCTCGCCGGATGGTCCCGCACGAATCCGTTTGGTCCTTGGTCTGGAGCCAGAGTTGGGAGGGTAAAGGGCAGCAAATTCATATCGTGGCCATACATGTACATGCCGTAAAGATTGAAGGTGCGATAGTTGAAACTGAAGTCGGCGCCCACGCGATAGAAGGGTTCCCGAGAGGTCAGCACCAATGGGGTTACGCCGTCGGATTGGAACCCGTTGAACCTCTGAACGGAACGTCCATAGAAAAAGAAACCGCCCAGGTTGAGATAGGTATGGTCGTGAGGACCCGTAGCGCCAGCCGCCTGAATTTCATTACGGCTGGCAGGATCATGTTCCAGGTTGAGTCGGTATGAGAAGCGCCCGTAGAGGTCTTTGAAGTTGGAATCGGAGAAGAAGCCCACCACTGGAGGAACATTGTTCCCGGGTGCTGGGGTGCCGCCCGTGTTCTGGTTGATAACGGCAAAGGAATAGTGGTACCCGCGATAGAGGTGCCCACCACTGAGTTCCACGCCATCGGCGGCGCTGGACATAGCAAAGGCATTGTTCACATTCTGGTTCGGGAAGACAGAGTTTTGTGCTCCGATGTTGGCTTCGTCGAAGATGTCCCAGCCACTGAGGTTGTGGCTTCGCGCCGGGCTGAATGGCAGGTCCAGTTCAAATTGTCCCACGCGCAGGCTCAGTGCGTCTTTGGGCAGTTTGAAGAAGCGGCCGACGTTGACGAACTTCAAGTAACCGTCGCCCAGTCCGCCATCAGCATTAGAACCGCCCACACTGATGTCTTCATCGACCCAGAAGGCAATATCGCTACCGAAATTTCCCGCCATGAAGATGCTCAAAAGGCCGGGCTGGAAGTCGGTTCGTGGAATGAAACTTCCAGGCGTGGCCAGATTGCCCGAATTAAAGTTGTTCCGGTTCTTGCTGACTACCTGGAAAAAAGTATTAAACCGCAGTCCAATCGGCGGCAGCCCCGGGATCGTGCCCGGAAAGATGGTGTGGGGCCATAATTCCTTTTGAGCTGGCGCGCCTAGCATGACCGGGGGAATCTTGATGAAGCTTTCGTCATCTTTCGGGAACTTGAATCCGGCATCCTTGAAGGCTTTGCCGAAATCGTTGAGCTTGGGGAAATCGACGTGGCAAGTGGCACAGGAGGTCCCATACTGACGTGAAAATGCAGGAATTGCATAACTGCTGCTGGACCGAAGGATCAGCACCAGCAAGGACAAAGAAATTACCATCATCTGCAGGCGTGAGCGCATCTCGTCGCCTCCTTGGCTATAATTTGTAGGCTTTCGCCTTGTGCCCCAATCACAGAGTCGTGTGATTTTCATCTTTTGAACCCACCCTGGCAGTGGTAGAAGTCACAGACCTATGTGACGGCCGTCACAATGAACCAGGAAGGTAGCTCCAGTTCGCCCCGGGGTAAAAATTCGGTTGGGCAAGGTTGCGATGATGTTGACCAGCTTCTCTTCAGTGCAGTCCGCACGTGCCCTTGCCGAGCCCCCGGTCATCTCAGAACGCGGTAACTATCGACAGAGCGTAACCCACTGAAAAAATTGGCGGAACCGTGTGCGAGTCGAACGCACCGGCGACGGGCAAACCCGCCGCCCGCCGGTTTTGAAGATGACATAGGATGTCCTGACGGGTTTGGAAAATTTTCTACTTTACTTAACTTTACTTGATTCTTCAGCGGCTTACAAATTTGACGATTTGATCCGTTTCGGTCGAAATTGACGCGTTCTGAGCATAGAACTATCACGTTTTTAGCACAGCGCGTATCAGCAACGAGACGATCTAGACGGGCTGGCTGGCAACTAACGTCACATTCAACAGTGCTGGCCATCATCGACATCTGCCTTGGCGCGCTTGTTCCCCGTCGGGCTTCGCGAGACACATTCCCGGTCTCCGCAAGCTGCCCCGGTTCGGGGTGCGCAATGTGTTTATTGGAGCGGCGCACCTGTAGCTACGCAGGCTTCGGAAGAGCCACCGGAATCGCAGCGGATTACAGCTGACTGGTCGGAACAGAATGCTCGGACTCCTGTCTGATTCGCTATGCTAGGGCGAGCGATCACCTGATACTTGACATTCGGGCCGGATGCATTTCCCGGCACGCAGTCCCGCAATTCCAGAATGTACCCGCGACGTTCTCCCGCCGACATTCGGGTATCGATCAGTCCCGAGGACGCCAACGTTGCCAGATCACAGGTAAAGCCGACAGCGGGATGGGACTGCGCGTATCCGAACTCAGCTTGATTGAGTGTCCGGATGGACCAAACGGCAGATGCCTCGTTTGCAGCCATCCGAGCTCTGAGCAAATTGGGAATCGCTATGGCTGCGACAATCAGCACCGGAATTGCCGCTATCCCCAGGTATCCCATGATCAGTCCGCCTAGTGCTATCCCGCCGCCTTTGAGACGCCCCTGGCTTTTTCGAATCTCGGAACGGGAAATGTGTCCGAGGATGATCGCCGCGATTGCAGAAGGGATGAGGAAAGAAAAAAAGCCCAGAATCAAGCTGGCAATGGCCGTTGACTGCCAGTCCATTCGATCTCCAGCGGATAACTCGCCCCAGGCGATTGATGCCGCCCTGAACAGTGGAGAAGGGGATTCTGGAAACGGGCACATAATGCGTCATGTCAAAAAGCGAGATTGTGTAATCAGAGTTGGCCTGCCAGACGAACTTACTGACCATAAAGACATGATTCAGAGTCGAATCCGACGCCATTGGCCATCCGCCTTCGAAAACTCCGGCTTTCGCAAGTGCGACCCTTGCTGGCCATTACGCCAGAACGCGATCGTGGCCAAGAAGAAGGCCGCCGCGCCAAGTACTCCTGCAGTAAAAGCGTGGAGAACAGCCCTGAGAAAACCAGTACTGGAGAGCAGTCCGGTCAGGAAGAAGCCCACTATATCGACTGGTATCGACCTCCTTTCGGCATCATTCCATGCTGCACCGGGTTGCAACTGACGGATTTTCATGATTCCTCATCTGCGGTTATGGAAGAACCAATCCCGAAGCCTAGAGGAGCGGCTCCCAAAACGGCGACACTTTGAAGTCCTCCTCTGACCAACTGTCGCCGCCACCCCTCCAAAGAGCGCTCCTCCACCCATTCACCCATTGCCGCAGCCCATCGGCGGGGGGTTGAGAGGCTTATCGGCATGACGCGTTTGTAATGTGGACCCTGGGCGACGCCGCTTCGGAATCATAAAGATCAAAGTTGACAAGTTGACAGCTGTCGATAATTAGAATCACAATGTAATACTAATATGCTAGGTGAGTTCGAGTATCTGGTTCTCAGTGCGGCGTTCCGGCTCGGAACAGATGCCTATGGTGCGGCGATCCGGCGAGCGATCGAGGATGCCACGGGCCGAGGATGCTCAATCGGAGCCCTCTATACAACTCTCGATCGTTTAGAGAACAAGGGTTTAGTCAAGACTTGGATGGGAGCCTCCACTCCGGAACGCGGTGGCCGCTCAAAGCGCATCGTCTCGGTGACATCGAAAGGTGTCCAGGCTGCGTCCTCCTTCTACAAAGCAGTGACTCGAGTCAGTCGGGACGTCTCGTGGAGCATGGCCGATCAGGCGTGAGTTGGCTATGGATCGAATTTGTTGGCGGTTAGCAAACGTCTTGTCGGAAGCGTTGGCACCGACGGAACGCGACGCGGTTCGCGGTGATCTGATGGAGAGTCACGAGAGTGGGTCAGAAGCCTTGCGCGATGTTCTGGGTCTTGTCATACGCCGATACGCAGCGTTGTTGAGCGACTGGCGCACATGGGTAGCGCTGCTGGGCCTAATCATTCCTGTAAGCATGCTACTGTCCATCGCTTCGCAGAATTTAGCTGGCATCGGCTCGGTTTATAGCTGGCTTTACTTCAACAACTGGGATTGGGGTCTGCTTCGCTCCCGAGGGTTTTGGTATGTGCTGAGCGAATCAGCTCGAGAGCTTGCCGGGAGGTACTTAACCCTTGCATGCTGGTCGTGGTCGGCTGGTTTTCTTTTGGGCAGAACATCAGCGCCTCGAAGAGCCCCTCTCAATAGCGTCTTGTTCTTTCTCACGCTGCTGTTTGTTGTACTTGTGGGCGCGCCTCGATATCTCACGTTCTTCTCACAGGAAGTACATCGGGCTCTCGCTTTGCCCCGAATTTCAAACTCGAACGATCCAGTTTCAGCGCTGATGTTCTACCGCGTGATCTTCCCGCTTCTCGTGCAAGCATTTCTCGTGGCAGTTCCTGCCGTGTGGGGAATCTATGAAGGAGTCAGAGTGGAAAAATTCCGTCCTGCACTTCGCAAAGTAGTGTGGGCAGTGAGTATCTCAAGTCTGATCGCTCTGCTCATTCAGCAGCCAGGACTCGTTTTCCTTTTGTTGTGGGAATCTGGAATGCCGCCACAGATGTGGCACGGTTGGCCACCAGCGCTGCACCCCGTTGTGCAGTTGCTGCATTGGATTGTGTATTGGCCACTCGCCTATTGGGTCACGAGAGCACTTGGGCATCGCCGCACCCGAGCTGAAACGGTCTTAGCATGAGGCCACGGCCATGAGGAAGTTGTATCGGTGAGGAGAAAAATAAATGAATTCTCAGTTTCGTCTTTACGTATCAACAGCTGTGCTGATTCTGGTCACAATGATTTCAGCCGCTGCTGCTGATGAACCGTCAAACCCAAGCGCTCCGGTTCGCGTGCAAGCGCGAAAACTCGCCCCGAATTTTGTCCTCAAGGATGCTCTTGGAAAGACGGTAACCCTCAAGCAATATCGCGGCAGAATCGTTGTGCTGGATTTTTGGGCAACCTGGTGCACAGGCTGCAAGAAAGAGATTCCCTGGTTCTCGGAATATCAGAAACGATACGGCGTGAGGGGCCTCAGCATCATCGGTATCGCTATGGACGAAGGGGGCTGGAGTAAAGTCAAGCCTTTCCTTCGTGAAACCAGAGTTCCCTATCGCATGTTGCTTGGCAATGAGGCCACTGCGGCGAAATACGAGATCCAAAGCCTGCCAGACACATTCCTGATTGATCGCCACGGAAGAATAGTGGCAATGTACCGCGCGCGATTGGTAGACCAAAAAGAGCTCGAAGCCAGTATCAAAGCGGTATTGTCCGAGAAGTGATGACTCGAGAGAAATCCGTCGCAAAGTTATCGATCTGCGTGTGTCTGCGGTCATTGCTAGCGGAGAAGTCTAGAATCGGGTAAAAAGGAACGGGAGACGTAGCCGGCCAGAGACTCGTCCACTCGTCCTCAGTGAGCACACGCAGCTCCTACAGCGCCGGTTGGAGAAAGATCTCTCATCGCTACCGGTTGACGTGTACGTCAATTCCGGACTTGTCTTCGCGAGTGACTGTGGCTGTTTTGAATCGTCCTCAACGAATTACGACAGGTTGGGATGTCTGCCCCCAGCACCTATTCCAGAATAGCTCGATCTTGAGGAATTTCACGCCGATCTGGATGTCTCGTGAAAGGATTCACGGTGAATGGGCATTCGGAAAACGTTGTCAATTCTCGAAGTAAGTAACGAGCCCTGAAGGTATAGACACTTCACTTCCTCACGGGGAAATGATATTCCAAATCATCGGAGCTGATCATTCCTTTTTGGCTTATCGGGTAGCGTTCGAAGTTGCAATCCTGCTCAATACCCGAATGCTTTTATCACAGATCCTGCCCATGCCACGATGCAACCTCAGATTGCGACGCAGGTCAACACAATCACACAATCTAACTCTTTTAAAATATTTGGCGGAACCGTGTGCGAGTCGAACGCACCGGCGACGGGCAAACCCGCCGCCCTCCGGTTTTGAAGATCACACAGGATGTCCTGACGGGTTTGGAAAATTTTCTACTTTACTTGATTCTTCAGCGGCTTACAAATTTGACGATTTGATCCGTTTTGGTCGAAATTGACGCGTTCCGAGCATAGAACTATCACGTTTTTATCACAGCAGAATTTCCACGTCTGCGTGGTTATAGTAGTCAGCGTTCGAACCTCCCTATCCAACTTTCTTCGCTGTCGCTGATGCTGTGAATCTAATTCTTTTATCACTTTTGCCGAGAACCCTGGGTATTCTAGGCAAAAGTTGCTAACCGCAGCTCCCTGCTTTCACTGAACCGTCAGCGTCAGTGGCAGGGATTGGGCATTTGAGCCGGCAGCGGCCGTCAGCATCAGGCTGTACTGTCCCGCTGGAGTCCCGTTTGCATTTGCCTGGGCGACAGGACCGTTGCCGCCACCACAGGAGCAAATTACTGCGAGCAATAGGGGCAAACTCAAAAAGGTGAGCCATCGCGACAAGGATCGCCGTTGTTGTGAAGGTGGCAAAACCAGCAAGCCAAAGACAAGAATGGCCCAGAGCCCGGAGTGGTGGACAAACAGGCTTGCACTTGTCCTAGATGTTGTCGTTACGGTGACTGCGAGCGTCTGAGAAGAAGTGGCGTTTAAACTGAGGCTGCTCGGAACTGAACAATTAGCGCCTCTTGGAGCACCAGTGCAGCTGAGCATGACCGTACCTGCGAAGCCTGCTCCGCCGATCACGAGGTTATAAGTTGTGGTCGCGCCGGCTGCCACCGCGGCCGACGTCGATCCAGCCGATGAGCCAGCGAGACCAAAACTCATACCAATACCGGAAACCGGTACGGACTGCGGGCTACTGATAGCATTGTCGGCGACCAGGACGGTCGCGTTTTTAGTACCAATCGATGTTGGCGTGAAGACGACGCTAATGCCGCAGGTCGTTTGAACCGGAAGCGCATTTTGACAATTGTTCGTCTGCGAGAAATCACTGGCATCTGGGCCCGTAATAGTGACTTGGCTGGTCGTGAGCGGCGCGTTGCCGGTATTCGACAGCATGACGCTTTGCGCTGCGGCCGACGAACCAACAAATTGGTTGGCGAACATCAGAAGGCTCGGAGATACGCTAGCGATCCGGGTTACGCCTGTACCCACCAGAGTCAGGACTTGTGGACTTGCCACAGCATCATCGGTGACGCTGAGCCTACCACTTCGCCGCCCGTTCATCGAGGGCTGAAAAGTGACTGAGATGTTGCAGCTTTGAGCCTTACTTAACCCTGTAGCACAATCGTTGGTTTCAGAAAAGTCGCCTGAAGACTGAATGCTGTTCAACGTCAGTTTTCCCGTACCCTGGTTCGTCAGCTTAACCTGCTGAGAACTCGTCGATCCCACGTTCTGCATGCCAAATGCGACGGATCCTGGGAAAAAGTCGACAGTTGGGCCACTCAAGTAAAGAGTAACCACAGAGGTGCTGGAACCATAAACGGCTTGGTTCGGTATCGCGAGGTCGCTGATACCATCGGAATTGAAATCGCCAGCAAGGAGATCATCCGGTGTTCCGGTTGCCGAAAACGGGAGCGGGTTTTGAAATGTACCATCGCCGTTTCCGAGTATCACGACGGCACCACTCAGAGTACTGTCAAAGGGAGGATAGGTGGCCAGATCGAGCTTGCCATCGCCATTGAAATCGCCGGCGACCATGCGACCGCTATAGCCTAGATTTGCTGTGCCTGACCCGGAACACGTTGTCGACCCGCAGGCGGAATAGACAGGAGTCTGGAACGTTCCATCGCCATTGCCTGCCAGAAGGGCGATTCCCGCATCCGTTCCGACGGCAATATCAGGCTTGCCGTCGCCGTTAAAATCTTGAACAACGACGCCACCGCCAGCGTAGCTGGTTGGTCCAGAAATCGGGATCTTAAAAGTGCCATTCCCGTTGCCTAGAAACACCTGGAGGGGGGTGGCGAAGCTGGTTATGACAAGATCGAGTTTGCGGTCTCCGTCAACATCAGCCAAGGCGAAATTATCAAAGTAAAGTACCGTGTACACGGCGCCTAGAGTGAAAGTTCCGTCTCCATTGCTCAAATACACCCCGAGTGAAGTGTTAGGACCATTTCCGTAGGCGGCCACCAAGTCGGTTTTGCCATCGCCGTTAACGTCTCCAAGCGAGAACAATGTCGTGTTGCTTACCGCTGTGTTAACCGGCGTTTGAAACGTACCATCGCCCTTTCCTAACAACACCTGAAACCCTGCGCCATAGTCATCCATGATCATCAAGTCGGGTTTGCCATCGCCGTTAAAATCCCCGGCAAGCATCAGGTTACGATTGTTGATTGCTTGTATCGCCAAAGGAGAAACCATCGGGCTCTGGAATGTTCCGTCGCCGTTGCCAAACTGAACCGATACCTGTCCATTTGGAAAGTTCGTTTCTGCCACTGCGAAATCGAGCTTGCCATCTCCATTGAAATCCGCTACGGCGCCGGCGTCAGGAAAGTAGTTCGTGTTCGCCAAGGTTACTGCCTTGGCCACGCCGAACGTTCCGTTACCGTTCCCCAGGAAAACATCAACAGAATTGAGGTTCGTATCGGTAGCGATCACATCGAGTGCATCATCGCCATTCAAATCCGCTGTCGTATACGTTGTGGCGGTCGTAGTCTCACCCAATGGCGACGAGACCGGTTGTTGGAATGTGCCGTCTCCGTTTCCTAATAGCACCATAACGATGCCGTCGATTCCCTGCTCCATTAAATCGAGATTTCCGTCTTGGTTGAAATCGGCCGCCATCACGAAGGGAATTGCGTCGCCTATGGACGTCGGAACGAGCGCCGCTGTCTGGAACCCGCCCTTGCCGTTCCCTAGCAAGAGAAACAGTTGGGAACCTTCGCTAGATACGACCACATCTAAGATCCCATCTTTGTTGAAATCGCCCACAGTCAACGCACCAAGACTTGGGCCAGGTAAGAGCCCTGAGGGAGAGTCGAGGCGGGTGAGAGTGCCGTCGCCGTTGTTCAACAGCAGTGTTACTGTGCCATCACCTATATTCAGCGTGACCAAGTCTACCTTGCCGTCTCCGTTGAAATCGCCGCTTGCGAATGAGTATGGCCTCATGCCGACCGCGACCGTCGTTTGCGGTTTGAACATGCCGTCTCCATTGCCAAGCAAAATTGATACGGTATTGTCAACTTCATTCGCGAGCGCAAGATCTATCTTGCCATCCCCGTTGAAGTCGGCAGCGACGATGCCTATGGGGCCGCCACCTGTAGCGTAGTTGCCCTGAGCTTGAAACGTTCCATCACCATTGCCCAAGAGAACGGTAACGGTATCGGGGCTCACCGTACAACTGCCGCAACTGTCCATGACAGCTAAATCCAATTTGCCGTCGCCGTTGAAATCAGCAACTACCAAACCCGTCGGTGAGGATCCTGCCGCGTATGTCATTTGTGCGCCGAAGGTTCCTGAGGGTATGCCAAGTAGAATGGAGACGGTATTGTCCCCTTCGTTGACAACCGCAAGATCTAGTCTTCCATCGCGATTGAAATCGGCGGCGACCACAGCAGCCGGGCTGTTGCCGGTGGGAAAATCGGCGCGATTGTAAAGATAACCCTGAGCCCAAATGAGGGTAGGAGTAATCGCGAGAGTTGTGATTAATGCGAGCAGCGACGCTGCACCGCCAAATAGATCAAGCCTTGAGAAAGGACGGTTATCTTGATCTATTGTCTGCATTAAGGACGGCACGCCAACGCCGACCGTACATTTAATGCTGCGCACGGGCCGGCTTCCGCCCGGCAAGCCATTCACGCCGGTGAGTACTGACTCTCTGGCCCGATCATATAGTTTCATAAGCGCGCTCAGTTCCTAATGCAAGAAGAGAGACCAGACACGAAAGTTGAAGTTGCGATCTGATATAGCGCACAATCCATCTGTTACCCGAACGACGATGCCTTGTCCCGTTCGACGCGAAAAACGACTAAAGATGACACAACGAATAGCTACTCGTCGCTGAAGGTCGGAGACCCAGCGCATGTGGCAGTCAGGAGAAACGTCCGAACGTCCGTCGCGCGCTGTTGTGCCACAGAAGCGTTTGTTCCTCAACCACCCGGACCGATACCCCAAAGTTGGAAAATGACGAAGGATTGTTTCGTTGGATGCGCGACACTAACTGGGGAGATATCGTGAGTGTCTAACGCTTCCTTGCGAACCCGGATCGGCAGAATAAGAAATCTGGAGTAGATACCAATCAGGTCAATACTGTAGATCGGCAAAGAATGGGCCTTACTTATCTGCGTGACGACATCAGAACAAGTGAACAAGCGCTCCCTGGGAGAGGCTCTTAAGTGCGACAAATGACTATTTCAGCAGCGTGCTGGACCGGAATTTGCCAGGCGGAGCCGCCGCTTTTCGGCGATGACCGAGACATCCATCATCAAATCGCTGATCGAGAATACAGTGCTCTTTCCGACGCGCGAGCGCGCTTCCGTCTCAGCATCTGCTCTCCATCTCGTCAAAAGTTCTAGAGAGAATCGGTCATTATCGATCAACTTGGCACAGTTCTGACACCCGTTTGACGGCGCACTTCGTTGTTCCGGTGAAAGCGTGACGTCATACCGTGGCCCTCCCGCCGATGCTGCCATGATGTGGACGGCCACGCCCACATTGACCGCCTTTGTCGGATTATCCTGTGGGCC
>DATEPX010000214.1:0-16799 GCA_035272945.1 Terriglobales bacterium
CCCCAGACTTGGAACCGCCGCCAGCAGTCCTACCCCAAGCCCGATGATCGCGGGCGAGATGTGGTGCAGCAGGTCGGTGACCCACAGTCCGATGGCCAGCAGCATCAGCACCAGCGACTTCTTTTCCAGCCTTGTCCACGAGCCCATTTTCTTCAGTTCGCTGTCTAGAAAGGCAAGGCCACCTACCATCGCCTCCTTCTCCGGTGGATAGAGCCAAAGCACCAGCCGCCAGGTGACAAACATCGTCGCCAGCGCGCACGGAAGAAAAGCCAGAAACCACACGCTCCAGTAAATATGAGCGTTGGTGCCCTTCTCGATCAGACCGCGGCCCAGGATCGAGGCCGGCCCGGCAATCACCATCTTGTCGAAAATCCCGGCGGTGTAGGTCAGGGTAATAAAGATGCCTCTCCCAACACTCGTGCCCCGGCCCAATTGAAAGACTTCCATCAGACCCAGAGCGACTGCAGCCATGATCACGACGCAGGCGATGCCGGACGGCACAAGGAAGGTCAGCAGAAAGGATGAGAGAATCAGGCCCAAAACCAGACGCGAATAACCTGCGCCCACTTGCCGCATCACCAGGTAGGCCAGGCGGCGTGCCAGCCCCGACTTGGCCGCCATCATTCCCAACAACCCCGCGCCAAAAAGGAACCAGGGTGTCTGGTCGGCGAATCCCCCGAAGGCAATGTTGAAGCCAACCACTCTCAAAACCCAGAATAGGTAACAGCCCACCAGGCCCGTCAGAGCGTGGGGCAAAACCTCGCTGATCCAGGCAATGATCATGAACGCCGATACGGCAAGGGCATGCTTTTCCCTCAAGCCGAAATTGAGCGGTGCCATCCAGATAGCGACCGGCACAGCGATGCCGAGAATCGCGCCCGTGAGTTTGCGAACCGGAAGGTGGGGTGAACCGGCCTCCCCGATAGGCGCTGAGGCTCCCCCAACCGTTGCCATCATTGTTTTCCTTTGCTTCGATTAGTCGATTGTGCCGCATCGGCGTCGGCCGAGCCGTTGCTCGATTCGGCGAAAAAGTCGGGAACCGTGAAGCTCAAGACCCCGTTGCGAACACTATCGGACACGTAGATCTCACCGGCAGCCGGGTTCAGCGCCAGCCCTACCGGGTGCAACAGGCCGCTGAAGGGGCCGCCAATCATCGCGCGGGGAGCTCTATCTCCCTCGTCGGTGATGTTCCACACGCCGACGAAACCGAGGTCTGGATTCAACCAGGGGTCGTCGGGCACGTCTATTGCGCCGCTCTTTAAGGCAACGCCCGTGTAAAGATTCTCATGGAAGTGATGGGACGCGGCGACGAAGATTTTTCCTTGGTAGAACTCCATGCCCCAGGGTTCGTCACCAATACCTGCATGAGGACCGGCAATGCGAGCGCGAGGTCGAACGTCGCCGTTGTCGACGCGATTGAAGATCTCGATGTTGTCCGAGTTCGCCACCGCCAGCAGATTTTTCACGGGATCCACCGCCAATCCAACGATGTGTCCCAGACCCGTGTTCGGCCCCCTGATAACCCGCGTCGGCGCGGTGTTGCCGTTCGCGTTCCAGGGAAAGATATTGATGCGCTTTCCCGTCAGGCTCGCTACCAGAATCTCGCCGTTAGTCAGGTCAAGGCTGACGGCATGCGGCGTCACCAGTTGGGTGCGCGAACCCTGAATGATTCGAATGGGGGCCACGGCCCCGCTGACGTCTCCACGAAAAACGAGAATGGCGTCGGCCAGTGCGTTGGGCACAACGATCTCGTCGTGGATGGGATCGTATGCCAAACCGTGGATGGTGCGCCCTAATTTCGTAACCTGGCCTGCGATGACTCGCACTGGTGCGGCCGCTCCATTCGCCACCCGGGCAAACGCCGCTATTCGCGGCTGAGTTACTCAATTCGGGACCAGCAACTCCCCGCGCTTGCAGTCGTAGGCCAGCGCCATGGGATTGCCAAAGCCTGGGGTCGGAGTGTGAGCCGGCGCTCCACGAACAATGCGCCGCGGCGACGCGTCGCCGTTGGCGACGCTGCCGAAGACCAGCGCCGAATGATCACCCCAGTTGGAGACCCAGATCTCGCCGTTGGTGGCGTCCACCGCCACGCCCATCGGCCGATGGATGCCGGTGTGCGGGCCGCGAATTATGCGCACGGGTGGCACATCTCCGCCGCGAGTGCGGTCGAAAATGCGGATTGAGTCATCGCCGTTATTGGCGACTACGATGGCGTCGTGTGTAGGATCGGCGGCGATGCCCATGGGCCAATCGAGGCCGGTATGGTCACCTTGGATAACCCGCAGGGGTGCGGCGTCGCCCTGGGCGTTGGCGAGGAAGATAGCAATCGAAGGAGGCTGAAATTTCCCTTCCTCCGCGGTTTCTCCCACCTGCTGGTTCGCTATACAGCCGCCCCCTGTGTTGCGCATCAGACCGCGGAAGTTACCATGATTGGCGGCGGCAACTTCGTTGTGCAGCTCGTCCCAGGACACTCCATGGGGGTCGGCGAGTCTGGTGTTAGGGCCGCGAATTATGCGCACCGGCGCCTCGACCCCGTGTGCCTGGCGGCGATAGAACACCAGCGCGTTTTGCACTTCCACACTGACCGCGATCTGGTTGCTTTGCAAACCGAGGCCCAGACCCCAGGCCTGATGAGGAACCGAAAACACGCGCGACGGTTTTGCGTTTCCCTGCGCCCCGTACGCCATGACAATGACCGTGTCTTCGATGTCGTTGTTGGCCGTGTAGATCTCCCGGTGTTGAGGGTCGAGAGCAACCCCGGCGATCATCCCGATGTAGGTCTGGGGACCGATGATCTGGTGCACCGGATCGCTGGTTTCACCATGACTGTTGGCGCGCACACGATCGTAGAGCAGCAGGCTTTTGCGGTTGGGATCGCTGACCACCACCAGGTTGTTGACCGGATCGACCGCGATTCCATTAAAGGCGGGATATGGGTCAGCGATCATGCGCGCCGCGGGAATGTCGGTGGGAGAGGGTTTGGAACTCGCTTGGCGCGGAACCGAGGTGTAGGACGAACTGCATAGGGCGGCAGCCATCCCCGCGACCACGACGCCGATAATCTGCCGCTTCATTCCTTTCCCTGCTCGTTGCCCACTGCCGGTTCGTTGCCGCGGCTGCCAAACACTTCCGGCATGAAGAACGTCAACATTCCATTGCGGACGCTATCAATTGCATAGATCTCGCGATCCGCGGAGTTGAGGGCGAGGCCAGCAGGCCAGATCAAGCCGGTTGCCGGACCTTTGATCCAGGCACGTGGTGGCGCATTGCCGTTGTCGCCAATGTTCCAGACGCCGATAAACCCAGGTACGTCCGGGTCCCACGGCGAAGGCGCCGCCGCATTTGCGTCAAACGAGTCTTTGTTGTTTTTGACCGCGACAAAGATCCTGCCGTCGTACACCGCAATCTGGCGGATGCGAACGATGCCCGTCTTTGGGCCGGCAATGATTGCCTGCGGGACGACGTCACCATCATCGGTGCGATTGAAAACCCAAATGCCGGTGGGAAATGTTTTGCTGCGACTAGACACAACGATCAGATTGCGGTCCGGGTCCACGGCCACGCCGCGGACTTCATCGAGTTCGGTCTTGGGGCCACGGATGACCCGTAGGGGCGCGGTGTCGCCGTGGGCCTCGCGAGAGAAGACGAGCACGTCATGGCCGCTGTCCTCACCGACCAGGATTTCGTTATGCTTCACATCGAGCGCCACCGTCTCGGGCCGGAGGAGGCCGGTATGCGGCCCCTGGATGACACGCACCGGCGGATCCTCGCCTTCCGCATCACCACGGAATACCAGCAAAGCGCCGGCAAGGTGGACAGGAACGATGATTTCATCGTGCAGCTCATCGTAGGCAATACCATGCATGGTCCGGCTCAACTTGGTTTTCTGGCCCTCGATCACCCTTACCGGCCCAACATTTCCGTTTGCCAACCTGGCAAACACCAGAATCCTGGGTACGCTCACTCAATTGGGGACGAGAATCTCTTTACGCTTGGAGTCATACGCGACAGCGCCCGGGTTTCCGAAGCCGACTGCGGGGGTATCCAGTGGCGCATTGCGCAGAATACGTTTCGGAGCGACATTCCCCTCGGCGGTGCGCGCAAAGACCACCGCGCTGTGATCGCGGTAATTCGTGACCCACAATTCGTCATTCTGTGGATCGATGGCAACACCCATAGGACCGAGAATTCCCGTGCGATTGCCCTCAATCACGCGCACCGGTGCAACATCTCCTTGATCCGTGCGGCGAAAGATCAGGATGGAGTTGCTCCCGTAATTGGCTACGGCAAACTCGTTGTGCACTGGATCGAGACTCAGACCCATAGGCCAGTTGAGCTGGGTGTGCTCGCCCTGCAAGGTGCGCAACGGTTTGACGTCGCCGCTAGCGGTCTCGTCGAAGGCGGCCACCGAAGGCAGTTGGAACTGCCCACCTCGTAATGCTCCTTGCATCGCCTCCAGCCGAGTCAGAGGCGCCCAATTGCCGTGATTGCCGACCAGTATCTGATGGTCACGGGTATCGATGGCGAGGCCATGGGGGTCGGCAAGGCCGGTGTTGTTTCCGTGTATGACGCGCAAGGGTGCTTCCGCTCCTGAGGCCTCGCGGCGATACACAACCACAGTGTTGATGTGCTCAACCGAGATGGCAATCTCGTCGCGGGCCGCATCAAGCGACGCACCCCAGGAACCGTGCGGGACGAACAGCACGCGTTTTGGCTTGACGTTGCCTTCGACGCCGTAGGAAAACACCAACATTCGGTCGCCGATATCATTGTCGACTGTGAAGACTTCGTTATGAGCGGAATCTAGCGCGACGCCGGCAATGAACATCATGCCGGTCGCGGGACCCCGAATCTGGCGTTCGGGAACGACCACCGATGGCGAGAGGCTCCCGCTGGTACGCGGATAGAACAACAAGTTGCCGCGGTTGGAATCGCTGATCACCACCTGGTTCGTGGCGACGTCAAGCGCAATGCTGTGCAGGCTCGGGTAGGGATCCTGAACCATGCGAATGGGACCGATATCGCCACCCGTGGGCACCTCGGTTGCAGGTGCTGCAGCCTGGACTGCGGACAGAAGCGATCCCGAACAGGTATCGTCGTCTTCCTCGTTGCCGACCGAACTAGAGGAAATACCCGTCAGCCACTGGGAGGCGTGTGGGCGCTGACCGGCGCCGAGGACGGCCAGTAATATCACTGCATTGCCTAAAGCCGTCCAGCGCTTCGCCTGTTCTTGCATACCACCTCGAATGTCCCGCCCGATGGCGAAGGAACGTTCCGTCGGCACCCACATCCCTTGCCAACGCTCCGTAGAAATGAGGTCGGCGAAGCGCGGCGCAACGCGTGCAGATAATGACTCCCTCTGCTGCCAAGTGCAAGCCTAGATCAATCGCCCCTCTTCACCGGGGAGGTGGCCCTTGGACGCGAGAATCTTTGGTATTACATCAGACCTTTTGTTTGTCAATACAGGATCTTTGCCAGCCGGATACCGTGCTGCCCCCGCCCGTGCCCGACGCGCCAGCGCTAGAGGACAGACGCGTAGGAATCGGCGCTCCGTGACAAAAAAATTTTCTTTGGTCTTACCTAATAACGGCGTTATATTATGCACCACTCAGGATGGCAGATCTGGGGGGCGAGACTCCCACGCGAATCATCGGAAGTCCCCCCGATTACCTCGCACAGCGACACCCTCGGCGGCGGACACCAGCGCAGCTGCAATGAGGCCTCATGGGCAAGCTCATGCCTTTGTCAGAAGCCGAGATGCCACCGGATGTCATGGCCATGCTGCGCCCGCGAGTGGCGCGGCTGGGCTATCTGGGCGAGTTCTTCCGGTACGCCGCACATCAACCCAAGGCGCTGAAGTCGTTCCTGGAGTTTACTGAAGACCTGAAGCATGCTCTGCCCGATCGGCTGACAGAGCTGGTCGCGCTTTCGGTGGCGAAAATCATGGACAACGCCTACGAGCAGGTACAGCACGAGAGACTGTCACTGAAGCTTGGGTTCGGCGAAGCTTGGGTTTGCGAGGTCCTGTCGCTCAAGGCGGAAGCGGGAGATGTCCTCGGGAAGAATGAAGCGCTAGTGCAGCAGCTGGTTCTCGCAGCCATTGCGCGCAAGGGCCACGGCTGCAGCCAAGAACTGGATGCCGTCGCAGCGGCCATCGGCGGTTCGAGCGCAATCGCAGTGCTCATGCTGATTGGCCGCTACGTGACGCACGCTCTGATCGTCAATTCACTCAATCTGGCACGACCGGTGCCGTCTCCCCTGAAGGGTTAGATTAGAGGACGGAAATGCCGCTGTGGATATCAGAATCCGATGTGGTCCAACTGATGGAGATGCGCAATGCCATCGCTGCGCTGGAAAGCGGGTTGCTAACCGAAGCGGCAGGGAATGCGCTGAATATGGTGAAGACGCACGTCGAGTGGCCGGGTGGCGGAACGCTCCATGCAATCGGGGCCGCGTTCCCCGCCGCGGGTTTTGTGGGAACCAAAACCTGGGCCCATACGCCCGCCGGTGCAACCCCCTTGATTGTCCTTTACGACAGCAACAACGGCGAGCTGAAGGCTGTGATCGAGTCGTTTGCCCTAGGGCAGATGCGCACCGCTTCTGCGTCCGCGCTGGCGACAGAACGGCTCGCCGCACCCGGTGCCAAAGAGTTCGCCATCGTCGGCACTGGCAAGCAGGCGATCCCACAATTGGCCGCTATTCTGGCGGTCCGGCCGATTCGCCAGGTACGCGCCTTCAGTCCCGACGAAGCCCGGCGCAACAAATTTGTGGCACGCGTGCGGGCGGAGTTTGAAATCAGCGCGGTAGCCGTGTCTAGTGTTCGCGAGGCGGTTCAAGGCGCGGCTATCGTAACCGCCGTTAGCCGGGCAAAAGATCCGATCATCACCGCCGATATGCTGGACCCGGGCACGCACATCAACGCGGTAGGTGCGATCACTCCCAACCGAGCTGAGTTCGCGGCCGATGTGATCGCGCGCGCTACGCAGATCGTCGCCGACAGCGTTGCGCAGGCGCAGAAACTTTCGCGCGAGCTCATCGAGGTCTTGGGCGCAGACAAGACAAAGTGGAACTCGGTTCAGTCCCTGGCCGCGCTCATCGTCGGCAAGGGTGCCAGAAAAGCGAGCGATGATCTGACTTTCTTCAAGTCGCTGGGTATGGGCATTTCCGACTTGGCGTTGGCAATCGACATTTACCGCAAGGCTGCCGACACGGGGATGGGACGCAAGTTCCCTCACCCGGACAAAGTTTCTCCCAAACTGCAAGCCACCCAAATGGCTCCAAGTCACGCCGGAGGATGATATGGAACAGAGTGAATACAAATTCGTTGACCGTACCGGTACCGCGGCAAAACCTGTAGACCTGATCTCGCCCGTGGTGATTCCCGGCGAGGCGATCGCAGCGGAGGTCGAACGGCTGGCTTCGCTGCCGCGGCCCGCGAATGGCCGGCGCGTGTCATACGTGGTGAATCCGGCGACGGGTGTCGGCGATGGCCTCGCGCCTGGCATCAGAGTGAGCATCTCCGTTCTCCTTCCCGGCGAGCACAGACAGCCGATTCGCCACAATTCTTCCCAAGTGAATTTCTGCATCCGCGGCAGCGGGACGACTGCTATCAATGGAAAGACGATTCGATATCAACAATACGACGTATGGAATACGCCCGCTTGGGCTGTGTATGAGGACGGGAACGACGCGTCGGAGTTGCAGGTTCAGCTCACCTACAGCAATTCGCCGCTGCTCGAGAAAATGAAGGTGCACATCGTTGAGGAAAGTCCCAAGCCGACCAGTCCGGCGCACGAATCCGATAACGGCCGCGGCGAAGGTCGCGCTGCGGATCCCTTCGGTACGATTCGAATTTCGTCAGATGGCGCACAGCTCATGACCTACGAGAAGCTGATAAGCCCCGACGTGGTCGCGCACCAGCCACTGCACTTCCCTTGGAACCGAGTCAAGAAGGAACTCGATAAATTGACTGCTCTGGGCAGTTCCTACGTTGGACGTCGTCTCTATCTTCTGTACAATCCGGCGACGGCGCATGCTAACGGTACTACTGCAAGCTTCTTTGCCACCATGTGCGTGCGGCCGAAAAATATTGTGGACCGACCGCACCGCCACGTCGCCGCCGCGATCAACTACTACTTTGCCGGAACGGGATTCAGCATCGTTGAAGGCAAGCGCTACGAGTGGAAGGCCGGTGATTTGATGCTGTCCGCACCGGGTTGGGCGGTGCACCATCACGCGTCTTACGGCGAGGACGTCTACGAGCTCACGATTCAGGATAGCCCACTGAACATTTGGATGGGTTCGTTGTTGTGGCAGGAGAGCCTCGATCAGCCAATCGAATCGCTCGGGATGACCGGAGGTTTTTCCACCAACCGCGAGGCGCAAGCCGTGCCCACGCGCTGAAGGAGGGCGAACACAAGGAACTTTCTCATGATGTCCTTGGACAAAAGTTTTTTACGCGGCTCGTACTCGCCGGTCATGACGCCGTTCCGCCACGGCGAGGTGGATTTGGAAAATTTCGCCGCGCTGCTGGAGCGGCAGGTTCGCCAGGGTTCGCACGGGATCCTGGTGACCGGAACCACTGGCGAGCCCAGCAGTCTCACGTTCGAGGAACGCGCCCAGCTGGTAACGATTGCGGTAGCCGCGGTCAAAGGGCGTATTCCGGTGGTGGCTGCTTCCGGATCGCAATCGCTGGCGGATACGCTCGCGCTCACAGCCCAAGCCGAAAAAGCGGGCGCCGATGCGGTGCTTGTGGTCACGCCTTATTACATCAAACCGTCGCAGCAGGGACTGCTCGAGTATTTCGCGGCGGTGGGACAGCACACTTCCCTTCCGCTGATGATCTATCACATTCCTGGGCGCGCCGCAGTTACGGTGACCTGCGAAACGGTGGCACGGATCGCGGACCGGGTGCCGAACCTGGTGGGCATCAAGCATGCGGCCACGGACTTGGATCTTGTCACCGAATTGCTGACAAAGCTGGGTCCGGAATTTCGCATTTTCTGCGGGCTGGAGGCCCTCAGCTTACCCATGCTGTCGATTGGCGCATGCGGACTGATGAACGCGGTGGGCAACCTGGCGCCGGCGCGTGTGGCAGCGCTCTACGACGCAGTGCAACGAGGCGACCTGCCAGCGGCCCGTCGGCTGCATTTCGAGTTATTCGAGTTGAACCGGGCTATCTTCCTTGACACAAATCCCATTCCGCTCAAGTACATGATGTGGCGCATGGGACTACTGGCGACGCCGGAGTTGCGGCTCCCACTGGTGCCACTCGACAGCGAACGCAGCAAGGTCCTGGATGGGGTGTTACTTCGCAGTGGACTCTTGCAGACTGCCGCCTCGGTCTGAACAACAATGAAAGTACGTCGAAAGTGGTTGCGAAAATGCGGCCAACTGATCGCAGGCTCGGTAATCACGCTCGCGTTCCTGGCAGGAACAAAGGGACCTCCCGCGGCCAGGGGCAGCGAACCACCGGCACCGGCACCGCCACCTGAGTTGTTACCCAGTATGGCAGAGGGAGACCTGTGCTCGCCTGCGCTCGACGATCCTCCCGAAGCGGCAAGCGTCAGGTCCGCAGGTGGAGATTTGCCAGCCCGGCGCTACATTGTGGATCCCTACCCTACCTTCAACGGCCTGGCACTCGACGTCAAAAATGATCGCGTGGTAATGAGCGACCAGAACCGTAAGAGCCTACTCACTTTTCCGCGCGGCGCAGGCAGCAACGCGATCACGCCCACTGAGCCGATGGGGCAAATTCTTGGCCCCCATACGGAAATTGGTTACGTCGCCGGCGTTGAACTCGATCCAGAACGCAAAGAAATCTACGTGGCCAACAATGACACCGAGGATCGCATTGCCGTCTTCGACTACAACGCCGACGGCGACGTCATGCCCAGGCGGCATCTCTATACTCCTCACCAGACCTGGGGAATCTCGCTGAACGCGGCTCAGGACGCGATCGCGATTTCGATCCAGCAGCTCAGCGCGATCAGCATCTACCGGCGCACGGCCAGCGGTCTGGAAGCCCCTCTGCGCGTGATCAAAGGGCCGCACACCCGCCTGGCCGATCCGCACGGTATTCGGTGGGACGCAGATCATCATGAGATCGCAGTCGCCAACCACGGCAACGCGTCCGAAATTACCGCCTACTCCTCCGATGATCTCACGCGCGCGAATCTGGCTCAGACCCGAGGTGGCAAGTTCCTGGATCCATCCATCAGTTTTTTCGCCGAGAACTCCGAAGGCGATGTCCCGCCGCTGCGCACCATCCAGGGGCCGCACACGCAATTGAATTGGCCGATGGGCATTGACCTAGATGACGTGCACAACGAGATCGCCGTGGCCAATAACGGGGACGATTCGGTGTTGATCTTTGACCGGACGGCGAAGGGAGATGTGGCGCCCCTCCGTGTGCTCCGGGGGAAAAAGACGGGTGTTTCGAGCCCGATGGCGGTTGCCATTGATAGTCAGCACGAGGAAATCTGGGTTGCCAATTACGGGGATCATACCGCGTTGGTGTTTGCCCGGGACACCAGCGGTGACATCGCCCCGAAACGAATCATCCGTAACGCGCCTGAGGGAACGCCTACTGCAGGCTTCGGCAACCCATACGCGGTGGCCTACGATTCCAAGCGTGACGAGCTGCTGGTGCCTAATTGAGTCAGCCAGCCGCGGATTGCGGTCTTTGCCAGGCTGGCAAACGGCAATTCGAATCCGGTGCGAATCATCTACGGCCAAGCGACCCATCTGAGCCGCACCATGCACGGTATTGCCTACGAGGCCAAGCACGACGAGATCGTGGTGCCAGTAGCGCTGGCGGCCGCCGTACTCGTCTTTCGTGGAGGAGCAGCGGGTGCAGAATCGCCGATTCGCGTGATCCAGGGTCCGCATACGCAACTGGTGCGCCCACATACCGTGGCCGTGGATGAGCAGAACGATGAGATCGTTGTCGGCGACAGCAGCGGCCGCAGTCTGCTGGCCTTCCCGCTGGACGCCAATGGCGATGTCGCACCTAAGCGGGTAATCCAAGGTCCTAAGACCGGGCTGCTGTTTGTGGTTGGCGTCGCCGTAGACCCAGTGCACGCTCGCATCGTGGCCGCCAGCACATCTTCGGTGCCGGGGGGACGGACCGGCTTGTTCATCTTCAAGAGAACCGATCAGGGAGATGTCATGCCGCAGGCGGTTATTGCCGGGCCTCACACCGGCATTGTGCGGCCCTGGCAGCTGGCGATGGATGCTGTGAAAGGCAGAATTTTTGTCGCCGCCATCAACAATGAGAATCATCCTCCGTACGAATTGGAAAGGCCACGCAACCGCCTGCCGCCTGGCACGGACATACCCTCGCCGTGGCAGACCGGGGCCCTGGGCTTTATCGGACTGTGGGACATCAACGATAACGGCGACGTTCCGCCGCGCGCGGTAATCAAGGGGTCAAACACGTTTTTGGTTCATCCTGCAGGTGTGACGTACGATCCCAAACACGGAGAAGTATTTGCCACCGATAGTGTACGGAACGGGCTGTTCAGCTTCTTGGCGCGGTTCTTGTTTCCCGAGTAGCGGCATTTAAATCACAAACACGGGTGAGGGAGGAGAAGAAAAAATGCTTCAGGGGCATAAACAGCACACGGCAATCCGCACGATGGCAAGCCTCCTGGTGACCGTCGTTGTTCTCGCGCTCGCAACGTCGGCTATCGTGCTCAGTATGGAAGATTCATTTCAAAAACAAGCGCCGCCGGCATCGAAGAAATTGACCGACGCGCAGATGGCGAAAATGAATTCGGATCAACTGGCCCACTACATCTTCCAGAATCATGGCTGCAAGGACTGTCACACCCTGGGCAGCGGTGGGAAACTTGGCTTCACCGAGCAAGGGAAACAAATAGGCAAGGGATTCGAAGGCTGCATCTCGCTTCTGACCTCGATGAACGTGATCGCCCAAACCAAGGAGAGCGTTCGGACCAGCGATGACAAGCACCAGGTTGCGCGCTTCCACCGGTTTGGCTGCAGCGAGTGCCACCAGATTACGCCCGGTAAGCTGGGGCTAACCGCTTACGGAGCCAAGCTGAAATCGCTACACCTGGCTTGCACCGAGGTGGAGCGGATTTTGTCCAGTAGGACAAAGTGATGGACCTGATGCTGGTGAGCGGAGGGATCATGAATTATAGGCAGCTTCTACTTTCGTTTTTCCGGAAAGTGTTGCCACTCCTGTTGCTGGCGGGAGTGGGCTGGGCGCAGCAGACGGAGATGCCGCCGCGCACCCAGGATCGGCCTCTGGCCGACCGCATCCGTTCCCAGGAACGCCCCGAACGCGACCACTATCTAAAGCCCGACGAAGTCATCAAGGCGCTGAACCTGAAAAACGGCGAAGTGGTGGCCGATATTGGCGCCGGGACTGGGTACTTCACCCGCCGCTTTGCCCACGCGGTCGCCCCGAATGGCAAGGTCTATGCAGTGGATATCGCTGCCGACGTGATTGATTACCAGAAGCAGCGCGCAAAACAGGAACACCTTAACAATATTGTGTTCATCGTTTCACAACGGGCCGACCCCCTGCTCCCGGCAGCTTCCATGGACCTGGCATTCTTCTGCGATGTGATTCACCATCTCGAAAATCGCGTCGGCTATTACAAAACGCTGATCAAGGACATCAAGCCTCACGGATACATGGCCATTATTGATTACCCGCCTGACAGCCCTCGCAGGCCACACCCGCCGAACCAGCTTGTCCCGCGCGAAGAAGCGATCGCCGAGGCAGAACAGGCGGGATTCAAATTCATGAAGGAGATCACCATCTTGCCTGATTACTATTTTCTCCTGTTCGTGAAGCAGTAACCTGAAGCGAGGAGGGTTCCGCCCACCGGCTGCAATACTGCACCGCAGAGGTTCTTTGGCTCGGCTCCGCGGGCAAAGCCTGAAATCTGAAGGGACTCGGCCCTCAGTTGTATTTGAGTAGGTAAAAGTCTTTAGCGAACTCATCCTTGTCCAACCGAAGCGCCCGCCGAAGCTCGTCGGGGTCTTTGAATGAGCCTGCCTTGGCGCGCGCATTGAGAATACGCTCTACCATCTCCGGTTTAATGCCAGGCAGCTTCTCGAGCTCTGCACGGTCGGCCGTGTTAACGTTGATCGGCGGTGGCATATCCGACCCGAAGTTCTTGGACAGGTAAGCGGTGATGGGCTCGATCTCCTCCGGAAAAACTGCCGCCCCGCGCTGGATCATGTCATTGACCTCCTTGGCCCAAGCTGCTTTCGTCTTGCGGTTCTGAAAAATCATGTTCAACTTGTGACAACCGACGCAGTCAGTTTGCACCAGATCCCTTCCTTCGCCCGGAGGCAGGGGTGGCAACAAGCGATCTCCGTTCGGCACTGGCTGTTGCGCGGCGGCACCCACCAGCAGGCCCACCAACACCACCAGGCAACCCTCACGTCTCATGGGCCCTCCGTCGTTCAAACTCTCCGTTTACGCATCTCCGCTACTGAGAGCTTTGGGTACGACGCCAGTTCGGCGCCGTGGCCGGTCCGCCCTACCAGGGCATCAATTACGAACGGCTTGCCGTCCTGCGCGGCCCGAACGGCGCGCTTCAGCGCCGGTTCGATCTGATTCGGCGCCGTCACCTGCTCGCCCTGGACGCTAAAGGCAGCCGCCAACTTGATAAAGTCCACATCCGGATCGCCCAGATAACTCAGCATGTCCTTGTTGGTCTGCGCTTGACGTCCCTCTTCAGCGAAGGCGCGTTCCCGCGTCTCGTTGTAGCTGCGATTGTTGTAGATAACCGTGATCACTGGGATCTGGTAGCGCGCCATGGTCCACAGAGCCAGCGGCTGGCCGTTAAACATGAATCCGCCGTCGCCCTGCAGGCACACGACCTGCTTGTCCGGCTGGGCGATCTTGACGCCGGTCGCCGCGCCTACTCCCCAACCCAGCGCCGCGCCCGATGTGCGGCCGATCAGCGTCTTCTCGCCTGGCGCGAAGGTAAAACACTTCAGCGCCTTCGGACCTTCGGTGCCGAACTCGGTGACGACGTAAGCGTCGCGCTCCAGCACTTCGTTGATGCCGGAGGTCAGGCGCTCCCAGGTGAGCGGAACCTTGTCCCAGTCGGCCTTCATGGCCTGTAACCGGGCTTGGTGCAGCCGTGCGACGAACTGTTCAGTCTCCTCCAGCCGATTGCCTCGGATTTCCTTCAGGCGTTGCGGGGTAACCATAGATTTGATGGCTGCGACGAGGTCCTGCGCCACCTCTTTTACGTCAGCAGCAACCCCCATATACAACGGGTAGTCGGTGCCGATATCGGAAGCCTCGATGCGCACGTCAACAATCTTCACGGAACGTGGAATCTGGGGTGAGCCCGCGCCCGGATCCGGCAGCTTGCCGCCCATGTTGAGGAGCACGTCGACACTGCGCGGATAGCGCATATGCGACGAATACCCTCCCAAAAAGAGCGGGTGATTGGTGGGGAAGTTGCACGAAATGCGAAAGCCTTCGCGTTCTTCGCCGCTGGTAGTAGGAATCGCGAGCAGTTCAGCAAGTTCGACAACTTGGGGAACGGCGTTAAAACGCCACACGTCAGTACCGGCCAGCATCAGTGGGCTCTTGGCCTGGATCAACGCGTGCGCCATCTTCTCAACGACGGCGGCGTCCGGGCGCACGGTCATGGGAACGTCAAATGTTCCCGGCCGGAAGATTTCTGCCTCCACCTCACGGGCCACCAGCATGTCACGGGGGAACATCAGGAAGGTCGGCCCGCCCGGCGGGGTCGCCGCCAGCTTGAACGCCTTCATCGTCCATTCGGGAATGCGCGTAGGGGAGTCGATGTTCCAGCGCCATTTCGTGAACTGCTTCACAGGCTCGAGGGTGTCGTCGTAGTCCTCGTGCGAATCCCGCCCCGCGGCCATTGACTCGATGCGGTCGCTGGCGACGACCAGACGGGAGCGGTCCTTCATCGCGTTGTATATATTGGACGAAGCCGCCGGCACTCCTACCCTGCTGAACATGGTGAACGCGGTTTTCCCCGATGCCCGTGAATAACCGTCCGCGATGGCAACGCAAAGCGGTTCGTGGACGGCCAGCACCAGCTTCAGATCCGGACGATCCACCAGCGCGTCGCACAAGGGACTCACACCGGTGCCGTTCCCGATGAACACGTACTCCACCCCCGCGTCGCGCAACTGTTCCGCGAGCAGTTCGCCTCCAGTGCCGCGGAACCGGCGTGTGAATGGGTTGGTCTCTTCGCTCGATTGTGCTTGGCCAGACGCCGGCGGCAGCGCGGCCAGCACCGAGTCCGCAGCCACGACACTGAACCCGGACTGCACCATCCTTTTGATAAACCCCCGGCGGGTAATTCCATTTTGCAGATAGCTTCGGACTAATTCCCTCAAGGCTCCTTCTCCTCCATCGCGGCCAATGCCAGCAGATGGTGCTTGCATTCCGGCAGATCGACCAGGTGCGACGATCGGAAGCACAACTGTGGTTCGCGCCTGCCCCACCCTGGGATTCCGCCGACCAGCGATAAGGTCGATGAAGGGTACGCGCGGTTCTGTTTCACCCTTGAGCGGACGCTCTACCAGGTGAGCTTGAGCGCAAACTGTATCTGCCGCTCTGGCGTCGCCGTCGGTGACGGGATCTGTGCGGATACAGGAATCGAATTGCCACTGCCATCGAAAATCTTGGTCTTCGGCTCCTGGAAATTCGCATGGTTCAAGACATTGAACGCCTCTACGCGGAACTGCAGGGAGGTTTGCTCACGCCATAGCGGCCAATTCTTAAACAGCGAGATGTCGAAATCCTCCAACCTTGGCCCGCGCAGCGTATTGCGGCCCAGGTTACCCAATTCGCCCAAAGCGGGGAACGAGAAGCACTGGAGCTTGATGTAGTTGAGCGGATTGCCGGGATTTACCGCATTAGGGCTGCAGCCCGGCGCCGGATTGTAATCCGGCCGCTGCCCGCCGGAACTGCTACCCACACGGCTGTCTCCCGTGCGCGCCCGATCATTTTTTAACGTAACGGTAAATGGCGGCCCGGTTTGCGCCGAGAAGATTCCGCCTAGTTCCCAGCCCGCCAGCAACGCCTTGGTCGGGCCACTGAAAGAGTCCGGGGTCGGCACTGCCCAACTGTAGGTCAGCACGAAGCGTTGTGTGATATCGAAATCCGACACGGCCCGCTGCAATTGCGGGAAGAATGAGTAGGCCACGCCCGAGGTGTTGGTGGTCTCGTTGTCGCTGAAGGTGTTGGAACCCTCGTCGATGCTCTTAGACCAGGTGTACGCCGCCTTCAAAAGGAACCCGTGGCTGAAGCGCTTGTCGAAATCCGCCACCAGGCTATGGTAGGTGGAAAAATCGTCCCACAAGGTGGTCGCAATGCGGCCGAAGTTGGAATTGACTTTGGGGATTGGCCCGCCCTTCTTCAGCGTTGGGTTGGTCGGAAAGACGAGATGTCCATCGGCGGAAACCGTTACCAGGTTTGGCGGAACTTGGTCGGCATCTTCGATGCTTCGCGGCAGGTGGTTGGCGCGCGATCCCACGTAGCCGAGGGTCAACACCATGTCGGAGGCCAGTTCTCGCTGGACAGACAGGTTCCATTGCATCGAGTAGGCGCGCCCTGGATGCCCTTCTACGTAAGACCCCCGCAGCGTACTGGGCGTGAGCAGCGCCAGCCCGCCAGTGGGAAACGCGCTGGGCGGGAGAGTGGTGACCGTCCCTTCCTCAAAGAACGGGGCGCTATTGGTGCGGTTTTCCATCAGGTAGGGCAAAGGCAGGACGTCGAACATGCCAAACCCGGCACGGATGGATGTCTTGCCGTCGCCGTA
>DATEPX010000215.1:0-10601 GCA_035272945.1 Terriglobales bacterium
GATGCTAAGCCGAGTCAACCAGATGTCGAGATCGACTTGATCATTTGGCTGAACCCACGGATCAGGCTGACCGCGATGCCGAAAACATTCAAAATCGGTGATCACGTGCGATGGAATTCCGAGGCTGGTAGGGTTAGCGGAATCATCATCAAGAAGATCACTTCCGACATGAAATTCAAAGGGTACGTGCATCACGCCTCGCGTGAAGCGCCACAATATCTCATCAAGAGTGACAAAACTGAACACCTCGCAATTCACAAAGGCACTGCTCTCCGGCTGATCCGACCACGAGCAAGGAAATCCGGTAGAGCCACGGGAATCATGGGCCAGAGGAAACGATGATGAACGGACCTGAATCATGGTGCGAAACAGATTCTCGGGCGCCCCCCCCAACATCGAACACCAACCAGACCCGTCACTCTCCTCGCTGTGTAGATGCCAGGCCTTCAAGCACTACAGTGATTTCAAATACTCGACCAAATCCCTCTTCTCCTGGCCCGACAGATGCAGCGATTTGAAGCTGTCGTAGTGGTTGACAACGTCCATTAAGCTTGCGAAACGTCCGTCGTGGTAGAAGCCACCCTTCGTGTGAGTCCATAAACCTTTCAATGGAGATGTGCGATAACGATCATCCGGCGCTCGGGAGGCCTGAAAGTCGTCCACACCGATCTCGTCAGCGGTGTGCATATTCCAGCCCGGTTCGGTGAACAGGGGTGGAACGTGGCAGGTGGAACACTGGGCGTGGCCATTGAAGACTGACTTTCCACGCTGTGCCGCGGAGTGGTCATAACTGTTTGGCGGGGGGGGCTGGAGCATCAAGCGCCAGTTGGTAGAAGTGTAGGTCGGCAAGCTTGGGCGTGATCAAGTCAACCTCGCTGCGCACATTGTCGAAGCCGTTTTGCGCAGCTATCGGGAAACGGGTGCTGTCAGCCAATCGTGGGTCAAAGAAAGTGCCTTTGCCGTGCATCTCGAGATTCGCGACAAAAGCATTCCAGTGAGTCACCGAACCCCAACCTGTCCAGGTATGCAGATTGACTCCCGCCAAACCAAACGCTGGGGGAATCAATGTCGCAGCGGATTTGTTGCCGTTGAAAGCCTTTCCATCCATGAAGAGTTCAGCATCGAATTTTCCCGGCCCCCAGCTCGTCAGCACAGTGCGGACCGTGGCTTCATCCACGGTCAACAACTTGGCTACGCCGATCACATGAACTGGTGCTGAGTTTGATGTAGCCGCGGGAGATGATGTGAATGCCTTGGGCGGTCTCGCCCTGAAGGAACAAGGTGGCGCGACGCGGTAAAGAGCAGACAAACCCTTCCGTACGCAAAGCTTCAACCAGAGCGCCATTAGAACTGGCTGAGTCGTCAGGACAATCCATTGAAACGCCTCCTCCCTAGCGAGTCGGGGCGTCGTCTTTCGCTACAGGATTTGCTCACTACTGTTCAATCTGGCGAGAACCGGTTACAGAGTTGATTCTCTCGGGTCCTCGATAGGCTCGAGTGATTTGAACCCCTCAAACCTGGGCAGCCCGGCCTGTGTGGGGAAAGCGATATAAGCGTATTAAGTAGAGACCGGAACTGCCCGCTTCCGCTTCCGCCAAGGAGAAACCAACACGATTCGCAAGTCCCCACAGCTCTTCCCCAAAATTTTGGCGGAGGGCCTCAGTCGTGTCTGTTCAAAAGTGCTCACTTTGTCCAATTGTTGGGCCTACGTAAATTGCCGCAATCGATTCCCTGGCCGCTTGTCATGGCAAATGACTATATAATGACCAACAACGCAGGCCTACCCCTGGCTCAAGACATCGTGTGCAGCGTTTTCTGGGAGGGTATTATGGCCCGTGGCAAGGTGCGGCATTTTGATCCCAAGGCCTTCCTGGCCCAAAGCGGCGTCGGAAGAACCCTCCTGCAGTATAAAAAAAGACAGGCCATCTTCGCGCAGGGAGAACCTGCTGATGCTGTGTTCTACATTCAGAAAGGTCGAGCCAAAGTTACGGTCGTTTCCAACCAGGGCAAGGAAGCTGCTATCGCGCTGCTAGGACCGGAAGACTTCGTGGGCGAGGGATGCATAACCTCCCACCAGCCTCAGCGTATCGCATCTGCCACTGCAATCACCGAGTGTTGTGTACTCAGAATTGAAAAGCAGGCCATGCTGAACGTGCTCCACCGTGAAAACGCATTCTCAGACCTGTTTGTTGCGTATCTGGTTATGCGTAACAATCAAATTCAGGAGGACTTGGTCGATCAGCTGTTTAACTCTGCTGAGAAACGGTTAGCTCGAACTCTCTTGTTGTTGGGTCGCTTCGGAAAAGAGGGTAGGTCGGAAATCGTGCTTCCTAAGATAAGCCAGGAAACTTTGGCAGAAATGGTCGGAACCACGCGGGCACGAGTCAATTTCTTTATGAATCGGTTCAGACGCTTGGGGTTCATTCAGTACAACAGTGGCGGGTTGGAAATTCACAGCTCTCTGCTCGACATCGTGCTCCACGATTAAGGTTTCCCGAACTGCGAGAGTCCGCTGCAAACTGTACAAATTTGAACAGGTTTGCCAGCAATGAACCGGTCTTGGTGCAAAGTGGTCAAGAGCGCATGGATGCTGGGTGACAAGCCGCTCGCCACCGCCTTTTACACAAACCCTGTTGAAAAAGCTCTGGGGGTCAGCAAGCGTGGCGCCCTCCCCCCAGACCGCGGTTTCCACTGGTCGGGTTGACCGCGGTCCTATTCGGAGGCAGATACCCAGCCCATCATCCCGAACCCGCCCACATAGTAAACATCCACCACGTCCATGCGGTAAAAAGAAAAGTCCTCAAAATCCACCCATACTTGCTATTGGCGTAAACGTTGCAGGTAGAGTTTTCTCGCCTCTGGCACCTATGAGGGTGGCATCGGCAGGACATTCCCCCCCCCAACGTGACCCTAAGAGGCTCCGAGCGAATCACCGCCGGCGTCAACCGGTGAACTGGTGCTGCTTGAACTCAGATTCGGATCACATCAGTGGCTGAAGAAACTTGTTTACGGGTGAATGAAAACGGTCGTGTGGTCATCCTCGCCTCTTTTCGCAAGGCCCTGGGCATCAATGTTGGCGACGAAATCGCGTTGCGACTCGAGGAGACGAGTTGCGCATTACGACGCTCAAGCGCCGTTTGGAGCGACCCCAGTGCCTGGTTCCGAAACAGGTGAAACCGGGCACCTCATTGGTTGATGAGTTGATCCGCGAACGTCGAGAGGCTTCTAAGCATGAATAGGATTGTGCTCGACGCTGCCGCGCTCCTTGCCGTGCTGAACCGCGAAAAGGGCGCGGACAAGCTCACCCCCGAACGGTTGAGCACCGCGACCAGCAGCACCGTCAATCTGGCTGAGGTGCAAGGGAAATTAGTTGAGCGCGAGCTCAGTCCTCGGGAGGCGTGGGAAGCTACTGTCACTCCCATACAGGAACCTGCTGCCTTCAGTGCTGAACATCGTCGGACTGCGGGAAGCCTCATGGCTCAAACCCGGGCGCTCGGTTTGTCGTTAGGAGACCGGGCTTGTTTGGCCCTCGGACTCGCGCTTAAGGCTCCGGTGTACACCGCCGACAAATCGTGGAGGAAACTGAGACTCGATCTCCAGATCCATGTCATCCGGTAGGCCGTCAGAAACGGCGAGTCGAGCCTCGCGCACTCTGCTGCTTGACCTTGACCCGGAAAGAGTCTCTTAGCGGAACTTTAACCCAACGCCGATAGATTTACTCCAGGTCGGGCACAGACTGTGCCTTGCAACCGAAGCCAAGGCCACAGATAGTATATCGGCCTAAAGCGGCGGAGATCGACTGGACGGCCGCAAAGTTGTCAAGCTCGAAGCTTCGTTAGGGAATCCACTCGAATACCATATTCGATACTGGTATTCGATATGGTAAAGTGAAGTGATTATTATGGGAGCCCGGCGTAAGATCACCGTGGAGATTCCCGGAGAGCTTCTAGGTAAGGCTCAACGGGCGAGCGGTGCAGGCATCACACAGACCGTCCGCACCGGTCTTCAACTGGTCGCGGCATCACGGACCTACGCACGCTTGCGGCAACTCCGAGGCAAGGTTCGATTCACGCGCACGTTGGCCGAGCTAAAAGCCGATCGATGATTGCAGCTGACACAAGTACATGGATTGCTTTTCTGGAGGGGGCGCGAGGCGAGGATGCGCAACTGCTGGATAGGGCGCTGCAAGACCAGCAGGTCCTGATGGTACCGATCGTACTTACGGAGCTATTAAGCGACCCGAAGCTTTCCTCCGGTGTTGCCGACACGCTTTCCGACGTGCCGCTAATTGAAGTCGAACCGGGCTATTGGCAGCGAGCAGGAGGGTTGCGAGCAAGAGTGTTATCAAAGCGTCGAAAGGCGCGCCTCGGGGAGGCGCTGATTGCCCAGAGCTGCATTGACCGGGGGATTCCTCTCCTTACGCGGGACCGGGATTTTCGAGCGTTCGCCGACGCGGCGGGCCTTGATATTGTCCTTGGATCGGCAAGGGCATGACCTCGGTCCAGCCATAGCGGAACTGGATGATTTCTGCGGTCACAGCGCTGGTCGAAGGGTTGGCTCTGTTCACCATCGTGCGAGCGGCGCAGCCGGCGGCGCGATGCGTCGGCACCGGATTCGACCCGAGAATGCGACGGCGGAAGATTTGATTGTGGGAGGAGAGTCTAGAGGTCTTAGAGTCGTATGATGGAATTAGTCGTTTATCCGTCGATCTTGCTGGAAGGTTGCGGCCGCAGTCACGGTGCTGCAATTTGGCAATATGCTAACTGGTGCGCAAACCCGCAGGGGAAAGCGCTCGTTGGAAATTCAGGAGAAATAACCCCACCAGGTTCTCGCCGCGCTCAAGAGTGGGAAGCGAGTTTACTTCCCAACTTGAAACCCGGCTATCCGCTTGGTCTGAGGCCTTAACAGGGCTGGCGTGATCTCTGAATACATGGCTCCTACCGTGGCAGCCACCACCTGCTCCAGCGCCAGCCTCTCTCCCATGCCTAAAGCAAAATAGCTGCGCCCGAACAGCTCGCGCGCCGCTTTCATTGAAATTGCAAACCAGATTTCTGCCACCAGTAGGCGCAGCAAATCCCCCTCGAAACTGTGCTCTCCCATTGGGCTCCTCTCGGGGGTGGCCGTCCACGTGCTGATCGAAACCATCATTCTGTCACCCCCGATAGGCGGATCATCGCATGTTTCTGGAAAATGGGCGAGCCTTATTTGCGCAAGAATTCGCCCTCATGTTTTGCACGCCGGAGCCCCCCAGCCCTTAAAACCCGTCAGTGGAGTTTTAAGGGCGGAAGACGGGCTCGGACGTGCCAAGCTCCCGTAAGTTAGAGCAGCCCAGCGGACTGCATCGCAGTCTTGAGCTGCTGAATGGCCAGCAGCCACATGCTGTCAGGTGACTGCCCGGTCGCCCAGGGTCCAGGCCCGGCACCCCAACTGGGAACATAGGGGAAGGGCGGACCGCTCGCAGCTGGCGCGTAGCCCGCAAAGGGAACCGCCGCGAAATATGGCGCTCCCCGAGCCTGAAGCGCGTGTGAGACCTCAGGAAATGCTGCCATGGTCCTGCCCGCCTCCACTGGTAGAAACGCCCGGGTCGCATCCGGCAATCCAGCCCCGGTGCGCATCGGGTCGCCCAGGTTCAAGGGCTGGCCGCATTGGCGAATGATCTGGGAAAGCCGATCCACTCGTTGAAGATTACGAGCGCCAAACATTCCCTGCGCCTGGAAGTCCGGATGATGGGCCAGGATCAGGGCGGCGAGGCCGGAAATATGGGCGGCGGCAACAGCCGTACTATCCCATGCCGCGAAGTTGTCCGGTGGAGCGGAGGAGATGACCGCCACCCCAGGCGCACAAACGGCAATTGATGGGCCGAAACAAGTGAAGTTTGGAGAAAAGAAGCCTTGAGGGGTAAGCGGCGGCCTGGCTGTCAGGGCGTGATAGCTATCCGGTGGAAACTCACCTTGCTTCCCGATTGCGGCAACGGCAAGCACGTTTGGAGACGAGGCCGGATACTGCACCGGGCCACCGGAGTTTCCTGCTGCGGCAATGCAGGCTATGCCCATTTGTGTGGCCTGGAAGATCTTCTGCTCAATGATCGTAGAGGGTTCAGCGGCACCCAGGCTCAAATTTATGACATCCGCTCGCTGGCCAATGCAGAAGTCCAGTGCGTCCAACAAGCTGCTATATCGACCACCCGGGAAGAGCTTGCATACGACTATCTCAGCTTCTGGGGCGAAACCCCGCATGCCCTCACTATTTTCCGCATTCCCGGCAATAATACCTGCGCAGTGCGTTCCATGTCCGATGGCGTCTTCTTCCCAGCCTTCCTGGCTCTTGGCTATAACGTCATAACCGGCCTTTACCTGTCCTTTGATACTGCTGTGCGTGGCGGCCACGCCCGAATCGATTAGCGCGACCTTGATCCCTTTACCGCGGAACGCGGAGGGAACGCTATCCAGGTGCATAGCCCTCTGGCCCCATCCAATGAACTGCTGAGAGGAGAGGTTCGGCAGGGTTGCGCCTAGATCCTTAAGGGAAATGACGTTCGGACCTTCGGAATTGAGAGCCGGCTGCGGTATCCAAATGCTCCAGAAGTCCGACTGCGGTTTCACGTAGAGGGCATGAATAGTGTTCGGTGATTCCCCAATCACATTCAATTCCACTCGACCCTGGCGCCCGGTCACACCTTGTGTGGGGAAAAGACTGCCAAAGATACGGACCAGGGCGCCTTCGACCGGGCCGTCGTCTGCCATTACCGTAATATTGATGGTGAATCCGTTGGCTTGATTAAACCCACCGGCATCCAACGGCACCGCCGGCACCGCCGTATGCGCGTACGTGAGCGCATGATCTCGCTCCACGACCACCTGGTATCCACCCTGCTGAGCCAACCGCGCCGCTTTGTCTTCCCCCATGCGTGCCACAATGACACGCTGCGATCCTGACCTGCCGTTGCCGAACGCGCCTGCAGTGCTGCGCGGGGTCAGGACGTCGACGACCTGCACTTCCGGGTCGCTCCGCAGATTTTGCTCAAGCAAATCAAGTCCAGCCAAGGGATGGACACCAGGCACGGGTCTGGTAGAAATCAGGAATTGCCCCTTGCGCGAGTTGAGTAGATTATCTCCTTCGGCGGAACCGCCGCGTTCGCGGGTTGCTCTTTCTCCCGATGACCTGCCGGCCGACGTCTTACTCTCCTGTTCCTCTCTTTTCGATGGCATATAGCGCTCTCCTTGAAGTTGCAGTCACGGCCAAGTCAGGCTCATGACACGAGTTGACCGGCCTCAAACATCTCCAAATTGTCTTCTTGCCTTTCGTTCTTGCTTTTCGATAATCAACGAATCTTGCGATCTACATTCTCATAGCCGGGGTGCTCCCTCGTTCGTCTCACGCGCTAAATCCTGACTCAAAGATCGCCCATCAAGAGCGCTGGCGGAGAACCTCGCAAAATACCTGCGGGCGCTGAAAAGCCTGGCCGGCTGGATGCGGCGAGCTTGCGCCCGCCGCATCGACTGTCCGGTGAGCCGACTTCTCGCCTAATAACCTACTGGTTTAGTAATGGCCAAAAGGAGTACCCCAGGGACTCCCCAACGAACCCAAACCTCCTATTGGATTTTGGAACAATCCGCTTTGAAAAGGAGTGTACGGGTTTTGGCCGATTATGCTCCCCAGATGTGGCTGCCCTCCAAAGGGCGTGATTTGCGGACCCTGCAGCAGCGAGCCACTCTGCAAAAGCAGAGGAAGGACGCGGGTAACGATGGTTGCAACCTCGTACGGGTTCACCGTTGGAGGAATGAACTGCGGCTGACCGTAGGGATAGCCAAGCGGACTCTGTTGGCCCAGCCATTGCCCCACTGCAGCAATTGGCCCTTGCAGACCAAACGGCGACTGTTGGCCAAAAGGAGAGGCAAATGGAACCTGGCCGAGTCCGCCGCCTAGGCCGAACTGACCGAACTGTTGTTGCGGGATTCCCAAAGAAGTGAATGGTTGTTGGAACGGCTGGTGCATAGAAACTCCTTTTCATTTTCTTCGATAGAATTTGGCTGGCGCCTACGCGCCAGGAAAAAACTTTCGGGTGGATGGTTGGGACGGTTACTTCGGTTAACTGGATGACAAGCCTAGCCACGACCGGTTAGCAAGTGATGACAGGCCTGACGATGACCGTACAAGCTAGCTTTTTTGATTAGCGCGCTTCGAAACCGTATAACTACGGGGCGAACAAATTCAAGCCCAGCAAGAATTTTCTTGTGGATTTTCCTGAAGATTTTGTAGCTGGCACGATTAGTGCCAAGCCTGCAAGGAAGGGATCGGGTCTTCACTGTAGAGCGGCGCAATACTGACTGTGGAATGGAGGCTCCTGGCCCAAGCCTCCGTCAGCAGAGTAACGTCAGCACTGCTGCCAGGAGTTGCTGCGGGAGTGACAAAAGCGCAACTTGGATTAGCCCGCCGCATCGTGCGAACGACTCCGTACCCGTCGCGTGGCTCGCGAATATTCAGATCTGACAACCTCGCGTCGAGCTTGCTGCTTTGTATTTCCTGCAGGGTTTGCGGGACACTGGCCGCAGTTTTGACGTCAAACCCGTGTCGCTGCAAGATGAGTGGGAGCCTTGCGCGGGTGCTGTCCTCCTCATCGACCAAAAGAAGGTGCTTGGAGCGAAAGCTAAGTTGTCCGTTGTTCAAGGGCGCAAGAAATCAACGCAGAAAAGAAGAACTGCTTCTGGCTCGTACCGAGTCCCTTTACTGACAGCAACTGATGTTTGCAGACAACCTGGATAACCTCTTGAGCTTGATGCAGCTTTACCCAGACAAGACACTCGCTGAGCTCGAAGCTACTTGGCGACGACTCATTGCGATAGATGGATGCCGCATGTACAGAGTGACTCTGGGCCACCGACTTAGCAGGTTACGATCACTGTTCCCTGACGCGGCTCTACTCAGGCTCCGGCAATTGCGCGGATCGCCTTGAGGAGTTCCTCCCTTACCGAAGCTACCCCTCCTTTGCCATTTTTTTCCGCACGTGCGGGTTTGCCGTCAACCATGTCGAAATAACCTTCGGCATCCTGGAAACGTCCGCAACTGGGCACCGGGCAGACGTGTCCACGGATTGTTCGCGCCGAATGTTCGAAGAAAAAGGGCACCATCTGCAGGTTCTTGTGCTTGTCACAGCAGGGCGTTTTCATGGGGGAGCTGCTCCTACGCGAACTCTATGTCGATTCGATGCTCGGGTCAAGCTTTAACTGATTCGTTATCATGAGAATGTTATTGTTTTCAGTAGATTGCCCGAACGTGCTAGCACCTTTGCGGAGGCGCATTTTCAGCCGGGAATAAACGGCTCCGATATGCGGATCGCGAGTCTAACCGTTGCGCCTGGTTTTCAATTGCCTGTGTGCTTCCGTTGAACTGCTGTACACAGCTGCCGAGGTTAAGCGGACCAGCGGCGAGGATCAAGTTCAACGAACCGAACCACGGCTTCAATCCCGTGGGCGGGTTCGATGAAATCGAGCGCACCCTTGATTAGCCGTGTGGTGTAACCATGCACCAGCGACCAACGCGCAACCGCTAGCTGCATACTGTCCTTGCTCTGAACTGGAATATTGGCCGCTGCGGCCGCAGCTTCGAGCAATTCCGTAAATGCTTCCTTAGCCGCCTTCTTCAGCCGGCTATCTTTCGGCATCGTTGTGATACTTGTCCGAACATCAACTGCAGGATCGCGGGTTTTGCAGTGCCAACGCGCACCTACACATAGGCCATCTCCCTAAAACGCTTCTGCGGGTCGTTTGCCCGAATTGCTCGAAAAGCTTCGCAGAGTTCGCGCAGACCCTCTTCTGCCAATGCAGCTAACAGGGCATTCTTGCCCTGAAATGCCGGTACAAGGCATTCGGTGTCACTCCGACGCCGCGTGCAATGGCCCGAACGGTAACTCGATCGGCTCCCTTTCTGGCAGGAATCCGATGCGCCTCCCGAAGAGCAGCTTTCCTCAAGGAGCCATGGTGATACCGGCTGGAATTTTCTTTTCCGTCGTTTCCCCGGCAGCCCCCGAAGCGAATCGCCTCATCTACCTTGCATACGCTGGCGCCCTGGTACTGGCGGCCGCCCTCCTGGTCCTCGGGCTAGAACTGCTGGGGACAACTGACTAAGGAGACAGAAACGGAATCACGATAAGGCGAGCCGGACTTCCGATCGTGTGTTGCGGCGGGATGCGTTTTGTGCGGCACTCTTCCCGTAAAGTGACTACGCCCCATAGCTAAAGCTAGGGGCTTCAAGAGCCATGCCTATTGCAGGCATTGAGGTTCTTAGGCGCAGTCCGCGCCGTAGTATTTCCAATGCCGATGCGTGGTCGCGGGTCGTGTTTAACCCGCAAAACTGTGCAATGGTGCTTTCTGTCCCACAACTTCTTAGGCACAGGCGCACCGCATGGGCATTGTTGTGATGTTCCCCGCGCCTCCACTTTCACCAGCAGTCGATCGGCGCTTTCAGCCTTATAGAGCAGCTTTGCGATGAATGACGACCACGCGGCATCGTGTACCGACTTAGCGAGCCTACCACCCGCCAATCCTTTGACGTTCAAATCTTCCCCGGCAATCAAACCGTAGTTCTCGACGAACTCACGAGAA
>DATEPX010000216.1:0-54877 GCA_035272945.1 Terriglobales bacterium
ATCGCGCGTGCGGAAGATGCCGCGAGTCGTGTTCGGCCCGAAGGGATGTCCGAGGGCCGCCACGTAGACGGTGTTCGCATCCTTGGGATGGACAATTACGCGGCCGATAGAATAGGTGTCGCGGAGTCCGGTGAACTTCCACGTCTTTCCGGCATCAATGGATTTGTAAACGCCATTGCCCATCACGATGTTGCCGCGGATACAGGCTTCGCCGGTGCCAACATAGATCAGGTTCGGATCGGATGGCGCCACGGCGATAGCGCCGACCGAAGGCGACGCTTCGGGGAATTTGTCCCAGAGCGGCTTCCAATTTAGCCCGCCGTCCGTGGTCTTCCACATGCCTCCCGCGACCGCGCCGAAGTAGTAGGTGTCGTCCTGGCCGGGTACACCGGCAACGGCAACCACGCGGCCGCCGCGGAAAGGACCGACCAGACGGTACTTCATGCCCTCGAAGGGCGATTTCGGGGGGGCTGGTTTCGCCGGCGGCACCACTCCGGCTTCGGGCGGAAACCTTTCTTCCGCTGCTTCCCCTGTCGGAGTCGGGGTGACGCTCGGTTCGGACGGTTTGTTCGGCTGACGTCGTTGCGCGGTGGCGATGGTGCTCAGCACAAGAAGGATGACCACAAAGCAGGTGCGGTTCACTCGCAAGGATCCTCCATGATGAAATTGGAACCCGTAATGTCTACTCTCGGCAGAATTCTTTCTGCGCCATGACTAGCCGAGCGGAAGCGATGGTTAGAATTGGAAGTAAGAGTGACACTAGCGACCGACCACCGTGCGGCAATCGGCAGCGAAGTTAAGCTCTCGCCTCCAACATTTCATCAATCGAAGGGCTAAGAAGGTATCATAAGTAAGCAAGGAAATGCACTTTGCTCCGCTCAAGAAAGGTTGTGCCTTGAACATGAACCAATTTGCAAACCGAGTGCCGTTTGTGGCTGGACTTATTCTCCTATGTGCGGCAGAGGGACTGACCGGCGTACAGAGTAGCCAACCTCGTCCGGTAGAGCATCCGCCGAAGCCCACACGCACGGTTCGACCGAAGCCAGCCACTCCGGAGGACGATTTTGCCGGATTGAAGTACACGGATGAGCAGCAAGCAAAAATTGACAAGATTCATCAAAACACAAAAGCGGCCCTGGATGCGGTCGAAAAAGATGAGAAGTTACGCCCCGAGCAGAAAAGCGCGATGCTGGAAGGATATCGTCGCATCGAACGCGCTGAGATTTACGATGTGCTAACGCCGGAGCAGCGGATAGAAGTTCGTAAAAAAGTGCGGGCCCGCCGCGCCTCCGACCAAGGGGAGCAGAAGAAGCAGTACCCGCCGAAATGAAGAGGGGAACCCGGCGCAGGCGCCTGCAGGAAATACGGCCGGAAAATCCCTGGCGCTCCTGAAAGAAATCAACCGGCGGCGCCACCCATCACTTTCTTGAATGCTGCCTGGAAGCGGGCCATCTCCTCTTGCGTCCCCACCGTGATACGTGTCCAGGTGGGCATGACCGGCCACACTCTCCCGATCATCACGTTCTGCTGCGCCATGGCTTCGATCACCATCTTAGCCGGACGCTTCGTATCTACCAGGAAGCAGTTCGATTCCGAAGGAATATAGGTGTAACCATTTCGGTCGAGCCACTGAAATGTCTCGCTCCGCGCGCTGGCGTTGATGCGCTTGCGTTCGGCGATCAGTTGAGGATCTTTCAGGCTGGCGATCGCTGCAACCACCGCAGTGATAGGCATGAAGTTGCCGCCGAAATTATCCAACCGCTCGAGCAGATCGGGGCGGGCAATGGCCAAGCCACAGCGAAGCCCCGCCATGCCATAGAGCTTGGAAAACGTGCGCAGCACGATCACATCCTTGTCGGCCTTTACTAAGTCGAGCGCCGACGGAGCATCCGAAAAATGCAGGTATGCCTCGTCTACCAGCACCACCGCATCCTTGGGCTTGTGCTCTATCGCGTACTCGATATCGGAGTGCGGCGTGAGCGTGCCAGTAGGATTGTTAGGATTGCAAATATAGATGACCCCAGCATCTGGCGCGGCCGATACCATCGCTCGCACATCATGCGCGTAGCTCTTGGTCAGCGGCACCGCCACGACACGCGCCCCCGAAATCTTGGACATGTATATGCCCGCCTCGAATCCCGGATCGGCTGTAACGTAGCTGAGTTTCGGCGAAGTGTAGGCCAACACGGTATAGTGCAGTGGCTCCGTCGAGCCCGCAAACAGGCGAATAGAATCGGTCTTCAACCCCTGCTGCTCAGCGAACAGCTTGATCAATTCCTCACTCAAGTCGTCGCGGTAACGGCCGCCCTCAGGCGTGATTCCCGCGACCGCCTCCCGCGCCGCAGTACTGGGTCCCAGCGGGTTCTCGTTGGAATCAATAAAGATGCCATCCTTGCGACTGACTACAGCGAAATGCCGCCGTGCCGCCTGCGCCAACATGGGTTCGGTCACGATGCGAAGCCCTGCTAGGGTCGCCGCCGCAGCCGAAAGCCGCAGGAAAGATCGCTTGGACCCGAAATCAGCCTGCTTGGATTCCATGGGACACCTCCGCCGGTTGAGGACCACTCGCGCGAACGGGCCGCGAATACGACGCTGGATTCTGACCCCACGGAATGACCCAAGTCAAGCGTTTGGCAGAAACGAAGCGGGCAGTCTATCCTGAGGCTCATACTGGAATCGTGCACAAATGAAGAGGGCAAAGGAGCGACTGCATGAATCTCTCGCTGAGACTGGCGTTTGTTCTGGCAGCTTTGTTGGCCTCAGGTTTAATCGCGTCTTCACGAGCGGGTCTGTTGCTCGTTGCTAACAAGACGGACCAGACCTTAGGACTGATTGACCCCGATTCAGGACGCCAGATTGCGAGCATCGCAGAAGGCGGTGTGACCGGGCACGAAGTCGCCGCGTCCCCGGATGGTAAGCGAGCTTTCGTCCCAATCTATGGTGACTCCGGAGTCGGTCTGCCGGGCACGGACGGAAGGACAGTGGCTGTCGTCGACCTCGGCAAGCGACGGGTAATCGGCACCATCGATTTCGGACACGGTGTCCGGCCGCATTGCGCCGTGTTCGGGCCCAAGAGTGGCCTCCTCTATGTAACCGCTGAACTGGATCAATCTGTGACCGTCATCGATCCTAAAACTCTGAAGATCATCGGCAAGGTTCCGACTGGGCAGCCGGAATCTCACATGCTGGCCATTAGCTCAGATGCGCGCTACGGCTACACCGCCAACGTGGGACCGGGCACAGTGTCCGTGCTTGACCTCGCGGACCGAAAGACAGTGGCAGTGATCCCGGTGGCCGGACACGTGCAACGCATCTCTATCTCACCCGACAATCGCTGGGCGTTCACCTCAGATACCGAAAAACCCCGAATGGCGGTGATCAATACGGCAACCCGAAAAGTGGATCGGTGGATCGCATTGCCCGGAATCGGATACGGATCCGCGTCCACCCAGGATGGAAAATGGCTCCTCGTTGCCATGCCGCCAGCGCATGCCGTGGCAGCCATCGAACTCGCGACGTTTCAAGTGGTCAAGACGATCAGCGTGCCTCCGTCTCCTCAAGAAGTGCTGATCCGGCCTGACGGTCAGGTTGCTTACGTGTCCTGCTCCGAGAGCCACCAAGTTGCGGCTATTCAGATCAGCAATTGGACTGTGAAATTGACCGAGGCCGGGCCCGGGGCGGATGGTTTGGCTTGGGCAAGATAACCCGGGCAAGCGGGGCCGATGTCCGCCTATTAGCTAAAGGCGTTTTTTTCTACCCGGCCGCTACCGGTACCGACTCTTCCACGCTGGCCTCACGCAGGAATCTTGCCGCTTCCTCCGGCGGCGTCGGGTTGATGTAGAAACCCGTGCCCCACTCGAATCCCGCCGTTTTAGTCAGCTTCGGCATGAACTCGATGTGCCAGTGATAATGATCGTTGGTCGGGTCTTGCACCGGCGAGGTATGGATCACCAGGTTGTAGGGCGGGTTATCCAGCACGCGGTCGGCCTTCGTGAGCAGGGATTTGAGCGCCTTGGCCAGGTTTTCGAACATATGCGAGGAGGAGTTCTCAAACGCGGACTCATGCCGCTTGGGCAGAATCCAGGTTTCGAACGGAAAGCGTGGGGCATACGGCGCGAGGGTTAAGAAATCTTCGTTCTCAGCGACCACGCGGACCCCGGCATCAGTTTCCTGCCGAATAATGTCGCAGAAGACGCAGCGCTCCTTATATAGGTAGTACTGCTTGGCACCTTCCAACTCCTCCACGACGTAGATGGGCAAAATGGGCAACGCTATGAGTTGCGAATGGGCATGCTCCAGCGAGGCTCCCGCAGGCTCGCCATGGTTCTTAAAAATCAGGATGTACTTGAACCGCCGGTCTTTCTTTAAGTCCAGGATTCGATCCCGAAAGGTCCACAGCACGTCTTCAATGCGTTTGGCGGGCAAGGTGGCCAGGGTGGCATTGTGGTCAGGCGTCTCAATGATGACTTCATGCGCGCCTATGCCGTTCATCTTGTCGAACATGCCTTCGGCCTGGCGATTTAGATTGCCTTCGATGCCCAGGGCAGGGAATTTATTGGGGACCACGCGCACCGTCCAACCCGGCGTATCGCGCTGCGCAGCCGGCCCCCCGTTGGGGTTCGGCCGATAAGCCTGGATCTCCGGCGGCGTCTTACTCTCATTTCCGTAGCAAAACGGGCAGAAGCCTCCCTTATTCTTCACTGCTTCGCGAACAAAATCGGTCGGACGCTTGGCGCGATCGGTCGAAATGATCACCCATCGGCCAACAATCGGATCTTTTCTCAGCTCAGGCAAGCACTAAATCCTTTCAGTCAGAGATGCCCAATTTTTAATTGTACGATATGGAGAAGGCATTTTTGAACAGCTCAATCTCAGGCCGGGAGGTATTTTGGTCATAATATACACTGACCACATCGCAACGCCACTGGCACGAAGGTGCATTCGCCGCAGATACTCACGGGTAACTGCCACTAATTCTTGCCGTCTCGCTTTGTGGACCGCAGCCTCCGAGGCTTTGATGTCACGCGAGGTACGGGTCTTGACCTCAATTCCACCTTTTCGTCGCGGCGAGCGGAAGTTCCGGGCAACGATGACGTATCCGTTCTTGCGAAGATGGAAGTAGACATCCTCTTCGCCGCGTCGGCCGGTCTGCTGGTGTTCGGGAGTGTCCTCAAGCGGGAGCGCGCGTCGTGCGAGCCGATCCAGGGTTTTGATGATGGCGCGGGTGAGGCGGTGAGGCGGGCAGGCATGGCAGACTAGACCCGTATCTCGACCGAGGAAGTGACCAGGGTCACCGGTCACCGCCCCTTCCCATTCTTCCTTACTTGCGCCCATCGGGAGCGTTTGTTAATTTTCCAAGGCTTTTCTGGGAGATTTCCTGATGCGTCGCTTACTCCTTGTTCTCGTACTCGTGGCTTCGACTTTGGCTCAGCCCGCAAACGACGCTGCCCAATCGTTGCATCAGTTGTTCGATCGCGAGTGGGAATACCAAATGGCGCACAACCCGGTACGCGCCTCGTTACTGGGCGACCGGAGATGGAATGACAAGTGGCCAGATGTTAGCCCGGCCACGATTCATGACGAGTATCAGCACGCGCACGAGGTGCTCAGCCAATTGCACACGATTGCTCGCGCCCAGCTTTCCCCCCAGGACCAGATCAGCTATGACGTGTTCGACTACAACGTCGCCGAATACGCCGAGGGTGAGCCGTACAGGTGGTACCTGATTCGCACCAATACTTTCAGTGGCATTCAAACGGTGGAGGGTCTGGTCAATTCCCTGCGTTTTGAGACTGTGAGGGATTACGAGGACTGGGTCGCGCGCATGCGCAACTTTCCTCGTTACATGGATCAGAACATCGATTTAATGCGGGAGGGAATTCGCCAGCACGTGCTGCTGCCCAAGGTGATCGGCGAAAAGATTCTTACTCAACTCAACGGCATGGATTGGCAGGATCCCACGAAGCACGGGTTCTACAAGCCATTCAAGAAGATGCCGGCGTCCTTTGCGGACGCTGATCAGCAACGGCTCACGACTCGGGCGCAGGAGTCGATTAAGACGGATGTACTTCCGGCCTTTCAGCGCTTCCGCGATTTTCTGCAAAAAGAATACGTGCCCGCTTCTTTTGAGCAGGTGGGAGCGTGGCAGGTACCCAAAGGCGGAGAGACCTACAGCTATCTTGTGCGTTCGATGACCACGACCACATTCACTCCAGAACAGGTCCACGAGATCGGGTTGCAGGAGGTGAAGCGCATTCGTGCGGAGATGGAGCAGGAAAAAGACAAGGCGGGTTTCAAGGGGACGATGCAGGAGTTTTTTCAATTTCTCCGCACCGATCCCAAATTCTACGCAAGCAATGAGGACGATCTGCTGGAATACACCCGGGCGCTGGCCAAGGACGTTGACCCTCGCCTCATAAAACTGTTCCGCTCTTTTCCCCGGTTGCCCTATGGCGTGCAACCTGTGCCGCGGGAGATCGCTCCTGGCATGCCATCAGCTTACGCTGCGCCTGCCGCCCCTGATGGTTCGCGGCCCGGATACTTCTACATCAACACTTATAAACCGGAGACTCGGCCCAAGTATGAAATCACTTCACTCATTTTGCACGAAGCCGTACCCGGCCACACCTTTCAGGGCGGCATTGCCATCGAACTTAGGGATATTCCCAAATTCCGGCGCTACGGTGGTTACAGCGCATATCAGGAGGGCTGGGCACTTTATTCGGAGTCGTTGGGCGATGAATTGGGGCTGTACGACGATCCCTATGTGCGCTTCGGCAAACTAAGCAACGAGATGTGGCGTGCGGTTCGACTGGTCGTTGATACCGGCATGCATCAAAAGCATTGGACGCGCCAAGAAGCTATCGACTACTTTCTCGCCAACGTAGCAACCACTCAATACAATGCGACCAGTGAAGTTGATCGCTACGTCTCGTGGCCGGGCCAGGCCTTGGCCTATAAAATTGGCGAGCTGAAAATCAAAGAACTGCGCCAGCGGGCGATCAAGGAACTGGGAGCCTCATTCGACCTTCGCGAGTTCCACGATGCTCTTCTTCTTAATGGTCCTCTCCCGCTCACCATTCTGGAAGAGCAGGTGAATAGTTGGATCGAGAGCAAAAAAGGCGCAAGGCAGCGTCAAGACGGTTCGCACTAGTCAGCCGCTTTTGAATTGATTGGAACTCAGGCCCAATCGGATCCAAACATCTACAGTGCTCATACAGCACCAACAGTATTTACGATATCGACCCACTCCAGCAAGATAGGAAATCGTTATAAGCAGAGCGTTAGTTAGGGAGGCGAAGTATGAACGGCGCATCTGCCCACCCTGTCGGCACCGCTCAACCTTGGAAGCAATTCTACCGGGCCGCACTTCTCGAGAAAGATCCTGAAAGACTCCCGCTCCTGATCGACCAAGCCGAGAAGGCGATCGTCGTGCGAGCGCGTGAACTGTTTCAGGCGTCGGGTGACAATGGCGAAGAGCAGGAAGCTCTCGAGGACGCTGTTTACGCCTTGCACTCTTTTCGCAGCGCGACAGGACCTCCCGGTACATTACCTCCGTTGAAAAGGGCCGCTTAGAACATTTTGACTGAATCGCAATCCGGGCAGGCTGTCATCGGAGCACCTCCAGGAATTGTTTTCCTCTTAAAACTCAGGCTACTCGCTTTTGTGGAGAGCTAGCTGTGAGATTTGTTTGTCATGGCAGAATTTGTGCTCTCGGTTTGGAACGTGTGGAGGCGGGTTTGTAACCCGGCACACGGGTCAGAGACCCGGGTCCACACCGTTGTTTGAGGGATTCAGATTCGTGAGCCGAGCACGATCCAAATAGAGGCAAGCACCAGGGCGGCAATGGTAAGGAAGGCTAGGACTGGAGCGAGCCACTCGCCAATCCCGGGTCGCGGTTCCACATGCGAACTTCTTTGCTCCGGGCCGATGTTCGGCTGATTGGCCGGCATGGAATTCCTCGACGGGAAGGTTTGCGGATCTCGTCTCCTTGCAGCGCCGTCACACATTTTTGTGCGAGCCAGACAAAACTGCAGTGATCTAGGTCACCCCTGTTCGTGAGTGCAAATCCTGAGGAGCAGCCGCCGGCAGCGGAAATCGGATGTGTATGAGGCGGCGGGTGCGGCTACTTTCCCCCAGCCTGCTCGACGGTCAACTGCGCCAGATGCTTTTCAGAATTGATCAAGGCGCTGCGCACTCGGCCGCGCGCCACCGACGTCCCTTTTTCCTTCTGCGTACGGCGCATGGCTTCGAAGAAAGTATCCGCCTCGTCAGGCTCTATCTTTCGCCGCAGAATCTGCAGAAACTCCTGATCATCGCGGGTATCGTCGAGCGTACGCAATCGCTCCAGCACCGCCGCCTGGATCTCCAGGATATTTTTGGCGGCAGTCTTGTCGCCGAACGTCGAGCCATCGCTGAACTGCACAAACAGCACCCGGACCTCCGCTCGCGGTTGTTCCGCTTCGCTGGCCAGATTGATGCAGCAGAAGGAAGGGGTTGCGCGATCGCTGCGGGAAAGCACAAAGGATTGTCCGGGACTGATGCCCAGGCGGAAGACATCGTCGAACTGCAGGATGTGATGTCGGCTTCCGCCATGCGGGCCACTCTCATCAAAGGTCGCGACGATCAGCACGATTTGTTTTTCAGAGTGATTTTGCGCCTTCACCTCGTAGTTGGTAGAAGTCGTAATCGATTTCATCAGGACATTTTCTGAAAACGAAATGGTTCCCGAGATTTCCAGAGGGGTACCCGGTTCCGATTTATCTTGGACAGGGATCGTAAACGTCAGCTGGGACCACGCCGAGACGGCCAGAAAGACAGGGACAATGAAAGCGACGCCCAACCGCATATAGCGGCCTCTTCCAGCATTCTACCCCGGTTGGGAAATGCTGAGAACCACTTTTTGACGGCCGAACTTTGGCCTCGACGGCCAATTGGGGTCGGGACACTTAACCCGTGCAGAATGTGCGGCCTTGAGCTTCACCTGAATCTGCTCGTCGCTCATTGCTTAGCCAACCTAGGATGCCAGGCCGCGTCTTTGCGCCAGGATTGACTGAGGTAAATCTCCCGATTGAGCTGGTCGATCTGGTTGGTGAACAGGTACTTGCGCCTACCTTGTCCTTGGCCCAATGCGCTTCAGGCTGCTCCCCGTAGCGCTGGTCAATGGGCTTACATTCTCCGCCTACCTTCCTACTTTGGCGGACTTGCTTTGGGCAACGGCAAGGGCACACAACCAGAGCCCAGAACCCAGGAGAACCGGACTTGGGTTGACATGACAGCGTCTCCCCGTAAAGGGAAAGACGATCGAAAGCGTCCCCTTCACGCTCTTGGAGAAGCAAGCTCATCGATAAGCGATAATTGGGGGCCATGATTCCTGGTGCCCCTCGCCAAGCCCGCTCGATTCGTTCGGAGCCGCCGAGGTCTCTGCCAGCGCCAGACTTGAGCCGGCTTATTCCTAGCGCTGTGGGCCCCTCGAGCGTCTTCCCGGTCGAGCCGCTGAGCGAAGGCGTCCGCAACCAAAAATTCAACATCCAACTGGATTCCCGAGACAAATGGATCGTGCTGCGGGTCTATGAGCGCAATACATCGTTGTGCCAGAAGCAGCTTGACCTGCTTCGCCCGCTTCATAACCCGGTCCCGGTTCCGGACGCGATTGGCGGTAGTCACAAGATTGAAGGCCCACATCGAGTATGAGAAGATTTCTTTTTTTGCTCAAACCATCGGAGCTGCTGTTCGTTTGCTGCCAGGCCATCTCTCACTCACCCGCCCTTGGGGGCGCGCTCAGCCCAGTCTTGTGCTCGGTTTTGCTTCTAAATGTCGTTTTTGCGCAGGAGAACCTCGAGAAGCTGCCCAAGGGACAACAAACCGGCATGAGCACCGGGGCTGCGCACGCTGCCGTCAAGGATGCCCAGTCCCGTCCGATTACAGCGGGCGGATTCGTGCAGGGCGCTCCCGCTGTTTTTAGGGACATAAGTCATGCGGCCGGGATCGACAAGTTTCACCATAAGTCTGGGACTGCGGAAAAGAGCACGATCCTGGAAACACCCGGCTCCGGGGTTGCGCTCCTCGACTATGACAGGGATGGGTGGCTCGATATCTATCTTGTCAACGGGTCGACGTTTCCTGCCTTGAAAGGCAGCGAGGCGGCTCCGCGGGCGATGCTGCTGCACAACAATCACGATGGCACCTTCATCGATGTCACGGACAAGGCCGGTGTCGCCAATCAGCGCTGGGGCTTCGGGGTCGCGGTGGGGGACTACGACAACGACGGATGGACGGACTTGTACGTCACTAACTTTGGCCGGAACCGGCTCTACCACAACAACCACGACGGTACCTTCACGGATGTCGCCGAGAAAGCCCACGTGATGGTGGGTGGCTGGTCAACGGGTGCGACCTGGGGTGATTACGATCATGATGGCTACCTCGATCTTTTTGTCCCCGGGTACGTCAAGTTTGATCCCGAGAATCCCCCGATCGCGGGGAAGGGCAGTCTTCCTCCAGGGTTCTGTCAGTTTCGCGGCATCAACGTTATGTGCGGTCCGCGAGGGTTGCCTGGCGAGAGCGATCACCTGTTTCACAATAACGGAGACGGAACTTTTACCGACGTCAGCGTGCACGCGGGCGTCTCCGATCCGCGGGGATACTACGGTTTTGCTTCTGTTTTTGTCGACGTGGATGATGACGGGTGGGTCGACTTGCTGGTCGCCAACGATTCTGTTCCCAAATATCTCTATCGGAACAAGCATGACGGCACATTTGAAGACGCGAGCTACCTCTCGGGCTTCGCCCTCAACGACGAAGGGCGTGAGCAGGCAGCTATGGGCATTGCGGTGGGCGACTTCAATCGTGACGGATTAGTCGATCTGTACATCACAAATTTTTCCGATGACTACAACACCCTTTACCGCAATGACGGCGAAACCAGCTTCACCGACGTGAGCTTTGCCGCGGGGATTGCCAACGCGACGATCCCGTTTCTGGGCTGGGGCACCGGTTTTCTGGACTATGACAACGACGGATTCCTCGATATCTTCGTCGTCAATGGGCATGTCTATCCCGGTGTCGACAAGCAGGACTGGGGCACGACGTGGGCTCAGCGCCCCCTGCTGTTCCGCAATCTGAACGGCACGAAATTCGAAGAAGTTCCTCCCGCTGCCGGCAGCGGGCTAGCCGTGGTGGTTCCAGCGCGCGGCGCAGCCTTTGGCGACCTCTTCAACGACGGGCACATCGATGTCGTGATGAATGTCCTCGACTCGACACCCGTTCTCCTGCGCAACATCGTGACGAACTCAAACCACTGGTTGGAGTTGCAACTGGTGGGCGGTCCGAAAAGTCCGCGCGACGCGATCGGAGCGAAAGTGTTTGTGACGGCCGAGGGAAGTCGACAGCGTGGCGACGTGTTCAGTGGAGGCAGCTATGCGTCCACGTCCGACCCACGCCTGCACTTCGGCTTGGGCGCAGCTACGAAGGTTGATAAGGTCGAGATTCAGTGGCCCAGTGGATCGAAGGAAGAGGTTCGAATTCCCGGAGTAGATCGTATCTTCACCATCGTCGAGGGCAGGGGTATCGTCGAGCCGTGACCCCAGGCCGAACAATCCGTTTTAGAGAACGACATCCGCGCGGGCCGACCATCGCGGGTGAAAGCATTATCCATGTAACTGCGGGCTGCACTCTTCTTCTCCTGGCTTGCCTGGCCTGGGCGATCCTTGTAACAGGGGCGCGCGGACAGGAGTCTCTATCGTCAGAGGCGCGCGTCAGTGACTCTACCGGCTGGTTCGTTGACGTAACGGAGAAGCTCGGCATCTCTTTCCATTACCGGGCCTCGCACACTACCAAGAAGTACCTGCTTGAAACCATGGGCGCGGGCGTTGCACTCTTTGACTACGACAATGACGGGCGCCTGGACATCTTCTTGGTGAACGGGGCCCCACTCGCCGATCCCACTCCGAAACAATCGATACCGGCGAAAAAAGCGCCGGAGGATTGGAACCGGCTCTACCATCAAAGGGCCGACGGGAGATTCGAAGACGTGACTGAGAGAGCGGGCCTGCAGGGCGCCGGCTACGGCATGGGCGTTGCCGTAGGCGATTATGACAATGATGGATTCGAAGATCTTTACGTCACTGCCTATGGCGAAAACAAGCTCTACCACAACAACGGGAATGGCACGTTTACGGACGTGACTCAAACAGCGAGAACGGCCGGAAGCGGATGGTCAACCAGCGCGGCCTGGATCGATCTGGATGGCGACGGGTTCCTCGACCTGGTCGTGCTGCGCTATCTCGATTGGGACTTTGCGGATGTGTGGTGCGGTGAACACAAGGAAGGCTATCGCGCCTACTGCCATCCCGATTTCTTCAAGCCCATCACCCCCCTCGTCTATCACAATAATAAAGATGGAACGTTTACCGAAGTGAGCCAGAAACTGGGCCTGGCTAAACCGGGCAAGGGTCTCGGCCTGGGGATCGCCGACTACGATCGCGACGGTCGCATCGATTTCTTTGTTGCCAATGACTCAATGCCTGAATTTCTTTACCACAACCGAGGTGACGGGACGTTCGAAGAGCTTGGGCTTGTTTCGCAGGTGGCGGTGGACGTGGATGGCCGCACTTACGCCGGCATGGGGGTCGACTTCGCCGACTACAATAATGATGGCTGGCCGGACATTGTGGTGACCGACCTCGCCAACCAACGTTACTCTCTCTATCAAAACGTTGGGGATGGCTCTTTCAACTATGCAACCTCCACCACCGGTCTTGGTCAAATGACGGTCTCACACTCCGGCTGGGGTGTTCGTTTCTTGGATTACGACAACGACGGTTGGAAGGACTTGCTGGCTGCGCAGGGACATGATCTCGACACGATCGAACTCACCTTTCCTAATTTGCGCTACCGGGAGCCTATGCTACTGGCGCGCAATACGGGCCGCGGTTTTGTGGATGTCTCTCGAGAATCCGGAAGCGTCTTTAGTCAGCCCTGGACCGCTCGCGGCATGGCTATCGGGGACTTGGACAATGACGGACGCCTTGATGCGGTGGTCACCACCAACGACGGTCCGGCTCACGTTCTGCACAACGAAACCAGTAACTCGAATCACTGGCTTTTACTGAAACTGGTTGGTCGCCGCAGCAACCGCGATGCGTTCGGCGCGGAAGTGGCCATCACCACAGCGCTGGGCCCGCAATATGCGACCGTTTCGACGGCCGGCAGCTATCTTTCTGCCAGTGACAAGCGCGTTCACTTTGGCTTGGGGAAAGAAACAACGGTTCAAAAGATCGAGATTCGCTGGCCCAGCGGCCTGCGCCAGACCCTGAAGGACGTCTATGCCGACCAGATTCTGCAGATTGATGAGCCTGCGATTCCTTCGCCCGCCGTGGAACGACGATGAAAGGAACTTCGATAAGCCTCCAGGCCATTTTCCTGTTGTGGGCTGCCTGGCAGGGAATAGCGGGGCAGGAGACCTCGCCCCGCGACAGCTTCGAGCAAGCTATCGCCGCGTTTCGGCGTGGACACTACTCCGCCGCGGTCAGTCTTTTTGAGCGCCTGGAGGCTCAGTCCCCGGGCGCAACGGAGGCCCTGTTGTATGAAGCCAGGGCCCTCATTCATCTCCAGAATTTCGCGCGCGCCGAAGAGGCTTTGCGGAGCTACATCGAAGCCCACCGAGATTGCTCAGACGCCCTGTACCTGCTGGGATTTGTGCTGCACCGTCAGAACCGGCCAGCCGAATCGCTCGAAGTCTACACGCGCGCTGCTGCGATCGCTCCCCCGACTGGTGATGACCTCAAAGTTGTCGGATTGAACTATGTTCTCCTGGATGATTACAACGACGCCATCCGGTGGCTTGAACGAGCGGTCCAGTTCGATCCGAAGAACAGGGATGCCTGGTACTATTTGGGGCGCAGCTATTACACCAAGGGGCAGCTGGTCGAGGCGCGAAAGGCGTTTCTCGCCGTTCTCGATCTGAATCCGCGGGATGCCAAGGCTGAAAACAACCTTGGCTTGATTTTTGAGACAAGCGGTCAGCCATCAGCCGCAATCGAGGCCTACCAGAAAGCTATCGCCTGGCAGGAGAAGAGCGTGAATCCCAGCGAGCAACCGTACCTGAATCTCGGGAACTTCCTGCTGGAACAGGGTCAAGGCAAGGAAGCGCTGGCTCTGCTCGAAAAAGCGATCAAACTTGCCCCTGACAACGCGTTCTGTCACATGAAACTGGGAGTTGCCTATCGCCAAGTGGGCCAGCTGGAAGACAGTCGCCGTGAACTGGAAAAGGCGACAGCGCTCGAGCCCGACAATCCGGCCGCGCATTATCAATTGGGCAGGTTGTACAAGGAAATGCACACTCTCGATCGGGCGCGAGCAGAATTTGATCGCACCGCCGAATTAGAGAGCCGGGCGGCTCGGCCGAAAACGTCGAGCGCCGATCACTGACGCCTAGTAAGACGTGTCGACCGGGTTTATTTGGGTTCTTCCACCGGCGCGGGCGACTGGGCATCGCTGTTTTGCTCGGCCTCGTATTTCTTGAGCCGCATCTGGGACCGCTCAGCTTCCTGGTCCTTGAGTTTCTGGAACGTCTGCATGGCCTTCCGAGCGTCATCGACCCGGTGCAGGCGCCGATACGCGGTTCCTAACTCGTACCAGGCCTGCTCGACCACCTCCAGATCGGAGTCGCTTTTGACAGCCCGCGCAAAAGCTTCAGCGGCAGCGGCATCGTTGCCCAGCAACAGCTCGGCTCGCCCCAGGTTGTAGTCGCAGTGCACGAGCCCCGGCTTTACCCGCAAAGCCTCTTCGATGAGCTCTTTCCCTTTGGCTCCGTCGCCCTGCTCGACGGCAAGGGCTCCCAGTTTGTATCGCGCCAGGACGTTATTGGGATCAATCTTGAGCTCACGCTCAAACGCTTGCTCTGCCTCATGAATCTTATTCGCGTTGCGATATTCCGACCCCAGCTCCTCATGCAAGCCGGGTTGCGTGGGCGCGAGCTTGATCGCGGCTTCGTATTCCGTGATTGCCTCCACGTGCCGTTCGGCCTCCGCGTTCGCCTGCGCCAGCACGCGGTGCACACGCCACGACTCGGGATCGATCTTGAACATTTCCGCATAGCTGTCTTTGGAAACAAGCAGGTGGGCACGCCCGCGATGGTACAAAATATCGGGATCGCCGGGCTTGAGTCTGTCTGCCTTATCGAGAGCCTCCACCGCCTGTTCAGGATGATCCTGCGCGAGGTTCACAACACCCAGCCACATCCAGGCATTGGCGTCCCTGGGGTAGCGGAGGGTCTCCTTTTTTATGGCGTTCGAGGCCGCTTCCAAGCGATTCACCCGAAACTCGCTGATGCCTAGGAAAAGGTTCGCTCCGTGGAGATGCGGCTTTAGCGTAAGAGCCTTGTGAAAGCTCGCGATGGCGTCCTCGTACCGGCCCTGCTCCTGACGAACCAGGCCCAAGTTGAAGTGCGCCTCCGCAAAGGCGGGCGACTGCTTCACGGCGGCGGCGAAACCGGCACCTGCCTCGTCAAGGTTGCCTTCCCGCATGGCTTGCGTGGCGCGCGCGAATGTAGCGGCTGGTTCCCTCAGTTGTGCCCACGCGTGGAAAGGATCCACCAGGATCAAGGCGATCAGCATGGCTCCACAATGCCAGGCCGGGCATCGGGCAGGAAGGCTGTTTTTGCTGCGCTTATCGAGTGGATGTGAGGCCAGTCGATTAAACCGATGAGCAGACACCATAAAAGTCCATACCGACGGGACAGGCGAGGAGATCCCGAGAGCAAAGATCCGGAACGATTCCGGACTTTGGCTCGATAACGAGTTCGAGCGGGTGAGCTGGCTGCTCAGAACTCGTAGCGAAGGGCAATCTGCATCTGCCTGGGCCCATTGATCACGCTGTGACCGCTGCCTCCCGGCACACCGAAATACTGATCTCCGGGCCAGCCGTCAACTCCGCCAAAGGTGTGCCGGTTAAAAGCGTTCGGGATGTCGAGCTTAAAAATAATATTCTGCCCCTCCCGGATGCTAGTTCGTTTGATGATGGCAAAATCCTCGTTCTTGAATCCTGGACTTCGCCACCAGGAGACCACGGTGGGAAGATCTCCGAAAACGTAACCTCCACCGGTCGCCAGGGAGGCGGCACTCGGGTCCACAAATGCCGCGCAGTTAGCGGGATGCGGCGCAGCGGGATCGTTAGCGGCGAACAATCCGTTCGATGGGGTGCATCCACTATTCCAACCTTTGTCCAAGGCCGGCGTCCACTGGACGGGGTGTGAGCCGAAAACGGATTGCCCGGGAACCAAACTAAGCCGATAATTCCCGCCGCTGTAGGGATTGGCGGTAGCGTATTCGTTGATGACGGTTGGCGATCCGGCCTGGTAGCGATGGATACCGCTAACCTGCCACCCTCCCGCAATCTTGGCGGCGACTCCGTGGCGGAGATATTTCTTGCCTGGGCCGAACGGAAGTTCATACAGATAGCTGAGCACAAAGGCGTGCGGTATGTCCTGATAGCTCACGGCCTTCTCAGCGCGCAGGTTGTAGGGGTTCTGGGCGCCAAAGACGTTGGAGTTGAAGCCGGTCAGGGTAGAGAAGGAAGAATCGGCGTCCGTAATAGTCTTCGAGTAGGTGTAGGACGCCAGCAGGTTCAGACCATTGCGGAAGCGCCGTTCCAGCTTGGTTTGGAGCGCGTGATAGGTGGATTGGCCGAGATTTTCCAGGCAGCAGTTTGTGGTGATGGCTCCGTACTGCGGAAAGGGCCGCAGCAACTGCCCGATGGTCGCGTTCGAACCCCAACCCGGGACGAACCAAGACGGCACCGTGACTCCAAGCTGGGAGAGAAGGGCCGGACCGTTTTTCCCATCGCTCCCATCCACAAGGAAATTCAACGCGTCCCCCAGCGGGTTGTACTTGGGATTGGGTGTATTGACCTGGGCCAGGTTCGAGCGCAGACGCGTTCCATGCTGCCCTACGTACCCGATGGCGAAGATCAGGTCGGGTGCGAGTTCGTGCTGGACCTCCAACTGCCAGTTCTGGATCATGCCGGGGCGGCGGTAGTCGAAAGCAACGTAGCTGATCGTGTTGTTTGTGAACGTGTTCAGCGTTGGATCCTGGGTGTTGCTCGGTGGCGTGTAGGCGGGGAAACCTGCCTCCAAGGACGAAACGGGCGTAAACTTATCGGGATTCTGGAAGTTCGGATCGGCGGTCGTGCCGCTGCTGAGGTTACTTCCAAAATCTGAGTATGTGAGGGGCGCGTAGTAGATGCTGTAGCCACCCCGAATAACGGTTTTTGCGTTCGGGGAAGGCGACCAGGAGAAACCGAGCCGCGGGCCAATGTTCTTGAGGTAGGTGCCGGCACCGGTTGCCCCCTTCCCATAAATTAATGCGCCAGGAGACCCGGGACTGGCGGAATTGGCTGCGCTAAGCGATAACACGGATTGGGCCCCGATCGCCTCATGCCGCGGTGTTTCAATGTCCCACCTGAGACCGAGATTTAACGTGAGATTTCTCCGCGCCTTGAAGTCGTCCTGCACATAGGCAGCATAGTAGTTCTGCGCCCAGCGGGAGTAATGGGAGGAGACCGATAGAGTTTCCCGGTCCGGCAGGCCGAGCAGGAAACCCGCCAAAGGATCTCCGGTGTTGCTGGCATTGGGGTCTTCACTGGCCGGGGTGAATGAGGTTTCACGGCTCTCGAAGTAGTAATGTGGCGAGGTCGCCCCGGGGCTTTCAACGGAATATTGATAAGACCGCCAGTCGAAACCAAACTGAAAGGCGTGCCGCCCCTTGGTCCAGGCAACACTGTCGGCCACAACCAATGCGTTCGGGATCTGCAGGCTTAAGGCGCTGCCTCCCAGCTTGCTATAACCGATCGTATATTGGCCGCCGTTGAATTCGAACGTCGGGAACGTCGGCCCGTCTGCGCCCGTAATGCCCAGAACCCGTGGCCAATCCGATCCGTTCACAGCCGGGGACTTCCCCGCAGTGTAGATCCGGTTGAAGCCCACCGTCAGGTGATTCAGGACCACGGGGGTAGGCAAGTAGTCCCACCCCAGTCGGAGATAGTGGGTGAAGTAGTAGTTGTAGTAGTTGTCGGGTGTGATGGGCGCCGGCAAGGGAAAGTCATTGCCATTGAGAAAATTCTGTTCGCGGCTGTGGTAAGTAAAGAAAATCTTGTTCTTCTCGGTTAGGTTCTCATCAATCCGGAAACTGGTCTGGGTGGTCACCACATGATCTAAAACTGCCGGATTGAGAAAATTTTGTATAACACCAGGTGCACCGTTGCTGGCAGAAGTGCCCGGGCGATTGGTGGCGGGTACATAGCTGAGGACCTTCTGGGCTACCCCGCTCAGATTGGGGATCATGTTGTTCGCGAACGGCAACCTGCAAGTCCGGCCGTTCACGATCCGGGTGGTAGAGGGATCAAAGATCTGGCCTTGCAACACCTGCTGCTGCGTGCAAGGGTTGATGACGGGATGCACGACGTTGTTGGCATCTGTGAACGTAAGACCCGGGCCCAGCAGAGCCGAGAAATCCCCACTACGTTCCGCGGCTGTGGGCAAGGTCTGCACGCTGTTGGACAAGCCCCTGCGGTTACGGTATTGCTCCCAGGCAAAGAAGAAGAACGTCTTGTCGCGGCCGTTGTAAAGTTTCGGGATCCACACCGGGCCGCCGAGCGCGCCGCCGAAGTCGTTCTGCCGGTCACGCGGCTTCTTGTTGCCAAAGAAATCATTCGTCCAGGAATTAGCGTCCAGCACCTCGTTCCGGAACAATTCGAAGACGCTTCCGTGATAACGGTTGGTGCCAGACTTGGTGGTAAAGCTCTCTACGCCGCCGGAGGTGTGTCCATATTGCGCGGTGGGTGTTGCCGTCGTGACCTTGAACTCGGTTAGAGCCTCAACGGAGGGCGCCGTCTGGTCAAATGCTGTCCCTGAGTCAGAGCGTTGCACGCTGGCGCCATCGAGCAAAATCTCCGAGCCGAAGTTCTGTCCGCCGGACAATTTCGTTTCAAATACCCCCGCCGATCCGTGATCGCCTACTGTCCCTTGGCCCACGGTACCAGGCACCAAGAAAATAAACGTTTCCGGAGAGCGCACGAAGCTTTGTCCAGTGGAGTTCAAGGCCAGAGGCAGGTCGTGAATCTGCTTATCACCCACCACTGAGCCGACATCGGAGCTTTCTGTCTGGAGCGTGGGAGCATCCGCCTGGACGGTCACTTGTTCGTTCACACTGCCCGGCTGCATCGTGATATTCAGCGCCGTGGTGGTGTTGATCTGGATCTGGACTCCGGTCTGGACTGAATTCTTGAAGCCGCCAGCCTCAACGGTGACGTCATAACGGCCGATCCGCACATCCGACACGCGATAGACACCTTCTGCGCTCGATTTGGTTTGATAAACCGCACCGGTGTCGACACCTCTGAGGGTAACCGTAGCGTCCTTGATAGCGGCGCCCGTGCTATCCACGACCGAACCGGCAATCGTTCCCCGATCTGATTGAGCAGCGGCGCCCACAGCCATCGAAAGAACCAGAAACACAACGCACAGTCCAAGTCCCCAACGGCGCTCAGTCCGCATAGCTGCGTCTCCTTACACACAATTTTGCTTCCCTACATCAAGCCAGATTTAAACCTTAAAGATTGAATTCTGCCCGTCCCACATCCCGCGCGTCAGCAGAAGGCACTTGCACACCACCGCGGCCCCACGCCGCCTGCCCGCGGTTGGGAGATTGTATGCAGAACATGCCGCCATATCAGTACTGCGTTCGCTCCGAACTCCTAATACTTTTCGTACAGGTTGAAAAACTCGAATGAACATTTACCTTTAGGCGCATCGTGAAATGGCTGGATTGCCCCGACTGATGGCCACGATTCCGTCAATTGGGCGAGATTATACCTCGTTGTACAGCAGCCGACGCGGCTTCCGTGCGGGTCTGGCGGTTCTGGGAGAGGCGTCAGAAGCTTCTCCCCATATCCATTCACGCGCTCGCTTCCGATCACCGCCTATTTCCATAGTGATAGGGACAACTTCTAATCATTGCAACGCAACCCCTCCGCAGCCGCAAAGGGTAGAACAGGGCCTTTGGCCGGGTATAATTCATCCCTCTTAAAGGAGCCGGTTTCAGCCGCTGAGGAATTTATGCTGGAACTTCCTCACGCCGTAACCGATCGTTTCCCTCCTACTGTGGAAAACTGTGCTCCCTCGACATCAGGAAAGATGTCATTCACGTAATCATGAGCATCCAAGGCGGCCTTGCTCAGGGTGCCGGCTTGCACGCGGCGGACAATTTCTTGGCGCGAAAGATCGAAGATCGCGTCCAGAATCTGCCCGCGCTGCTGCGGGTGTGCCTCGCCCACGACAAACAGTGCGCGGGCGCTGTGCTGAATGTAGCGAGCTGAAAGCAGCTGCCGCTGCAAGAGCTCCATGATGACCGGCGCCTTGCTGCGGTCAAAGCGGCCGGGCTCGCCGCGACGGTCGAGCTCGGCGAAGAATTCCGCGGTCCACTCGTTATGGTATTCCCAGACCTTGTCGAACAGTTCCCGGGTAAAGCGGGTCGCGGCCTTAATGGGTTCCGCATTTTTCGCCAGCACCACTCCGTCATCGGTCAGGGCCGCCCTTTGCAGATATCCGTCCTTGGTGATGACAGCCTGGTAATGCACAAGAGTCCACAGCCAGGAAACGTCGATGCGGTACGTTGCGAGGTCATTCATGAACCGCAGCTTGAGTTCGTAGTCGTCGATCGCTGCTGCGAAATTCCCATTCAGGATTTGGAAGCCGTAGTTCGCCGCCATGTAGAACGCGTGTTGGATGTGCTCAATGGTGACCTCCCCTTGGGGTACGCCGTAGATGGAATCCCAAAGCTCCGGAGTGAAGATTTTCGCTGGTGTGCCCACCGAATCCTTGCTGATGACCCAGGGTGTAATCTTCCCATGCGCGTTCAACAATCCTCGGGACTCGAGGAGCTGCCGCTCCGGCTCAGTCAGGCCACTGGCAACGGTTGCGACTGGCTTGCCACTTGTGTTCTCGGTCTGGGTTGGCGCATCGAGGAGTGCTTGTAGCTGGTTCACGGGCGCACGCAAGGGTGCGTTCCCGGCAGCCACGTAAGCCGGCTCTGGGCTGGCGACCCAGCTTTGCCGATAGGCGTCGTAGAGTCGGCCTTTCACCCGGCCACCGAGGATGTCCTCCAGGGTGGGTGGTTGACCTTCCGCAACCGGCTTTTCGGGCACAAACATCAGACCGAGCAGCCGCTCTCGCAGCTTGTCAATCACCATGGCGCGCAGCGCCAAGGCGTTATACCTCGAACGTCCGTAGGTGTCGCTGGGCTGATAAATCATTACCGCCGCCATCCCACCAATGGGCGCCGCTTGGCTGAGTTCGCCATTCTTCATGCCGGCCATTACCATCATTAGCGCGTTGTATCGCTGATACGCAATCATGTTCGGGGAGGCCATGCCGATCGATTGCGGATCAGGGAAGATGCCTTTCGGATCGTCCTTCCACATTTCAATGATGCTGCCCAGATAATCCCAGCGCCCGACATTGGTCCCCAGCAGCCGTCGCCGCAAAACCCACGCAATCGCCGGCAAGAACCGCCCCGCGTTCCCCTCTTCGTAGAGCACCTTGATCTTGATCGTTCCGAGAGGGACTCGAATCATTTCCTCCAGGCGCGTCAGCAGCCCTTCCAGGATGAGCGCCTCCTGCGGCGTCTGAATCTTCGGGATGTAGAAGTACACACCGGTACCCGCATCGCGAAGAGAGTCGTAATTGTTGAACACCCAGAGGACCGTAACTGGGATCAGACCCGGCACCGGCTGGCCGTCAACCGTGATGTGCTCATATCGCACGTGGATTCCGGGAGGGCGACCAAAGCGAGTCGGCCACTTCGCGCGCGGCGTAGTGATCTTGTAGGTACGCTTCTTGCCCTTTTTCACAACCTCATAGGCACGGTCGGTCCAGCGGCCCTCGAGAATTTCCTTGGCATTCCGCATAGCCGCAAAGATTCCTATGGGCTGATTGCGCGGCGTGCCATCGGGCCGGAAATGCGGCGGCGACGCGTCTTCGAAGTCGGGCATATTTATCGGTGCTGGACTATTCAAGGCGTTGAACGCCATGTCCAGGGGATGCCAGGGGCCAGTGAGTTCCAGCCCGGGATTCGTCAGCGGATGTGCGTCTTTTGGAATGGGCACGTCATCATTGAGCCGCCAGCGCCATTGGCTGTCGCGACCGAGAAAATTGTCGATCATTCCCTCGACGATCTGGCCGAAGGTCCAGTCCTTGCCGCTTACCGGATCCTCAAATTGCTCATTCCAGTTTGGCCAGGCATATTTCTTGGTGACCGGTGAGGGAGACGCGAGAAGCGCTTGTCGCGCGGTCAAGGCAGCAGCAATCTCGGGACGCAGCTCTCGCGTAAGCGTTTCAATGGCCTTTTCGACGTTGACCTCTCGGCCATTCACCTTCTTGGTGCCGAAAAGGTCTGGGAAATCACGCAAAACGTCGTCGCGAATCATAAATTCTCCCCCTCCGCTTCTATGATACGAGCAAGCCGAGTGCCCGGTTGAAATAAGCAGCATTGCCCATAGATGATGAATCCCAACCCGGCACTTGGGCAAAGGCTTCCGCAGAATGAACCAGAGGAATCGCTCTCTACAATCTGGTGCAAGGATGATTAACCAGGAAAACTAGTCCGTCGCAGGACATCAGATACGCCCAGCAAATGCAACTCGCGGACGTATGCCTCACCTGACCAGGCGCAGTCTTTTGAGCTCTTTGACTTCACCTTCCAAGGCGGCAACCGCTTTCTGAGCAGACGAGTCCAGCGACTCTTTTCCCGAGACGTACAGCCAGTGGTCAAGGAATATCGATTCTTTAGTGCTGTACACCGCGAGGCTAATGGCGGTGCTGATGCCGTTAAGGTCCGCATCGGTGCCCAACATACTCACCATGACAACTGCTTTGTCCTTTTGATCGACCAGGCAGTAGGAGCGCGACTTTTGAATCAGCTCACGGAAACGCGATGCCCATTCCTTGGCGGAGCTGTTGCCGCCAGTGGATTCAGCCAGGTATAGAGTCGCGACTCCCGCGTGATTTTTCCCTTCGCAAACTTCGGCACGACTGGAACTGAGGGCAACAGAAACAACGAAGAACAGCAGAGCGAACGTCTTTCTCATGACGAGGAGTACGCTTTTGCGGAAAACCCCACGGGGCGTCATTCTACACCGGGTTGACGTGCCGTGGGGGGAGCACCGTAGACCGGGCCACAAGCTGAAACTAAGGTAGAGACGGGGCTTGCCCCGCCTCCCGGGATGGCAAAGCGCTCTTCGGTATTTGCAGGCTGTGTCTGAGACGCGGTAAGCCGCGTCTCTACCGTGGCTCCATAAATATTGCGGGCCAACCGGGACCTTGCCACCGACTTAAGGCTAAGGCTAAGATTCTGAACGGGAAACCCCGATGTGAGACTATCATGTGGAGGCGGGTCTCTGACGGCCAGTAAGACCGCATTAAATTGAACGGTACCGGCACGTTCTGTCCCGGTCTGGGCTATAATGATGTCACTTTTCTCTCCCCTTCCGGCGTAGATCCATGGACAACGGCACAGCCCTTTTACTCTCGAAAACAGGTGCTCACGTCGAGGGAGAACCCCGCCTCAGACTGTTGCTGGAAGTGGAGCCCGCTCATCGCGTCTTCCTCCGTAACTTGGTTGACACCTTGCTATTCCGGCCAGTCCCGCGGGTTCCTGCCACGTCGAAGCCAGCCCCTTTCTGGCACGACGTGTTTATCGATGCCGCACTCCCATGGCGGTCATTCGCCGAGTCAATCCTCTGGCATGTGCTAGCAGTAGTGGCCGTCTGGAGCCTAAACCAGGGGCCGAAGCTGCAAACATTCCCGCAGCGCCACAGTTTCCAGGGATCCTACGTCGTCTATTACACGCCGTCGGAATCTTTTCCTGCGAGAAAGAGCAGTCCGCCGCAGGTGCAGGCCCGTCAGAAAGCTCCGTCCGGATCGGCTCGTCAGGCTTGGTCCGTGGCACATGAGCGGGCACGCGGCGTCGCTGCACCCCCAAATATCAAGTCTGGCGCGTCGGCACCCAACCTGGCGGCCTCAAATTCGCCGGATCCGGCGATGCCCTTATCCGCTACTGCCCGCTCTCGCTTCAGCGTGCCGGGGAGCCCAACTTCGATCGTCGCTCCTCCTCCTGAGGTTTATCAAACCACCGGTCGCCAGGGAGGTTTCCCTCAAGCGTCCGTCGTTGCTCCTCCTCCGGACGCGCAGGCTCTTTCTGGACAACGTGCGATGAGCGCGCCCGCGGTGGGGGTGGTGGCTCCGGCCCCGACGGTGCCGGGTTCGATACGCAAGTTTGGAGACGTGAACGGGGCTCAATCGGCGGTCGTCAGTCCGCCTCCTGCATTGCCCATGCATGAGGGTCGTGGAGGTTCGGGAGTGCAGTCGGCGGTAAGTGGCGTGGGCGCATCGGTTGTGCCTCCACCGCCGTCCTTTGGGCACTCGGGAACCATCGCCAGTGCACGGAGGGGCTCGCTGTCTGGTACAGGTTCCGAGATTGTGCCGCCCCCTCCATCATTTCAGGGCGTCGGCAACTCGACTATCACGCGGCGTTTTGGCCCGGTTTCCGGCACCGGTTCACAGGTCGTACCCCCGCCTCCGTCGTTTGACGGTGTGGGCAATTCCCCTGGCGGTCGACGTGTAGGCCCCCTATCCGGCACCGGCTCGCAAATTGTGCCACCGCCGCCATCGCTGCAAGGGACGGGAAATTCGACCGGCGGCAGACAGGTGGGCTCGCTGTCCGGCCCAGGTTCGCAGGTTGTGCCACCACCTCCGTCGGCTCGTGGGATCGGCAATGGTGTGGGAGTTGGACGGACAAGTTCGCTGGCGGGAACGGGCTCCGCCGGGTCACAAGTGGTGCCACCGCCTCCTTCGGTTCAGTCGGTAGGGGGATCTGGCGGAAACGGACGTGCTGGAGCGTTGTCCGGTGCTGGCTCTTCAGTAATTCCCCCGCCTCCATCGGTTCAGGGACTGGGCAATTCTGCTGGAGACGGGCGCGCGGCGTCCGCAGGCCTCGCGGGGGCAGCAGCTGCCGGTTCTTCCCCCGTCCTGAGCGCAAACAATTCCCTGGCAGGCGTTCCGTTGCCGCCCATGGACATTCCACCTAATACTCCGCCCTCGCCTCCACCCACGGTGGAGAAGCCTGAAGCCCGTCCTGGTGAGGATGTCCCGCTCCGCCTTATTGGCATGGCCTTAGCCTTGCCGGGTTCTTCCTATTTTTCCAACTACGAGGTTTACCTGGCAGAGAGAAGGCTGCGCAAAGGTGAGTTCCAGCTCATCAAACTGGTTTACGAATTTCTACCCTATCAGAGGCGACTTTCCGAGTATGTCCAGGACAAGAAAGCGAAAGTCTACAAGCTTCGTGTCAGGCGAGATGAAACCTGCGACGAAAGCTTGATGCAGATGACTTGGCCGGACCAGGATCCCTCAGGGACGCAATCTGCCGCTACGCCGCCAGTACCGTCCGCCGCCGATCGAAACAGCCTGCTGCCTTGCTATCGCACAACGGCAGATGACTACCGGCGAGCGATTACCCAAGCCCGCTGAGACGCAGCGAAACTGGAATACAAGAAAGCTATTCTCAGATCGCAGTTGGTTTCTCCGAGCGCCCAGAGCCGAGAGCCTAGCGCCTTTTTATTTCAGTGTCGAGGCTGAGTTTCGCGCAGAATCGCGACGAATGTGCGTCCTCCGAAATTGAATCCCTGCTCAAGCTTGCCCGTGACCGACACTTTGGCCCCGTTACTTGGTACACCGTAGTTCTGGCTGTACACCCACATCGTTCCTGTGCCGTCGTCAACTTGAAAGACACCCGTGCTGAGTGCCCCGAAAGAATCAGAGACGCGCCCAGCAATGGTCAATTCCTTGCCCATGTAACGCCCAGGATCACGGTTGATTTCGGCAATTGAGGCGCGAGGGGGACATCCTGTTAGGCAGAGAACCGTTACCACAAGTATCACAGCCGCCACAATCCTGTTTCGTAATATGGACACCGAATACCTCCACAATTCCGAGTAGCTACGCCGTTCGAGAAAAATTGTATAACGAAGAGGTGACGGCGCACTGCAGTGTGCCAGCTACTTACCGGAGAGCCAACTCATGACCATGCTCGACCATCTGCGCCGCCTCTTTCGCTATGACGAGTGGGCCAACCGGGAAGTGATTGCCTCGCTCAAAGCCGCGGGGCGCCCGCCCGCTCGATCGCCCCAGCTTATTGCCCACGTCCTCGGAACCGAGTATGAATGGTTCTCCCGAATCGAAGGAAGTAGATCACCGCTCGTGGTCTGGCCCGATCTAGAGGTGGCGGAGTGCGATGAACATGCAGGGCACTTGCACACAATGTGGTCGAATTATCTCGACAATTCGATGGGCGAGCACCTCTCTCGTCCCGTAAGTTACAAGAACAGTAAAGGTGAAAGCTGGACGAATTCAGTCGAGGACATCCTGATGCACGTGGTGATGCATTCTGCCTACCACCGCGGCCAAATTGCTGCCGACATGCGAGCCGCCGGTTATACTCCGGCCTACACCGACTTCATTCACGGCGTCAGACAAAAATTAATGGGATAGATTCACGCGGTTATGGACGACCTCAAATCCCGATTTTTATGCGCTCTCCAACCGTCGGCGGCTCTCGCCCTGTTGCTGTTCATCATCCGTGGTGCGGACACTCTCACACTCTCGCCGGCGAACTTTCCCCAGCCCAGCCCGACGGTGTAAGCTTCATCCTTACTTCGCGCGGAGAATGCACCTCATGCCTAGCAGATCGCCGGTTTCAGCAGTGCTGTGCCTCGTGCTCTCAGCAACGGCCCAGTCTTCTATTCCCCTGCACGCCACAAACTCTGACAGGCCGCTGTCAGAACGCGTTGTTGCTTACGACATCGATGCCCGCGTCGACGTCCAGCGCCACACTATCGACGGCATGGAAACACTCACCTATCGCAACCTCACCGGCAAACCCCAAGACACATTTCCTTTCCACCTGTATCAAAATGCTTTTCAGCCGAAGTCTACCTTCATGACCGAGATGCACCGAAGCCGCCCGTCCTTCGAGTGGAAAGAGAAGTACCGGGCCTCTAGCGAAATCAAGTCCTTGGAAGTTGTCGGCATGGGCGACCTCACCCCGCAAATCCGATTCATCTCGCCTGACGATGGCAATCCCGAGGACCGCACTGTGTTTCAGGTCAAGCTCCCCAAAGCCGTGCCACCCGGCGAGTCGGTGCAGTTCAAAATCAAGTTTCACGATCAACTCGGACAAGTTCTGGCTCGTACCGGCTACAAGGCCGACTTCATCATGGGGGCGCAGTGGTTTCCCAAAATCGGTGTCTGGTGGCAAGGCGCCTGGAATTGTCACCAGTTCCACGCGACCACAGAGTTTTTTGCCGATTTCGGAACTTACAACGTCCGCCTGACGGTGCCGAAGAACGAGATCGTTGGAGCGAGCGGCGTAGAAGTATCTACGGCCAACAATGCGGATGGCACCAAGACGGTCGCCTTCTACGGAGAAGATATTCACGATTTTGCCTGGACCATCGAGCCGCAGTACAGAGTCTTCACCGAAACCTTCAACGGCAGCATGGGTCCGGTGACCATCCGCCTCTTGATACAACCCGATCATCTCGACCAGGTCGAGCGTTACCTGCGAATTATTCATCAGACGATGGATCACTTCGACCGTGGGTATGGCCCGTATCCCTACAAGCAGATCACCGTGGTCGATCCGCCACACTACGCCCTATCTGCCGGCGGCATGGAGTATCCCACGCTCATCACCTGTGGCACGGTTTGGTGGACACCTAAGGGTTGGCATGAACTGGAAGAAATCGCCGAGCATGAATTCGGCCATCAATACTGGTATGGGATGGTTGCGACCAACGAATTCGAAGACGCCTGGCTCGATGAAGGCATTAACAGCTACACCGAAGTAAAAATCCTGAACGACATATTCGGCGCAGACCGCTCACAGCTGGATCTCTGGGGCATAACTGAAGGTGACGACGCCTCGCAGCGCAACTCTTATCGCGGTGTCGCCGATAAAGATCCCATGGCGCGTTATGCCTACCAATACATGGATGGCAGTTCATACGGGGGCATCACCTACGGAAAAACGGCAACCGTTCTTCTGACCCTCGAGAAGGTCGTAGGCGAAGACACCATGCGGCGCGCCATTCACACCTACTTCATGCGCTACCGCTTCACCCATCCGACCAAGGAAGACTTTCTCAAAACCGTGGAAGAGGTCTCCGGGCAAAACCTGCGCTGGTACTTCGATCAGGCAGTCTACGGAACTGCCGTGATGGACTACGATTTCGCGACTGCCTCTTCCGATCGCCTGGACTGGTACGAAAAGAAGCGGGCGAAGAAAGCCGAGACCACTTATCGAACCGTGGTGACCGTGCATCGCAAGGGCGATTTCATCTTCCCGGTAGACGTACTGATCAAGTTCGACAACGGAGACAGCGTTCGTGAGCACTGGGACGGCCGCGACCGCTGGGTGCGCTACACCTATGATAAGAAAGCCAAGCTGCTCTCCGCCGAGGTCGACCCGGAACACATGGTTCGCTTGGATAAGGACGCCTTTAACAACAGCTACACCGCGCAACCCGACGCCCGCGCGAGCAGAAAGATCACGAGATACTGGATGGTTTTCATTCAATTCTTATCCCAGATAGCCGCGTGGCTGGCATAGGAATCGTAGCGCCGGCATCTTGCCGGCTGTCCTGCGGGCGTCTCGCCCGCAGCAAGCAAAACACTAAGAGCTGAGGCAACCATGTCAGAACAGTCCGGAGTCCTGCAAGAAGGTGCCCGTCGCGTCTGGAAGAGCCAGCGCATCGTGTGGTGGCTTTTCTTGGTGAATCTTCTTCTCGCTTTCTTGACCACTCGCCCTCTATCGGCTCGACTGGCGCAGGTCACGGATCACAGCCTGCAATCCCAGCGTCTGGTCAACGGCTTTGATCTGGGAGCCTATTCAGAATTGACTACCAATCCCGACGCGGCCTTCAGTTCGGTCATGGGAGAATCCAACCTGGCCATCGTCGTCTTTTTCGTGTTTGCGTTGTTTCTTACCAGCGGCATTCTGGCCACGTATCACTCGGACTACAGGCTCACCACCACCCAATTTTTCGAGGCTTGCGGCGCATTCTTCTTGCGCTGGGTCCGCCTGGTTCTCTTCATGGCTGTCGTGCTGATACCAATATGCGTTCTTAGCTACAAGCTTCTGGCCTGGTCAGGGAGCGTGATTTTGAACAAGGCAGGTCCAGAACAGACTGGCTACTGGCTGATGCTAGCCACGCTTTTGTTGACCACGGTCGTCATGATGTCCCTCCGCCTTTGGTTTGATATGGCGCAAGTCCGCGCGGTGCTCGAAGGCGAACGGGTTATGCGCCGCACTCTGGCGCAGGCGTTCCGACTCACCTCCTCCAACTTCAGCTCGCTGTTCTGGCTCTATTTCCGCATCAGCCTCCTGGCCTGGCTTGGGTTGGCCCTTGGCATGTGGCTATGGACGCACATACCTGGCCAGCACTCAGGATTATCTTTTGTAGTATGTGAATTTGTGTTGTTGTGGTGGATCGGCACTCGCCTTTGGCAGCGCGCATCCGAAATGGTCTGGTATGAGCGCCGCGCGCTCACCGTAGCGGCTGCAACTGCTGTTATTGAAGCCGTGCCATCTCCAGAATCCTCAATCGGCGCTCCTCCAACGAACTGATGAAGAAAATATCCGCGCTCATCTTCTTGATACTTTTGTCTCTGGCTCTGCCCGCGGCGGAGCAAAAGTGGGACCCGCTTCCAGTGGCCCTCTCCAACAACGTGGCAGCCGCCGCCAAGGTTGATAAGCGTCTCTTTCTTTATTCCTTCATGGGCATCGGTGAGAAGAAGACTTGGGACGCGATTACCAACCGAGCCTTGGCGTTCAATACCGCGACCGGCAAATGGAGCGACATTCGCCCCGTTCCTGGTCCGGCCGGACGCCTTGCAGCTTCCGCTGCCACCTTGAAGGACGTTATCTATTTGCTCGGCGGATACACCGTCGATTCCAAGGGAGAGGAAACCTCCGTGCAGAGCGTGGAGGTATTGCTACCCAGCAGAGGTATCTGGTACCGCGGCACCGATATGCCTATCCCGCTGGACAATTTCGTAATCGGGATTTACCGCGACCGCTACATCTATACGATCAGCGGCTGGTCGCAGACTCAAGCGGTCAAGAACGTCCAGCTATACGACAGTGAGAAAAATGTCTGGAAGCAGGCCACGCCAGTTGCTGGCCCGCCGGTCTTCGGCCACGCTGGCTCGATAGTCGGCGACACGATTATTTATGCCGGTGGCGCTCTCAAGAATGTGTCAGCCGATACCCCGCAATACCTGCTCTCGGATGAGTGCTGGATGGGCAAAATTGACCATCACGATCCCACCAAGATCCAGTGGACAAAAATCGCCAATCATCCCGGCAAGCCCCGCTATCGAATGGCGGCGGGCGCGTCCGAACACGACCAGAAAATCTACTTTTCCGGCGGCGGTGAAGAACTCTACGACTATAAAGGACTCGGAGCCGACGGCCGCCCCGTCGAACCTTCCCCGGTGACCTTTGCCTGGAACCTGCGCACCAGCAAATGGGAGGTCGTGAACGACAAGACCCCAAATCCCACGCTGGATAATCGCGGTCTGCTGGTTACCTCAGAGGGATTGATTCGAATTGGTGGGATGGAAGCTGCGCAAAAAGTGACGTCGCGAGTCGCAATTCTGCCCCTCAAACAGAAAAAATAAAAGGCGGCGTATCGAGCCATGCTAAATGTAACCAGAGGAGTGGCCGTCGAGACCCATAGGATGTAGCCCTACTCAAAGACGATTTTGAGGAGGCTAGATTTGGGGCACAAGGCGAAGTGGGAATATTTCCGAGCCGTTTACGAGCGCTACCGCAAAGCTGGGCACGGACCTATCGCGGCCAGGATGGAGAGCACTGGCCGGCCATAGCGCGGCCGTGTCGCCGGGGTCATCCGGTAGCGCTTGCCAATCCAGGGCATTTACCAGAGGGCGAATCGGCGGCTCAGTCCGAAAGTGATGCCGGAAAGCCAAGCTGCGCATAGCAAGGAGAAATCACAACGCAGCCGGCGAAACGGCTGCGGAAAAGCCGTTCGGTGGAAAAGTCCCAAACCAGACTTTTCCACCGAGCTTGCAAATCGCGCAAAGAGCGCGCGATTCGCACTTTCCCACAGCCGCGACGACCGTGGGTCTGCGGTTACATTTCCAATGTCTCGACGATCGACCCCAAGGTTACATTTTTAAATGGCTTAACGCGTGCGGGCTGTAGGTAGCCCGCCGCTTTTTAGAACTGGGTCCGGGAACTCTCTTCTCAGGTTCCTCTCATATTCCCAAAGGTCGCCAGGCGGCGCTTCTGGTATTCCGTTACGTCCACGTGCTCGGCTTCCAGTTCAGCCTCCTCTTCGGCCCATTCCTTAGCTTCTTTACCCTCCAGGTTTTTCAGAAGTGCGCGTGCACACGAGGCACAGCAGAAACCTTTCTGCACTTGACGTCCGTTTTCTCCTTCTATGCAACTCTCATATTCGTACATGGGCGGTTGCGCGATGCACAGGTTGCATACATCTGGAGCATCTACGCAAAGTGGATCGAAGGTACCAAAGAAGACGCTGTCGTTCATGGCACACCTCGTTAAGTAGGTTTCAAACTCAGGTTTCCAAGTCCATTTTGTGATTCTTGTTTCTTCCAATTCGCCATAACTTAGCAGTGACCAGTCAACAATTCAAGCGGCCACTCCCGTTCTGGGACAAAAAACCTCAGCGGCTAAAGCCTGTTCCGGACAAGGGCTGAATTATGCAGGGCCAGAGGCCCTGCAATTCCAGGCCTCCAACTGGAACAGCCCTTAGCCGCCGGGGCAAACAAAACGGCGGGTGGCTCCTGGTTTGAGCCCACCCGCCGCGACTGGCTGGGTAATTCGCGGAACTACTGAGCCAGGATTGCTTCGGCCTCGTCCTTGTCAACATCGGTGACCAGTTCGATACCGCTGATGCGATTTGCCTCAGGCGTCAACGCCGCGATATCCGTTCGGTCAATGTATTTCGTGGCAAACTTCCGTGCCCCGGCCATCAACTGTCGCAGGCCCTGGGCCACACGCTGGTAGTAGGTGTAGAAACCGATCGCGCCTACCGGAAGTTTGTTGAAGCGATCACCGTACTTTTCGCGCAGCTCGGTCGAGGTCACAAAAATCTCATCTACGGTTGTTCCGAAGCGCTCAACATAGATGGGCAAGGTCTGCGCCTCGACTGCCTTGCCGATATTCTTGGCGACCATGGCTGCGGCCAGCGGACTGCGTGCCCAGGCAATCAGCTTCACATAGGGGGCGCAGAGCGCGAAGCCTTTGAAGATCTGGTCTTCAAACGTGAATCCGCCCGCCAGAGCAATGGGCGGAATGTACTCGCCCCTAGCCGCCAGTTTATCGAGATACTGCCGCAGCATCGAGTGCAGCTCGATTCCCGGGATTCCCCATTCGTTCATCATGCGCCACGGGCTCATGCCGGTGCCACCGCCCGCTGCGTCCACCGTCAGCAGGTCGAGCTTGGCCAGCGAAGCGAACTTTACCGCGCGCGCTAAATCGACTGGGCGATAGGCGCCGGTCTTCAGAGTGATCCACTTGGCACCGGCCTTGCGGAGTTCTTCGACCCGCTTGAGGAATCCATCTTTCGTGACCATGCCTACCCGCGAGTGCCGCTCGAACTCGTGGAAGGCGCCTTTCTTGAAAGCCTCGATCACAACGTGATTGGAAGGATTGGGCAGCACGACGTACCCGCGCGCCTGCAGTTCTTGTGCCTTGGCCAGATCCTTGATTTTCACTTCGCCGCCGATGTCCTTCGCGCCCTGGCCCCACTTCAACTCGACTGCCTTCACGCCCAGCTTCTTGATGGCGTATTCCTGCACGCCCAGCATGGTGTCTTCCACGTTTGCCTGAACGAAGATCTCGCCGTAGCCTTCCGTCTGCCATTCACGGAAGCACTGCACGCGCCATTCGAGGTCCGAACTGGAGATCACCTTGCCCTTGTCAAACTTGGATTCCATATCCATGCCGACCACATTCTCGCCAATCGCCAGACCGGTGCCGGTGATTGCCGCACCGACAGCTAGGCCGGGCCAATTGTTCTTCGCCACATTGGTTGAGCCCATCGCGGCCACGGTGAACGGCAGCTTGTAACGAATGCCGTTATCCGCGCCGATCGTGGTCTCCAGGTCCACAGCAGGGAACAGCGCCCGGTTGGAATCTTCTTCGACCCCCCACGCACCCGCGGCCCGGCCCAGGATCGTGAAATGCGATAGGTCCACCGGGTAGTCTTTCTGTGAGGCCGTGGTGATGATGCCGAACGGCTGCGGGTAAATCATCTCCGAGCCGCGATAGGAACTCTTGCCGATCTCACACATGCCGATACAGCCATCGACACAGGTGGTACACATTCCGCTGAACGGGCTGATGGAATCTTCGGTGCGATTCTTGGTCAGCGTGGCGGCAGAGGCGTTAAGGCGTGAAAGAGTCATGGCAGTTTCTCCACTATTTCTTCAGTTGAGCAAAATCGTTGAACCGCGGTTTCACCTGCACGTCTGCGCGAAATGGTCCGGCAATTTCGCAGGCGTGGCAGGGATCGAGGAAACACATGGCATTGTCGTAACTCTGGAAGCAGGCAGTCGGAATGTTTACGCAGCCGTTGCACATCGTGGTCTCCGCCTGCGGGCCCTGGCAGCGCAATTCGCAGACCGGGCAGACATAGAGGCACGCACCGCACTGCCGGCACCACTCGCTGGTCATGTCGAACGGCCGAGTCACTTCGCGATGCAGGCCGCGTCCCGCGAATCCGATTGCCCCGGCCATCATCTGTTGCTCGCACATGCGCACACATAGCCCGCACTGGATGCAGGTCTCGTGCTTGGCCTCGTACCGGCACTGCCGGATTCCCATTGCCGACGCCATGTCCTGAATGCGCTTGGATTGCGGGCAGGTCGCGACATACATCTCGACCAGCAGTCGCCGCGCCCGTTCGACTCGCGCCGAATGCGTGGACACCACCATGCCGTCTTCGGCTGGCAGGCAGCAGGAAGCCTGCAGGTTCCGTTTCTTCCCACTGCTCACTTCGACCAGGCAAAGGCGGCAGGCGCCATACGGTACCAGCCCGTCGTCGTGGCACAGCGTAGGAATCGGTATGCCGAGGAAGCGCGCCGCTTCCAGCACCGTGGTTCCGTGTTCGACTTCCACCTCAATGCCGTTGATGGTCAGCGTGGGCACGGCATTCTCCTTTAGTGAACCAGCACTGCTTTGGGTTGACAGACTTCCAGACAAGCTCCGCACTTGATGCACTTGGCGGAATCAATCGTATGTGACTTGTTTTTCTCTCCCAGCACAGCCTCGGTAGTACATACCCGAACGCAGGCATGGCAACCGTCGCAAATTGCCGGGTCAATTTCGTAGACAATCAGTTCGCGGCACACCTTCGCCGGACAACGCTTCTCGCGAATGTGCGCCTCATACTCATCCCGAAAATAGCGCAGGGTGGAGAGCACAGGATTCGGTGCCGTCTGGCCCAGGCCGCACAACGAGGTCTCCTTGATCATCCAGCCTGCGTCGTCCAGGAGCCCAAGGTCCGATTCCTCGCCTTTCCCTTGCGAGACCCGGACCAGGATTTCCCGCAGCCGCTGGGTTCCCTCTCGGCACGGGAAGCATTTGCCGCATGATTCTTCCTCCAAAAACTCCATGAAGTAGCGGGCCACATCCACCATGCAGGTATCTTCATCCATGACCACCATTCCGCCCGAGCCCATCATGGAGCCCGCCTGCGTGAGCGCTTCATAATCGATAGGCAGGTCAATCATGCTGGCGGGAATGCAGCCGCCGGAAGGGCCGCCAATCTGAATGGCTTTAAGCTGCTTGCCTTTGGGAATTCCGCCGCCGATGTCGTAGATCATCTGGCGCAGCGTGATTCCCATAGGGACTTCCACCAGCCCGGTGTTGTTGATCTTCCCGACCAGCGAGAAAACCATGGTGCCCTTGCTGCGCTCGGTGCCGATGGAGGCGTACCAATCGGCGCCTTTGTTGACAATGACCGGCACGCTCGCCCACGTCTTGACGTTATTGATAACGGTGGGCTTGCCCCACAGACCCTTCTGGACGGGGTAAGGTGGTCGGGGATGCGGCTCACCGACGCGTCCTTCAATAGAAGCAATCAGCGCAGTTTCTTCACCGCACACAAACGCCCCGGCGCCTTCGACCAGGTGAATGCGGAAATTCAGGCCTGAGCTGAGAATGTTGTCACCCAGCAATCCGGCTTTCTCCGCCTGATTGATGGCTACAACCAGATGTTCAACCGCCAGCGGATATTCGGCGCGCACATAGACGTATGCCTCGCTTGCTTCCAGTGCATAAGCGCCGATGATGAGCCCTTCGATCACGCTGTGGGGATTGCCTTCGAGCAAACTGCGGTCCATGAACGCGCCCGGATCGCCCTCGTCGGCGTTGCAGATGATGTAGCGCGGACGAACTTTGCTCTTGCGCAGAGCCTCCCACTTCGTGCCGGTCGGGAAGCCCGCTCCACCGCGGCCTCGCAGTCCAGCCCGCTTCACGCTATTCACAACCTGCTCACGGGAAAAGTTAGTCAGCACGCGCGCCAGAGCGCTGTACCCGCCGACCTTTATGTAGTCGCGGATGTCTTTCGGATCGATCTTGCCGTTGTTGCCGAACAGAATCCGTTGTTGGCGCGCATAGAAGGGGACGTCGTGTTCATGAAGCACCCTCTGACCGGTGGTGGGGTCCTTATATAAGAGCTTCTCCACTGGCTTGTGGCCGTTGGTGACGCTGTTCACAATATCCTTCGCGTCGCTTTGGCTTACCCCGTTGTAGAAAACCTTCTCCGGCCACACGATCATCACGGGGCCTTTTTCGCAGAACCCGTGGCACCCGGTGCTCTTGATATCGATCGCGCCTTCGAGTCCGCGTCTCTCGAGTTCACGGTGCAAGGAATCCAGCACGTTCTGCGCTCCGGAAGCCTTGCAGCCGCTGCCTGCGCACACCGAGATACACGGCCGGGTGGTTTCGAAGGCCTCCAGGCACAAACGCATTTCGTTCACTTCGGAAGGCGACTTAAGCTTTTGCATGGCTCGCCTCGTCCGGCTTGGCGGCATTGGGCGCCTCGGCCTTGTCCTGATATCGCTTCAGCAGTCCCCCCACCTTGGCCTGCGTCAAATGGGGATGGGTGTTGCTGTTATCCACCCGCGCCACCGGCGCCAGTCCGCAACACCCGATGCAGCGCACGGTTTCCACGGTGAACTCGAAATCCCCGGTCGTTCCTGGCCCGGCTAGTTTCAGATCGCGCAGCATGCGATCCAGCACGCGCGGCGCGCCTCGAACGTGGCATGCCGTCCCGAGACAAACCTGAATCACGTGTTTTCCCCGTGGCACCAGGCTGAAGCAGCGATAGAAGGTCGCGACCTGGTAAACCTCGGTCAGGGGCACGCGCAGCTTCTTGGAAATCTTTCTCAAAACTTCCTGCGGCAAATACCGATAAGTCTCTTGCACGTCCTGGAGGATAGGGATTAGGTTGATGCGGCGGTCTTCGTACTGCTCCAGGAGCGGTTCCACATTGGGCAATTCAACTTGCGGCATGGTGGCAGCCTTTTATTCGGTTGTTCGTTCTACCTTCACCGCCGGGTCACTCTTTCGGGCTCCGGCGCCAGATGGGCAATTTCGGATTCCAGCTGCGCACTTCCTGGAAGAAGTCGCGAGGCTTGGCTCCATTGCCCCCGGGCGTAGAGTTTTCGTCACTGCCCGCAGGCTTCGTCAGTTCGGCCAGGTAAATTTCCAATAGTTCCGGCAGGTCCGTGCCGGTTAGGCGGTCGATGATCTCGGTTCGGCGGAGTTCTCCATGCCCCTCGCAAAAGGGGCACTTCACCACATCGTCCTGATCGCCCATTTTGTTCTGCTCTCGGCGGGACTTCGGTCTGCGGGTAGTCCGCAGGACCACCGGCCATACCTGATTACACGCCGGCTAGGGCAATGGAGCAGTGACTCTACGCACCTTCGGGGGTGAGATAGCTCACAACCGCCTGTGTCGCCTGCCATCAAGCGAAAAAGTGCAGGTTTGCTGAGGCCAGGGCCAGCCCGGCAAGCCCGTCCCGTGCCGATTTGGCGGGTTTCGGATAACCAGAGTACGCGTATTTACATCCTAAGTACCGGGAGTCTGGGCCATGGGTACCAGCACGGGAGCGCTGCCGGCCGTAGTTCGTGGCCGCGAGATCAAGAAGTGGAACGCGCTGACCGCCGCGGCCTGCGGCGGGTTACCTGCTGTTCTATTCTTCGTGCTTTTACCGACTACGCCCCTAGGTTGGGTACTTGGGTTCGTCTTCGGGCTGATCTGGGCCAACTGGTTTGAATACGCCTACCACCGATACCTTCTCCACTGGCCCGGTACGCTCTTTGCCAAAGAACACCTGCGCCATCACATGTCGGTGAACACGCCGAGTGAAGCCGAGCATCTGAACCTTGGAGGCTCGCCCATGTGGGTGGTTCTCCTGTTCGTGATAAATGGAAGCCCACTAGTGCTTATCGACCGGCTGCTTCATCTCGGCACTGCCTCTGGGCTGTTCGCCGCCTTCACGGTTTACTTCATCGCGGTCGAAGAAGTGCATTGGCGGCTCCACCTCGGCGAGTGGCTGCCGCCGATCTGCGACCCGGCAAGGGGATATCACCTGGCGCACCACGAGCGTCCCAATTCGAGATACAACATCTTTCTTCCTCTCTGGGACCTTCTGCTGGGATCGGCGAAGGACTAGTTCCGGCGTACCGAAGCAAGAGCAGTTCTCAGTTGGTTCGCTGCGATTCCCTCGGTTTCATGGAGCCAGCGGAAGAGCATTTGTTCCTCCGGAACTGGCATTACTGTTCCGCCAAGCAGGCGCGCGAGGCTTATCACGGCGGCGCTGCCACCTGCTGAGCAGCAACCGTCCCGCATTTCATTCGCGATGACCTCGCAGTTCACACGTAACAAGGCGAGGAAAGAGGTTTAGCGTGCCCTTGCCAAAACCAGGGTGATGTCGTCCGGTTGTTCGTTGGCTCCGATCCAGTCGTCCACCGCGGCGGTGACAATCTCGCTGATGCGCACCAGCGACAGATTCTGGTTTTCGCGCACCAATTCCATCAACCGCTGCTCGCCAAACTCGCCAAAATCATTCTCTGGCTCGGTCACGCCGTCGCTGTAAGCGAGAAAAATATCTCCCGCCTTGAGCTGAGCCGAGCCTTCATCGTACGACATGTTGTCGAAGAGACCGACAACCGTTCCACCCGCCTCCAGTCGCCTGATTCCGCCATCTTCACTGAAGATGATGGGCGGGAGGTGCCCGCCGTTGCTGTAGGTGATTCTGCGCGATTCGCCATCATAGATCCCAAGGAACAAGGTGGCGTATTTTTCCGAAGGCGTGCTCTCATACAATTGATGGTTCAACAGCGACAGCAGCGCTCCCGGCGAAACGTCGGTCCCAGTCAAACTCGAACCCAGCATCACTCCTGATCCGGCAACCGCGCCCACGGCCACCGGCATACTCTGCACCGGGATGCTTTCCAGGCTATACGCCCGCACGGCGGAGTGGATGGTCGCCATCAGCAAGGCTGCCGAGATACCTTTGCCGCTGACGTCCCCCACTGCGAGCGTGAGCTTATGGGAGTTCAGGGTAAGAAAGTCGTAATAATCTCCGCTGACCGTCCGTGCCGGACGGCAGAAGCCGTGCACCTCGAGCGATTCGAGCTGTGAAATTTCCTGAGGAAACAACTGCGCCTGAACTTCCTGGGCGATGACGAGCTCGTTCTCGAGGCGCTGCTTCTCTTTCTGCTCTGCCAGCAGCTTTTCCAGGGATTCGGTCATGGAGTTGAACGAGGTCTCCAGAGCGGCCAGCTGGTCTTTCGACTTCACGGCGATGCGATGAGAAAAGTCGCCGCGGTTGACCCGCTGGGTGGCGTGGTACAGGTTCGCCACGGCCCGAGTAATCGTGCGGGTCAATCCGACTCCGATTATCAGGGCAAATAGTTCAATGACGGCAAACACGATCACCATAGCCACCAGCGCGAACTCAATAGCAGGAGCAAATTCGCCCAGTGCCGCAAATAGCCGGTCGTAGAGCACGGACAATCTTGTCTGAACGCTGACCGCCGCCGGACTGTTGACATCCCCCGAGTCCCAGTTCACGACGAACAGAGATGTGGCGAAGGTCACCAAGCGGTCGCCAGTCCGTTGGGCGGGAGGAATGGTGCCTGCGCTGAACGTCGGCACCAGCGGCTCTTTACCGGTGTCGAGCACGTATTCGCCATCCGGCTTGCGAACCCGCACAGAGCTGTCGCCCTCGGGCATTTTTGTGCTTTGCTGAGTCTGGTCGACCTTGCGCAGGCTCAACCCTTTGGCATAAAGCGTGATCTCTCCCAGGGTGACGGCCAGGTTCTCCAGCAAATGCTGGTCGAGCGGCTCGCTGGAAAGCACATTCAATCTGGATCCACCCATTTCGACCGTATCCGCAGCCCGAAGGAAGAGGCGATCGTGATCTCGCACCACGTCTCGGAACGGGGGCTTCACAAAGCTGGGCCACTTAGGTGGCTCGGATGTGACCCCCGGAGGTACGCTGTTCAAGACCAGCTTCGAATCCATCCAAACGCAGACTTGCCGGTCAGCCCAAGCCTTGTCGGATTTCCGCAGGCCTTCCAGCGCCGATGATTCCGTCTCGTTGCCGCGCTGCCAGCGTGCCGCAAGCTCATGCGCGATGGCCGAATTGGCTGCTCCCAGGCTCTTCAGCTCCGAATTCAAGCCGTTGGTCACGATAAACGTCGCGAATTGCCCGGCGAACAGGTAAAACGCAGTTGCCGCGAGCGTGATCAGTAGGACGAGCGGGATTACCCCAATAAAAACGTAAGTGACGATCAGGCGATTGCGCAGACGCCACAGCAGTTGGTTGCGCAACCAGCGAAAGAGAAGCCAGCTGAGCAAGACAAAACAGACGAAGGTAAGAAAGCTGATCCAGCCGCCAAGGGTCTCACCAGACGAGATCCGCAGTAGTACGGTCAGCTTCTGAACTACGAACAGGAGAATATCGAGACCAAGAATGAACAAGGCTACGCGCGCGACACGGGTACGAGGCGGCCATCCCGCGTGCGTAAGCCTGGCGCGTAGATACAGGAAGCGGTCCATGAGATCCAGTCCCGATTATAACCGTCCAAATCCTGGCACAACGTGCTTGTCCTAAAGGCGCTCGGCATTCTGAGCGAAGCCAAGGATCTATGCATTTCCGGGCTAATTCGAAAACGATTTCACCGCCGGGATCGCCGAGCACGCCGAGAAGAACACAGCAACAAGTGTCGCTTGCACTTCTCTGCGTTCTCGGCGGTAGGTGTTTTTCAAAATTTTCCCGCTCCCCCAGCAGCTCATTTAGAATTGCCGCAGTGCTCCCCAAAACCCTGACGATTACGGTGCTGGCGGTGTCCTGTCTCGCCCAAGAACCGCAACCAAACGCTCCCCCCGTCAAGGTCAATGTACTGAATGTGTGCACCCCCTCTGCGGACGAACAGAAGGAGATCGCCGCGGCGTTGTCGCATGTTCCCAAGCAGCCCCTGTTCAGCCCGGACTTCGAGGTTGCCCGCGGCCGCTCCAGCCTTTCCGACAAAGCGCAACTGATCCAGGCAGGACAAGGAGCTGAACTCTCGTCGGAACCCATTACCGCTGCCTGGGTGCGCATGCGCCGCGAATTCTCGGTGCAGTCACTCTTCAGCAACGTGCAGTATTCTTTCAGCGCGGATACCAAGAGCATGATCGAAACCCTGGTCCTGCACGTGCGCGAGCCGAAGGATCTGGTACAGCTTTCCATCGAGGACAGCGCCTCGGCTGTGACCAGTGCGGCCAGCATGCTGGCCACCAACACGCCCGTGGATCGTATAAAGCTGGAGCGCTTTGGCAAGCCTTCAGTAGTGTTGGCCCGCTGCAAGGGTACAGAGGGTGGATCGCCGCCCGATCAAAGCGCCTATGAGCCGCTCTTCCGCGATGCTTCTGCTGTCCTGGGCCGCTATCGCGAACTGCTGGGAGCGCGCCGCACGGTTCCTGACGAGTTGGCGAAGGTGGTCGCCTTGAGTCCCGGGAAATCCAGGCCCACCCAGAAACCCACAGATAAGAGAGTGGTTCCGAAGAGCAAATGACCAGTTCTCCCGGCGATCTCGGCGCTAAACCATGCTCCTGAACCCAAATCAGCCGCCAGCAATCTAAACTCATATCCTATGAACGATTCGATTCGCAACGTCGTGGTAATGGGCTCCGGCTGCGCCGGCCACACCGCCGCTCTCTACACCGCGCGCGCCAAGCTGAATCCTCTGGTCATTGAGGGTCACGAGCCCGGAGGTCAGCTCTCGCTTACCACTCTGGTGGAAAACTTCCCCGGATTTCCGGAGGGCATCCAGGGTCCCGAGCTGGTCGAAAACATGCGCAGGCAGGCGGTGCGTTTTGGCGCCGAATACCAGATGGGACACGTGAGCAAAGCGGATCTCAGCAAACGTCCTTTCACACTAAGCCTGGGCAAAGACACGGTTCAGACGCGCACGGTGATCATCGCCAGCGGAGCTTCGGCCCGCTGGCTGGGGCTGCCGAATGAACAGGCGCTGATCGGGCACGGCGTTTCCTCCTGCGCCACCTGTGACGGATTCTTCTTCTCGGGTAAGGAGATCACAGTCATCGGCGGCGGTGACTCTGCCATGGAGGAAGCGACCTTCCTGACTCGCTTTGCCACCCAAGTCACAGTCATTCACCGCCGCGCCGAGTTCCGTGCCTCGAAGATCATGCTGGAGCGTGCCCAGAAGAACGAGAAGATCAAGTTCCTCACCGACACGATTGTGGAAGACGTGCTCGATGCTGAGAAGAAGGAAGTCACAGCCCTGAAGCTGCGAAACGTGAAGAACGGCAACAGTTGGCACTTCCCGGCCAGCGCTATGTTCCTTGGCATCGGCCATATTCCCAATGCCAAGATCTTCGAGAGCCAGCTCGACACGGACCAGGACGGCTATCTGAAAACCACTAACTACGTCTTCACACGAGTTCCCGGTGTCTATGCCTGCGGCGATGTCCAGGATCGCCGCTACCGCCAGGCCATCACGGCTGCCGGAACCGGTTGCATGGCAGCGCTGGAAGTCGAGAAGTTCCTGGAAGAACACTAAGGGCAGCCGTCAGTTCTCAGTTCCCAGCAAAGGGGATGTGGCGCGGGCGCCCTCGCCCGCGATGTCTTTTCTCCCTTTCCTCACCCCGGGCTTGCCCGATGCATTAGACTAACCTACCGGTAAAGGAGAACTGGGAACTAAGAACCGGGAACTAACTCATGAACTACCGCACGCTAGGATCCACGGGCCTGCAGGTCAGCGAAATCGGGTTCGGGGCGTGGGCGATTGGCGGCACCAGCGAAGCAGCCGGTACGCAGTGGGGTTGGGGCCAAACCCCCGAAGCTGACGCCATTCTAGCTATCCAGCGTGCCCGCGAACTGGGCGTCAACTTCTTGGATACTGCCGACGTCTACGGCAACGGCCGCAGCGAGGAAATCCTGGGCAAGGCGCTCGGGCCTGACTGGAAGGACGTCTATGTCGCTTCCAAGGTCGGCAATGTCATCCGCCACGAACGGTCCGCCAAGGATTGGAGCCGCGAGCACCTCGTGCGCTCCTGCGAAGCCAGCCTCAAGCGTCTAAAGAAGGAGGTAATCGACCTCTACCAACTCCACAATCCCGATGTGTACGACATTCGCCACGCCGACTGGCCCGAGACCATGGAGCTGCTGCAGAAGCACGGCAAGATCCGCTATTACGGAGTTTCCGTGTTCTTGCCCGAAGAAGCAACGGCCGTGCTCGCCCGTGGCAAGGGACATAGCATTCAGCTTGCCTACAATCCGCTGCGGCTTGAAATGGAAGAACAGGTTCTGCCGCTGGCTCAAAAGAAGAACGTCGGCATCATCGCCCGGGTGCCGTTGTACTACGGCATCCTGGCCGGCAAATTCCGCCCCGACACGACGTTTCCCAAAGACGACCATCGTTCGCACACGCTGCCGCCGCAAACCATGCGCGAGTTAGTCCCGCGCGCAGAACGCTTACGTGAACTGGCTGGCATCGCGCCTGACGATTCCAATGCCTTCGCTCAATGGTCACTCAAGTTCATCCTGTCGCATCCGACTATTGCAACCGTGATTCCGGGGGCTCGCAATGCGCAACAGGCGGAGAAGAACACCACCGCGACCGAAGGCGCGCCGATCCCGAAAGAGCAAGCGGATGCAGTTCGTAGGCTTTGGAAAGATGATCCGTACCTGCGCTCCTTGCGGACCGGGCTTTAAGAAGGGCCTTACCCGGAGAACGCAGAGTTCGCGGAGAAGACTCCTAAATTAGCAATCAGAAATCAGCGATCAACAATGCTCTAGCTAACCACTGCCCACCAGCCACTGCCCACTGCTTGTGACCGCCGTCATATCCGCCACTGTTGCCCCATGTGATAAAACATAACGTTCTCATGTTGCGCACTGATAACGTCCTGCAAGGATACTTGTGCTGAGAGCGCTCTTCATTTATTTGTCGGAGAGCCGCTCTTTGCGCGCCGTTGCCGAAAGATCTTCCCTCGGACGGCGCGTCTCAGCTCGTTTTGTGGCGGGCACGCAAGTCGAAGATGTCTTGCGCGCGACCCGGGCCGTCAACCAGCTGGGCCAAAGCGTTTCCATCGACAACCTGGGCGAGAACGTCACCAATGCCGAGGAGGCTCGCGCCAGCGCTGCCCTCTACCATCGGCTACTCGATGACATCGCGGCGCAAGGGCTCAACGGCAACATCAGCCTGAAGCTGACCCACATGGGGCTCGATGTCGAGGAGAACCTCGCTCGCGAACTGGTCAGCGGCCTGGTAGCAAAAGCAGCCGTGCTGAAAAGCTTCGTGCGCGTCGACATGGAAGGCTCGCCCTACACCGAGCGCACGCTGGGCTTTGTTCGCGAACTCCATCGCCAGCCGGGCAACCGAGGCATGGTGGGAACCGTCATCCAGTCGTATCTTTACCGCAGCGAGGCCGACGTTTATAACCTGCTCAGTGACGGCATCCGCATCCGCCTTTGCAAAGGCGCCTACAAGGAGCCGCCTGAAATCGCCTTTCAAAACAAATCAGACGTGGATGCTAATTACGTCAAGCTGATGAAGATCCTGATGAAGAGCGGGATCTATCACGGCCTGGCCACACATGACGAGAGCATCATCAACCAAGCGAAGGCATTTGCTCGGGGCGAAAACATTGCCCGCGACGCCTTTGAATTCCAGATGCTCCACGGCATCCGCCGCGACCTGCAACAGAGTCTGGTGCGGGAGGGCTGGCGCATGCGCGTCTACATCCCCTTCGGCACCGAGTGGTACCCCTACTACATGCGCCGGCTGGCCGAGCGCCCCGCCAACGTGTTCTTCATCCTGAAGAATTTGTTGCGAGCCTGAACCGGGTTCGTGTGAGCCGGCGCCCTCGCCCGCGAACATCGTGGGATGTACCCCGTCCCCCCGCGATTCCTGAAATCAAAGATTTAAAAACAAATCTTTGCAAGCCTGACCTTCTAAAAGATTTAGCGGAAAAAGGCATAACCGCTGGCGTTGGGTTCTTGCGTGTGGCGCGGACAGTCGTGTCCGCGCACGCTTGTCTCGCCCACTTGAGTCCGGTGGGTTGCTCCTCCCTGCCGAACTCCAGATCTCTGAAAACAAAAGCCTCCCTATTTGAGCAGCTTCGAAATCCGTGAAAGTACAGAAGTTGCTGGAATGATCTTTGAAAGCAAAGAACTTCGTTTCTATCCCCTGTCCACCGGCCACCAGGCACTAAATATCCAGGCACTAAATATCAAAGAGCACAACTCAGAGGTGACCTTCAGGCACACATCTCCTGATTCCAGTATGGAGGCTCGCCTTGACAAATGGGACATTGGACGGGGCGAAATATTGACTGTCCGTCGGCCATTTGCTAGTGAAGGACGCTCTTGATCTTCAGTAACAACGAATCTCTGCTAAAGGGCTTTTCGATGAAGGCAACATCTTGAGGAATAGCACCCTGCCGAGCAAGTGTCTCGGCGGCGTACCCCGACATGAGAATCACCTTGAGTCGGGGTGCCGATGCCCTCAGCACCGTGAACAGCTGCACGCCACTGGTTCCCGGCATGATGACATCAGTAAGAAGCAGGTGAATACCTGCTTCGTGTTTTGCCATGATCTTAAGCGCCATCTGCGCGTTGCTGCTTTCCAGTACTGTGTACCCAACGCCTCGCAATGTCGCAGCTATGAATTCCCGCAGAGCATCATCGTCTTCAACCAGCAAAATTGTTTCTGATCCGCCACCGGGTGCAACCCTCCGAGTGGGAGGGCTCAGCGCTTCTGCAGGTTCACTAACATGGGGGAAATACAACTTAAATGTAGTGCCTTTCCCGACTTCGCTGTACACCCAGACGTAGCCACCGCTTTGCTTGACGATTCCATATACCGTCGAGAGCCCGAGCCCTGTCCCCCTACCCGCTTCCTTCGTGGTATAGAACGGCTCAAAGATGCGGGCCTGGGTCGCCTGATCCATGCCGCAGCCCGAGTCTGACATGGACAGCATCACGTAACGACCTGGCACAACCGGCTCATGCTCACGTTGATAGCTTTGATCGAGTTCTACGTTGCATGTCTGTATCGTAACCTGGCCTCCATCAGACATTGCGTCGCGTGCATTCACCGCCAAGTTCATAACGACTTGTTCAAGCTGCCCGACATCGGCTTTAATGCTCCCAAGCAAAGAGCCTGGCTTCACCGTAATTGAAATGTCATCACCGACCAACCTTTGGAGCATACTTTCCATGTTCTCAACAACGGCGTTTAAGTTCACGACTCTCGGGTAGACAACTTGCTGCCTGCTGAAAGCCAGCAACTGTCTGGTAAGCGATGCCGCCCGGTCTGCCGCCGCCTTGATCTGCCGAAGGTTCTTGGCTATGGCGTTTTCGGGATTCAGTTGATCTAGTGAAATCTCACTGTAGCCGCTGATGACTCCGAGAATGTTGTTGAAGTCATGTGCGACACCGCCGGCCAGGCGCCCAACAGCCTCCATCCTCTGGGCGTGACGGTACTGTGCTTCCAGCTTCTTCCTCTCCGTAGCATCCTGCTTAATAGCGATGAAATTCGTTGTTTCCCCGGAAGGTGAACGCACAGGGGTGATTGTCATTTCTTCGCTATAAAGGGAGCCATCCTTCTTTCGGTTCCTCATCTCTCCTCGCCATACTTGGCCGGCCTGAATCGTCGCCCACAAGTGTCTATAAAAAGTCTGATCGTGCTCTCCAGACTTCAACATTCGCGGATTCTGTCCAATGCTCTCGTCGGGACTGTATCCCGTCAATTCAGTGAAGGCACGATTCACCCACCGGATGTTGCCATCAGCGCCGGTGATTACGATGGCATTGGCGGCAGCTTCCAGAGCGGCAGACTGTAATCGCAGGCGTTCCTCTTTTGATTTCTGCTCGTCAATGTCCATCGCGATTCCGATCATGCGGGTTGTGCGTCCTTCGTCATCGTAGAACGCCAGCCCCCTTGCGGCTTGCCAGTGCATGCTCCCATCGGGCCATAGAACGCGGAATTCGCAAAAGTAGTTCCGCCTTTCCTGGATAGCCCGGTTCATCGCGCTCCGCATTTTGTCCCGGTCGTCAGGATGCACTGCCGCCATCAACACGTCAAAGTTCTCCTCGCTCTGAGAAGGCAAGCCGAGCAATGCTTTACAAGTTTCTGACCAGACTTGTTTGTTCTTGAGAACGTCCCAGTCCCAACATCCGATTCTCGCCGCATCCATTGCCATGAGCAGTTGTTGTTCGGTGAACTCGCGTTTTCTCACTTCGCTTAGTAAATTGGAGCGAGAGTGTCTCTCTCTTTTCAGAAGGGTAGAAACCAAGGCGATGGCGAGACCCAGTTCAAACAAGACCCTGACTATGCGAAGGACCCACACTTCAGCCAGATCATGGGAAGCCCACGTAGAAAGCTCAGCGAGAATCAGCAATGTGGTTGCTGCCACGACGAAGGCGGAAAGCCTTGGAAGTCGTTCGGCAGACCACGTCTGCTTCGACATGTGCGACCCACGACGAACGCGAGCGAGGGGACGGAGGCCAGATAGTTGTATCGCATGATAATACTTATTGACAATAATCACTACGAAATGTTTTTCGTTTCCCCGCTCGAAGAACTCCAAGCTTCCACGCTTTGGGCTTGCTGATTTTTAGGCACTGCTAATCACGCCGATGTGTGAGGTGCGTCCTCGACAGACATGTCGGAAGTATCTTAATGTTTTGGGTTGAGCGGACCACCGGGAGGAGTAGATCATCACAGCGTCATATTATCCTAACTCGTAGATGCGAGTGTAATTAGGGTTCGCAGTCCTGCTACAATGCGGCACTTCCCGAAGGTGGCGCGCATGTATTGTGCGGTAAGTTCACAGGCAGACCGCTTGTCGCCGGCGGCACTAACATGGCAAGAAAAGGTCACATGGTTTTTCTCGCTTTCGATGTTCCGCTGCAGGCTGGGGAGAACTGCATATTCGACGTCTGGAAAATGTTTACGCGGTCAGTGCACATCGCGCAAGGTAAGCTAGCACCTCTCAAGATTGCGATTCGCCATTACGCCGCCATGGCGCTGTTGGCCACCTCGGATTCTACGACTCAGTCCACCCTCGTTAAGAGCATGGGCCTGTCCCCGAACGTTGTCCTAGCTATGATCGACTATTTGGATGATTTGGGCTATACGCGGCGCGTGCAGAACCCGCGCAACCGTAGGGAAAACATCGTGCTGCTCTCCAAGAAAGGCCGTGATGTCTACGATCGGGCTGTCCGCCTGCTACGGCAAGCCGAGCAAGAACTCATGGCACCACTGTCTGATGAAGACGGTAAACGCTGGAGGGAATTATCGAAAAAGTTGGAGGAATCAGCGCCCTCGAAACGAGAACTCGCCATGGAAGTCAATATACACTGAGCGCAGCCCGGTGCTGTGACCAGGCAAGAAGCAGCAACTCGGTGGTAATGGCTTTCAGAACCAACCTCACGCGGCCTTTTGTTTTCTTTCCAGCGGGAGCCCCGCATTTTTCCAGGCTTCGAGTCCGCCCTTCAGCGCCCAGACTTGCTGGTAACCGTGCTCCCGAAGTTTTTGCGCCAAACTGGCGCTCGAGGCTTCGTTGAGTCATGTGCAATAGGTGACGATCGGCCGATCTTTGGGGGAGCCGGGAAGGTAGTCTTCGAAGTGGTCCGCGGGAACGCGGATGGCGCCGTGTACCTTCACGTCCGATTCCGCCCAAGCTTGTGGATTGCGTGTGTCGAGGAACAAAAACGGCTCACCAACATCAAGGCGCTTGCGCAGCTCATCGACCGTAATTCTCTGATCATTGGCCATCGGGATCTCCTTTTCCTGGGGTTCAGCACATAGATGCCAATCGGCGCGATCGCGCTGCATGAGTTTTGAGCAGCTCCGACCTTTGTCTCTCAAAAGAAGGGCTGTAAGTAGAAGTTGGGCGAGGCTGATAGGGTACGTTAGGGATCGGAGTAGAGCATTCTAACTACTCACGAGATGGTCATAACATAAAAGGCACCTGTTTCAGGCGAGATACAGACGCCGGTCGAACAGCCCTCCCCCAAGAACTGCTCGCTGCCAGAGTAATTGTGTTGTGCACCGAACCATGGTGACGTGGGTCACGCTTGAAAGTGAAATTTTCCGTTTTTGGGAAGATTGAAGGAGGTGACCAAAAGTTGGACCGGCGAAACGCCCGTACCTTCGTGGACAAAAAAACCAGGCTGGCCTGTGGGGGAAGCAGGCCAGCCTGGGGGTAGCAACTCGTTCGGTTACTGCTTGCCGATGAATGTGCCGTTGAGGTTGATGTTGTCGAGAACTGCGTAACCATTCCCGGCAATTTTGTCCATGACCAGGGCGACGGTTTTCACCGTCGTCCCGGGTTTAACAGGAGGGGTGATCTGTGACGGGTCCGTGGGATTGAAACTGACCCGCTTCCAGCCGGATGCAGTCAACGCCTGAGCGCGGCCGCTGGCACAACCCGCCGAGTGGGCCACGTTGTCGTTGGTGATGACCACGAATTGAGGGGCTCTTGCGGAACACTCGCTGTCGGTGCGCATGTCGAAACTCAGTTGGCTGAGCTCCGAGCCGGCGGCGCCCGTGACCGCAACGCCGGCGATGGCCGTCGGGGCACCCGAGCGGTCTTTCACCAGCACTAAGCCTTGGTTGGCAGGATCGGTGCTGGTGCGCGTGGCACCCGCTCCTCTACGCCAACTAGCGCTCGTTGTGTCGCTGCCGCTCGGTTCGAAGCTGAACGGCTGCACCATCGAGTCACGCTCGCCTCCCCAGCGGCTGCTGCCCACTACCAGGACCACGGCCACGCTTCGGCTTGAACTGCCGGACTTGATCTGCACAACGCACGAGTACGTGCCTGCCGGCAATCCGGTCGAATACGCGGAGACGCTAACCTTTCCGGATGTGGTGCCAGCCGAGGGAGTGACCGAGATCCAAGAGCCACCATAGGCTTCTGCGGTGAAGCTCATAGCCGCGACGCTGCCGCTGACGGAGAGGTTCTGCGGCGAGGGCATATCGGTGCCTTCAGCGTAGAACACCAGGCGCGACGGACTGACCGACAGAGTGCCGCCCGTCGTCGGTGGTGGAGGAGTCGTCGAGGTCACGGTCAAGGTGACCGCTACCTTCATTGGACTGTTCGACGCGCCCGAGGCAGAGATACTCACCGTGCCGTTGTAGGTGCCGGCAGCCATGTTAGCGGGATTCACCGAAACGTTCACGTTACCCGGCGTGCTTCCTCCGCCAGTAGCGGTCAGCCAGCTGCCAGAAGACGCGACGGTGTAGGTAAGGGCCGAACCACTCGAGCCGACCGAGATCGTCTTACCTCCAGGGCTGGCGCCGCCAACCGTGTACGAGAAGGCCAAGGATGCGGGAGTAGCGGTCAGATTTACAGTCGGTGGCGGTGGCGGAGGAGGTGCGGCAGCCACTGTTAGTGTCACGGGCACAGTCAGCGGACTGTTGGCTGCGCCTGAAGAACTGACGCTGACACTGCCATTGTAAGTGCCGGCCGCCAGACTCGCTGGATTGACTGAGACACTTACGTTTCCTGGCGTGTTGCCGGCGCCCGTAGCCGACAACCAGCTGCCGGAAGAGGCGACGGTGTAACTGATGGCCGAACCGCTTGATCCTACGGAGATCGTCTTGGCCGTGGGACTAGCTCCCCCCATGGTGTACGAGAAAGCCAGAGAGCTAGGGCTGGCTGTCAGGTTTGGTTTCGTGGGCGGCGGTGGAGCTGGCGCCATGACCGTCGCAGTCAATGTGGTAGTGCCGGTGCCGCCGCTGTAGCTATCAATGGCTGCGCCATACAGCGTTGCGCCGGTATTTGTGCTCACGGTAGGCGCGGTCCAGGTGAAGGTCCAGCTGTGACTTGCGCTTGGAGCGCTGTGGGTGATTTCGCCATTCAAGACTCTTGTGCCGGTTCCGGCGATGAAAGTTCCGATCGTGGAAGCAACGTCCAGGCCGGCGTTGCCGGAGCCACCGACCGTCAGGGTGTATGTATTTGTGGAACCGGAAGTGACCGAGGTCGGGCCGGTGAGCGTGACCGTGGGTTTAGCACCGGTGCTGTGGCAGCTCGTGCAGGTCGAACCAGTTTTTCCTGAAAAGCCTGAGATGCCACTGCTGCTGGCCTTCGCTGATTGCGGCAGATAAACGATAGCCAAGGCGACGAGGCCTAAAAATAATTGGAACCGGATCTTTTTTGTCGATGTTCGCGATTGTTTTCTTGACGGACAGGACGGGAATGGTGGCCCAAATCCGGCGGCTTCGGAGAACGGTGCGGAAAGATACTTCTTTAGATTTTCCACTGTTGCTTCCTTTCTTCGACATCGCTTGGCGCACACGAGGCCGAGGGGGACGAAGGAGGTGGATGATGCCCGGGCGAGCGAATCCGACCGGAACGAAAACACACTTCTTTCTCGCAGTTACGTTTTTGTTTTTTGCCAGAGTGACGAGTGGAATTACGTTGAAGGCAAGGTACCCGGAAGGCGGTATCAGGGGCAAGTATCATAGGTGCATGAGGGCTGTGTGAGTTAGTGTTGGACCAAGGTAATCAACCTTCGTGTTCGCCGCGAGGGACGCGGGTTCTCGGGGCTTATCGCTAAAGAGTGCTGCTCATTACGTGAAATCACTTGGGCAAGAGTGTCTTCGCCTCTTGTCATCATTTCTGATCCATCTCGTTCCTCCAACTCATGTCGTCATCTTGAGCAGCCGCCAAGGCCGCGAAGGATCTAGCGTGCAGAATCCTGCGCTGATGGATCTTTCTCGACGATCAGGACGAAGAGATATGAGTTGAGGACTTGTGAAATCTTCTGAAGGTGCGCGCAAGATCCTTCGCGAAGGCTGCGCTTAGCTCAGGATGATGACATGCGGGGCTTGACGGATTACCGGCTGGGGTGGATGCGGGGCAAGGTCGGTGTTCGTTCTGCTACTACGGCATTGCTGCGATAGTCGACTAGTTCCGATTTCAGAGTTTGGCTGCCCAAAAAGCGGATGTCCGCCACAGCTTCCATGGCCTTCTGCAGCCATGTCCCTCGGACGCTTCCAAAATCAAGGGTGACATGGACCTTCTTGACCCAGAATGACGGACTCTTGACCAGTTCGCCCTCAATCTGCCGGATCAGGAAGGAAGACTTGTCGACCCAGGCTCGGCCCGAAACCAAACCCTTGTCTTTCCGCTTCGGGCTCAGGCCGAGCAGAAAGCAGGGCTGGCCATCGGCTTCACTCTCGCCCAGGTAGGTGAACTCGTAATTGTCGTGAGTCACGGCAACGGAGCGGGCCTGTTTGGTCTGGGATTCCACCTCGTGGTCCAGGATATGGCGCACAACGTTTTCGCCGTGGCGGCTGCCACTCCATTGCTGGATGACGTAAGACTTGTTGCTGGGCGGCTGGAAATCTACTTGGGCGACGACCTCGGAGGTAATCTTGCCGCTGTTCGATCCGAATACACGATATCGGCGAATGACCTGGTAGGAAGCTTTCGGCCGATTGCCGGGCTGCGCTTTTTCCACATGCTGCACGATGGAAGCGAGTTGCGGAGCATCAGACTGGCTGAAAGCCAAGCAGCAGAGCAGAGCGGGAAGGAAACTGGTTGTCACCAAAACTGCCGATGCGCTCTGCATGAATCACCCTTCCATTGGTTGCTGCCCAAGGGCCCCGAGTTGTCCGCAATCGAGGAGTATCGGAAGGAAAACCCAGTAAAATCGGAGTCGCCGCCCTGAAACTCCCGCGGGAGCAGCTTGGCGGAAGCAAACCTGGCTAAGAACTTACTTTGGCTGTTCGCCTTCCTCGCCGGGTTCGGCAGGCGTGAGCGGAAGCTGACTGATGCCCTTCAGCATGTCCTGTTCCTGCGGCGAGAACAAGCTTTTGAACTTGGGCGAATCGAGCACTTGCTGGCGCTGGTCGGGAGGCATCTGACGCAGATTGCGGATAGCGGTCTGCATCATTCGGCGGCGATCCGGGGGAAGTTGCCGCATTTGTTGGGCAAGTCCGCGAGCCTGCTGGCGCTGCTCGGGGGTCAGGTGCTCCCAGGCATCCATACGGCTAAGAATGCGGTCCTGCTGTTGCGGCGGCAGGCTATTGAAGTGCTGCAGCCGCTGGCGTAGCTGCTCCTGGCGTTCCGATGGGAGCTTGCGAAACTGGGGATCGTTCTCCAAAGCACGCCGCTGCTGGTCGGGAGGAAGGTTCTTGTGTTCCCGCAGCCAGGCGCCGGCATGTTGTCCGCTGCGCCGTTCCTCCTGGGTGTGCGCAGGGCGGTTGGGGCGAGCTTCTGGGCGACGGTTTTCAACTTTGTTCGGGGCTTGACGGCGCGCCTGCGAGTAGGACAGGGAAACACTTGCTGCCAGAACCAGGCCGACAACCAGAGCCAACGACGTTTTGGCTTTTCCGCTCAACACTCTATTCCCCGGTCCTTCGCCACGAAGCAGTTAAGGATTTGCTGTCTGGTCTTCTTGTTGTTGCGATACCAGATCATCGAGTACGTCAAAATCGGAATACAGATCGTGATTCTTGTCCAACTGCTGCAGGTCGCCTACGGCAGTTCCGGGAAAGGCTGCAATCGGTCCCGAATCTTTCTTGTTGAAATCGCCACGAAACATCGTAATGCCAACTGCCAGTAGAATCGTTGCCACCAGCGCCATGGCGGGCCGGCGGAGCCACACCAGCCAGCCCGCCGGGGTCTTGGCCTTCTCCTCGCGCAGGCGTGCCTGCAGCCGGGTGTCGAAATAGGGCGAGGGCTCGGGTGCCTGCCACTCGTCCAATAGCGACATCGTTTTGCGGATTTCATCCAGCCTGGTCGCGCAGCTTGTGCAACTGCGCAGATGTTCACCAGCCTCAGCTGAGGCCTGGTCCACTCCCAACGCCAAGTCCGGCATCAACTCGCTAAATTCCTTGCACTTCATAACGGTCCCCTAGATAAACTCTTTCAGCTGTTCGCGCAGCGTTTCGTACGCGCGGAAGAGCAGCGACTTGGTCGCCGACTCGCTGAGGTTCAAAACTTCGCCAATCTGCTTGTAATCCATCTGCTGATATTTGTGCATGAGCACCGCCTGGCGCTGCCGCTCGGGCAGGTTCTCAACTTTCTGGCGAATCGCCTTCAGGCGCTCTTGTTTTACCAGTTTCTCCTCGACGTTCGGAGAAGTGTCGGCAACATCCATCGTGGTGCCAGTTTCTTCATCTGCTTCGTCAAGGCTGGCCATGTTTTCTGGGCGCTCATGGCGGGTGTCGCGCGCATGGTTCACTGCCAGATTGGTCGCGATCCGATACAGCCAGGTCGTAAACTTCGCACTCGCCTCGTAGCTGCCCCGCGAGCGGTAGACTCTCAGGAAAACTTCCTGTGCCAGGTCTTCTGCGGCGGCGGCGTTGTGGGCCATGCGGTACATAAAGCTCACCATCGGGCGGCGATACTTCTGCACCAGATAGTCGAAGGCTGGCTCATCGCCCGCCTTGACCCGCAGCATGACGTCGGCATCGCTCAAGCCGTCCGTGGACACCCCCGCTCCTGAAGCCGGAAGGCCTGCCATGGAGAGCAAACCCCGATCTAGGGCTATACTGCTCACATCAGATTGAACCCCTTCCGGATCAGAAAGTTGCGGTTGGGGAGGCCCAGGCCTGTCCTTGGAAGTCTCGCCAGCAGAATGACTTGCCGGAGTATTGGTAGGCTTGGCCATGGCGGTCGACAGCGATGAAAGGGACATTGCCAACTAGGATCCCCCAAGCTGTTATTCAGAAGGCTACCACGCCGACGATGACCTCCAAAAGCGGACAAAGACATTCGGTACTGCGCGCCAGATTCTTCGGGACCCTGTCGGAATGACGACATAATCCCCGAATGTCGTCACCCTGAGCTCGGCGCAGCCGCGGGTGAACGATCTCGCGTGCACGAGCACGCAGTTGCGTGGAGGCAGCAGCGAACGACCTCAGTTTCAAGAAACCGGGTGAGCGGCCCGAGACACAGGTAACACTTCGTACCGGACACATAGGTGACACTCTTTCCTTGAATGTGGGCTCGCAGGGGATGGGGTTTGGGGAAGGGGACAGCGAATCACAGGCCTTTTAGTAACAGTTTAGATTCAGTCCCCTTCCCCATCCATCCTCGTAGAAGCCTACTTTTCTAAGCTCACCACGTCAGGGGAGGAAGTGCAATGCCGTGGAAGGAGTGTTCGGTTATGGATGAAAGACTGCAGTTTGTGGCTCGACGGCTGGCGGGTGAACCCATGGCGGAACTGTGC